>JBDTTJ010000306.1:0-4026 GCA_039930645.1 Acidobacteriota bacterium
CTCGACGCGAAGCTCACGGAGCGCGGCGGCGGCCTCTCCGTCGGCGAGAAGCAGCTCGTCTCGTTCGCGCGCGCCCTCGCCCGCGACCCGCGCATCCTGATCCTCGACGAGGCGACGTCCTCGGTGGACCCGGAGACGGAGAAGACGATCGAGCGCGCCGTGCAGCGCGTCCTCGCGGGCCGGACGTCGCTCGTCGTCGCCCACCGCCTCTCGACGATCGTGCGCGCGGACCGGATCCTCGTCCTCTCGCACGGCGAGGTGAAGGAGTCCGGCACGCACGCCGAACTCCTCGAGAAAGGCGGGCTCTACGCCCGCCTGTACGCGCTCCAGCTCAAGGACCGCGAAGCGGCAGCCTGACCAGGCGGCCTGATCAGCGCGGGGGCGGCTCGCCCGCCCAGCGCGCCCGCTCGCGCTCGGCGCGCTCGGCGTCCGCGTGCCGCCCGAGGGATCGCAGAGCCTTGACGCGCGTGGCCATGAGGTCGAGGTCGAGAGCGGAGAGGGCCTCGGCCTCGAGGCACGCGCGCAGCGCCTCGGCCGGCCGTCCCGCCGTCACGAGGAGCGCCGCCCGTGCCTTCAGCACCGGGATGCGCGGCACACCCGCGTCGCTTCCGATCCGGCGCTCGAGCGCATCGAGCGCGCGCGCCGCGACCTCCGGCGTCCGCGCCGCCCGCCCGAGGTCCTCCGCCGCCCGCGCCGCGTCGCCGGGCGCAAGAGCGCCCCGCGCGCGCGCCGCGAGGAGGCGGTCCGCCTGTTCCAGCGCGTCCGTCTCGTCGCCGTAGATCGACAGCAGCGCGAGGCGCTCGAGACCGGGCGCTCCCTCGGTGTCCGCGCGCGCGAAGGCAGCCACGGCCTCCTCGATGCGCCCCTGCGCGGCCCGGATCCGTCCCTCCACATCCGAGGCCTTCGCCGGTTCGACGCCGGCGGCGCGCGCGCGCTCGAGATCCGCCTCCGCGTCGGCAACGGCCCCGTCCTGAAGCGAGAAGCGCGCGGCCCGGAGGGCGTACGTCCCGAGCGGCTCGTCCTCGAAGGCGCGCAGCGCGGCGCTCCGGGCGAGTGCCGGGCGGCCGAGCACGCCGTACATCCCCGCGAGGCCCGCCCACGTCTCCGCCCGCGTTGGCGGCGGTCCGGAGAGCGGCGGTGAGAAGCGCCCGCGCGCGATCTTCTCTTCCAGCAAACGCGCGGCGTTGTCCTCCCCCGGCTGATAGAGGTCGCGGGGCGCGTCGAACTCGACGACGGGCCGGTCGTCCGTGTTGATCCTCCCGACGTCCGCGACGAGCGCTTCGAGGTCGTCGCGGCCGAGGAGGTACCGCGCCCAGAAGCCCGCCGGCTCGGCCATCCCGAGATGCCGGCGCAGGTCGTCCCGGTACGTCCCGGCGAGGACCGCCTCGGCCTTCGCGCGCGACGCCACGATCGGCGACTCCGCCCCGAGGAGGACGACGTCTCCGCCGTCCACCCACCAGACCTCCGTGTGCGGGAACGAGCGGACGAGCGTCGCGAAGACGGTCCGCAGCGTCTCCCAGCGCAGGCCGTAGAGCTGGAGCCACTGCGCGAAGATGCCGCCTTTCTTGAGCGCACTTCGCGCGGACGCGTAGAAGTCGGCCGTGAAGAGGTTCGTGACGCCCGCGCGCCAGAGATTCGACGGCTCGGACAGGACGACGTCCCAGCGGCCGCCGCCGGCCGCGATCAGGCTGCGCGCGTCCACGGGATGCAGCCGGACCCTGGGGTTCGCGAGAACGCCGTTGTTCACGTGTGCGAAGCGGGCCGCGGCCCGGAACATCGCCGTCTCGAGCTCCGCCACGTCCACGCGCTCCACGCCGGGCGCGCGCGCGGCCGCGTCCGCCGTGACTCCCGACGCGAAGCCGACGACGAGGACGTCGCGCGGCGCGGGATGGAGCACGAGCGGGATGATCGCGACGCCGAGCTGCGTCCCCATGTCGCCCACGTCCGACGCCTCGGGGTGGCCGTTCGAGACCAGCGTCCGGGTGCGGGGCCCCCGCAGGACGGCGACCGTCGCGTTGCGCCCCTCCTCGAAGAACAGGCGCTCGACGTTTGCGACGCGGCGACGCTGCTCGAATTCGAGCCGCGTCGCCGCAGGGGCCGCGCGCGGATACGTGTCCGACCGCAGGAAAACCCAGTCCGGCCAGGTCGGAACGAGGAGCACTCCGAGCGCGAGCGTTCCCGCCGCTGAAACGGCCGCGGCCCCGGGCCGCTCGCGCGCCGCGGCCAGAGCGAGAAGCCCCGCGCCGAGGCTCACGAACGCGCCGGCGCGCAACGTCGTCTGCGAGCCGAGCGCTCCGACGAGAACGAACCCGGTCGCAACGCTGCCCGCGAGCGCGCCCGCGGTGTTGACGAGCGATGCCCGCCCGACCGACGTCCCGACGCCGCCGGGCCGTCCCGCGACGAACGCGAGGAGGAGAGGCATGCCCGCCCCGGCCACCGACGCGAGCGGAAGGAGGAGCGCGGCCGCCAGCGCCGCTTTGAGACCGAGCGAAGCCCCGAACCCGAGGCCCGGCACCTGACGCGCGAGGACGAGCGTGCGCGACACGAGGGGGACAGCTGCCATCGCGAGGCCGGCGAACGCCGCCGATGCGATCTGGACGCGCCCGAACGTCGCGAGAGAGACCGGTCCGCGGGCCGCCCGCGCCGAAGCCGCGAAACCGCCGATCCCGAGCCCGAGGAGGCAGAGGACGAGGACGAGGGTGAACGAGTACGACGACACGCCGAAGGCGAGGGACAGGAGCCGCGTGAACACAACTTCGTTCAGCATGAAGACGGCTCCGGACGCGAAGAGCCCGCTGTAGAGAGCCGCGCGAGCGAACGGCGGGAGCGGCTCAGGGTCTGCCTCCGGGGCCTCCGGGACGCGAGGCGCCGCGAGGCGCCGCGACACGGCGACGGCGGCTCCCGCCACGGCGAAGTTTGCAGCAGCCGCGATCCTCATCGTGGCGGCGAGGCCCGCGTTCTCGACGGCCCAGAAACCCGTGAGCGCGGCGCCAGAGACGGCTCCCAGGAGGTTGACCGAGTAGAGAAGAGACACGACGCTGGGCGCGCGCGCCACCTCGCGGGCGAGCGCCAGCGCGAGGGCGGGCAGCGTGCCGCCCATGAGGAACGCGGGCGGGAAGAGCACGAGTGCCGCGAGGAACGCCTTGGCCGCGGACACCGCAGCCGGGCCCCCGCCGAGCGCGGCCGCAAGAACCGGAAACGCCCGCGCGACGGCCGCCAGGAGCGGCCCGGTCGCGAGCGCGAAGACTCCGATACCCGCTTCCAGGGCTGCGTAGAGCCGCAGGGGCGCGCGTGTCCGGTCCGCGAAGCCCCCAAAGGCTCGGCTCCCGAGGCCGAGCCCGCTCATGAAGACCGCCAGGACGAGCCCGACGGCCTCCGCGTTCGCCCCGAAGAGCAGCGCGAGGTGCCGGGACCAGAGCACCTCGTACGTAAGCCCTGCGGCTCCCGAAACGAAAAAGCACGCGGCGAGGAGGACGGTCATAGAATAAGTCTCAAGAGGAGACTCATTATGAAGGCCACTCTCGCTGCCGCCGTCCTGATCGTCGCGGCCGCCGCGGCGCCCGCGGCCGTCAACGCGTACATGACGTTCGTCACGCTGCCGCAGGCCGTCAAGCTCGGCGACGGCTCGGTCCTTCCCGCTGGCAAGTACGACGTCCAGATCGAATACAAGGGCTTCGGCAACGCCGCCGAGCTCCACTTCTTCCAGAACAAGGTCTTCAAGGGCAAGACGAACGCGGAGGCGCGGGGCTTCCCTTCGACGGCGCCCGGCGGCGCCACGGACGCGTCCACCGTGAAGATGCAGAAGGCCGACAAAAAAGTTTTCGACGTCAAGGGTGAGTCCGCGGATGCGAAGATGGTCAAGATGAACGATGCCGCGGCGCAGAAAGCCAACCAGATTTTCCCCAAGGTCGAGGACAAGTGGCAACCCGCAGGGGCACCCGGTGCATTCAGCTGGGCGAACTTCGGGTTCCGCGAGGGCCACAAGGGCATCGTGACACCGGGCCCCCCGAGCATGCTGAAGCTCTC
>JBDTTJ010000307.1:0-4001 GCA_039930645.1 Acidobacteriota bacterium
GATCCCCTTGGCGAAGCTCGGCGAGCCGATCTCCTCCTCGAACTCCCACAGGACGCGGACGTTCACCGGGACGCCGGCGTCCATCGCCGCCTTCGCGCCGAAGAGCGCCGAGAGCGCGGGGCCCTTGTCGTCCGTCGTGCCGCGGCCGAAGTAGCGATCGCCCTTCTTCGTGAAGACGAACGGCTCCGTCTCCCACGGCTCCGTCTGCTTCGAGGCGGGCTGAACGTCGAGATGGTTGTAGACGGTCACGGTCGGCCGGGCGGGATCGCTGCCGAACACGCCATGGACGATCGGGTGTCCGGAGGTCGTGAGGACTTCCGCAACGCCGCCGAAGGCCTTGATCGTCTCGCAGGCGAGCGTCACGCACTCGGCGATGGCGGGCTTCCTGGAGGGATCGACCGAGACCGTCGGACGCTCGACGAAGTCCTTGAGGAGGGATTCGAAGCGATCGCGGTTCTGGGCCGCGAACGCCGTGAGGGCTTCCTTGGTGAGCTTGTTGTCGTTCATGCGGGCGAGTGTATGCCCGCCTCGCGGCGTGCCGTCAATCCCGCAGGGACGTCATCTAGGGGCCGTCGACCCCGGGACCCGCGCCGGGCAGCGGGCGCCGCCTCTTCTTGTGCATGCGCTCCTCTTCCTCCTTGTAGAGGTACTTGATGGAGCGTTTCGGGATCAGGAGGTTCGGGGCGTGGTCCCGGTTGAGCTTGATGACGTCCTTGTCGTACCACTCGATCCAGCCGCGCAGCTCCTCGCCGTCCACGAGACGGACGACGATCGGCGTCTTGGACTGCATCTGCTTGAGGTAGTAATAGGCTTCAGCGTTCGTCTGCTCGGGCGGGACGACGCGCCGGGCGCCGCCGCCGGCCGGCCGGGGGGAGCCGTGGTCGCGCATGACGCCGGCCAGCGAGGGCCGGATGAGCTTGCGCGGGCCCAGCTCCTCGGGCGGACCTCCCTCCTCGCCGGGGGCGGGGGCGCCGGAAACGGGCCTTTTCGCGGAAGCCATGTCGGGACTCCTCATACGGTGTCTACGCGGAGGGGAAACGGATGTTGCCCGGAGTCTATTCCGGGCTTCCCGAAGGACGAAACCGGCTTCAGGCGGGAGGAGGCGGGGGAGCCGCAGGGGTCGGCGGGGTTGGCGTGGCCTTTTCGCGGCGCTCGCGGTCGCCGCCGTGGCCCATCCGGCGCGCGGCCTCGATGCCGCCCTCGAGCTCGTAGGCCACGCAGCACTTCAGGCGGCCGCACTGCCCCGTGAGCTTGGCGGGGTTCGGGGTGAGCCCCTGCATCTTCGCCATCCGGATCGCGACCGGGTGGAAGCCCTTCAGCCACGTCGAGCAGCAAAGGGTCAGGCCGCACGAGCCGATGCCTCCGAGGAGCTTCGTCTCGTCGCGGACGCCCATCATCTTCATGTCGACCCGGAGGTCGAACTTGTCGGAGATCGCGCGCGAAAGGTCGCGGACCTCGGGCTTCTTGTCCGACGTGTAGAGGACGGTCAGCTTGCGGCGGTCGAAGCCGACGGCGCACTTGACGACGTGGACGTCGAGGCGCATCGCGGCCACCTTCTCGTCCGCGAACGCGAGGGCGGTCTGCTGCAGCTCGAGGCGCTCGGCGTAGTCGGCGTACTCGGAATCGGAGGCGAGGCGCAGAAACCGGCGCGCCTTCTTCGCCGAGCAGGACCGCGCGAGCGTCGGAGACGTCGTCGTGACCTCCGCGAACTCCGGCCCGTTCTCGGTCTCGACGATGAGGCGCTCGCCGGGCTTGACCTGAACCTCCCCCGTGAAGACGAGCGTCGTCTTCCCGTCCTCGGCGTCGGCGAGGCGCGCCCCGACGTAGTTCCCGCCGGGGTTCGTGGAGGTGCCGATGGAGCAGCCCGTGCAGCTCATGGAAGCCCGATTGTGCCAGAAGGACCGAGCGGGACTCAGTCGCGGGAGTAGAGGGCCGCCCCGAGGAGCCCGGAATCGTCGCCAAGTCCTGCGGGCTCAATCCTGATCCTCCCGAGGTCCTGCGTGAAGGCGAAGGCGTCCGCCCACTTGCGGACCTCCTCGAGGTAGGCCGGGCCGACGTCCGTCGCGACGCCGCCCCCGAGGACGAAGACGTCCGGGGAAAGGATGTTCCAGACGTTCGCGATCGTGATCCCGACGGCGCGGGCCGAGCGCTGGAGCGCGCGGCGGGCCAGCTCGTCGCCCTCTTCCCACGCTTCGCGCAGCTGCGAGCCCTTGAGGCGGACGTCCTTCTTCGACACGGCTTTCTCGAGCTCGGTCCGGTCGCCGCGGTCGATGCGGCGCTTCAGGTACGCCGCGATCCCGACCTTCGCGGCTGCGCCCTCGAGCGTGCCGTCGATCTTCCCGGGGGCCGCCCTGCGGAAGTCGATCTGGGTGTGGCCGATCTCCCCCGCGTTGCGGTTGTGCCCGGAGTGGATCTTCCCGTTCATGATGACGGCGCCGCCGACGCCGGTCCCGACCCACACGGCGACCATCAGGTTCGAGCCGCGGCCCGCGCCGAGCCGCGCTTCGGCGAGCGCCGCGAGGCGGACGTCGTTCTCGACGCGGCCCGCCGCGCCGGGGAACGCCGACCCGACGGCCTTCACGACGTTCCAGTTCGAGGCGTTGAGGTTCGCGGCCCTGAGGAGCGTCCCCTTGATCGTGTCGACGGCCCCGGGCGCCGCGATCGCGAAAGAGGAAACGTCGGCCCGAGTGACGCCGGCCTCCTTGAGGGCGAGGTCGCTGGCCTCGATCAGGGCGGCGCCGATCGCATCGGGACCGTCGGCGAACGGAGTCTTGAGCTTGCCGCGCCCGAGGATGCGGTTCGAGGCATCCACGGCGCCCGCGAGAATCTTCGTACCGCCAAGGTCGATACCGAGGGCGAGGCCTCTGCCGGTCGCTTTCGCCATGAGGCGCGCAGTTTACGCGGGCCCGCCCGGATCGGAGATCATGGAGGGGGAGGCTCCCGATGTCCGCTCACGACTGGCCCCGCGTCCAGGCCCTGTCGCTCCACGTCCCCACGCTCGGGCTCCTCGTCGACCTCTCGAAGACCGGCCTCGCGGACGACGCGCTGCGGAGGGACCCGCTTGTGACCGGCGCCTTCCCCGCCGCCTTTGCCGCCATGGACGCCCTCGAGAAGGGCGCGATCGCGAACCCGGACGAGAAGCGCCGCGTCGGCCACTACTGGCTGCGGGCCCCCGAGCGCGCGCCGGACGCCGGGACGGCCGAGGAGATCCGCGGAACGCTCGCGCGCATCGAGGACTTCGCCGCCGCGGTTCACGCGGGGCGCGTGGCCCCGGAGAAGGCGCCGCTCTTTGCGAACCTCCTCGCCATCGGCATCGGCGGCTCGGCGCTCGGGCCGCAGTTCGTCGCCGACGCGCTCGGATCGCCGCGCGACCCGCTGAAGCCGTTCTTCTTCGACAACACGGACCCCGACGGCATGGCCCGCGAGCTCTCCCGGATCGCCTCGACGGAGGGCGGACTCCCGGCCACGCTCACGGTCGTGATCTCGAAGTCGGGCGGGACGAAAGAGACGCGGAACGGAATGCTGGTCGCGGCGGACGCGTACCGCCGGGCCGGCCTCGATTTCGCGAAGCACGCAGTCGCCGTGACGGGCGCCCACAGCGAGCTCGACGAAACGGCCGCGCGGGACGGCTGGCTGGACCGTTTCCCGATGTGGGACTGGATCGGCGGCCGGACGTCCGAGCTCTCGGCCGTCGGCCTCCTGCCCGCCGCGCTCCAGGGGCTGGACGTACAGGCCCTGCTCTCCGGGGCCGCCGCCTGCGACGCGGCGACGCGCATCCCGGACGTCGCGCAGAACCCCGCCGCGATGCTCGCTCTCGCGTGGCACCACGAGACGGACGGCCGCGGCGCGAAGGACATGGTCGTCCTCCCCTACAAGGACCGGCTCCTCCTCTTCTCGCGTTACCTGCAGCAGCTGGTCATGGAGTCCCTCGGCAAGGAAAAGGACCTCGAGGGTCGCGTCGTGAACCAGGGGATCGCCGTCTACGGCAACAAGGGCTCGAC
>JBDTTJ010000308.1:0-3992 GCA_039930645.1 Acidobacteriota bacterium
CGAAGGGGGTGCGCGTGCGCACCTCCGGCGGTCCGGAGCGCATCTTCGTCACGGGCCTCACGCCCGACTACGCACTCCTCATGAACCGGCCGATCGCCTCGGGCCGCGGCCTCACGGAAGACGACCGCAAGCGCCGGAGCACGGTGGCGGTGGTGGGATCGACGCTCGGCGCCAAGCTCTTCGGCGGAGCGGACCCCGTCGGCCGCGACGTCCTCGTGGAGGGCGTGCCGTTCCGGATCGTCGGCCTGCAGGCCCCGGTCCAGATCTTCAACGAGGAGATCTACCTCGACGCGAACGGGCTGATGATCCCGCTCGAGACGTACATGGACCGCATGGACACGAGCCACAAGCTCAAGTCGCTCGCCGTGAAGCTGCGCCGCCGGAGCGACCTCGACGACGTCTCTGCCCTCGTTCTCGGGCGGGCGAAGCAGTCCCACCACGGGATCGAGGACGTCGAGGTCAAGGACCTCGAGGCCGAGGCCGCGAAGTCCTATGCGGGCTTCATGGAGGAGATGCGCGGATGGCGGGTCGTGCTCACCAGCCTCGCCGCGACGGTGCTCCTCGTCGGCGGCGTGGGCGTCCTGTCCGTGATGCTCATCTCGTTCTCGGACCGCCGGTACGAGATCGGCCTCCGCAAGTCGCTCGGCGCCTCGGACGGTCAGATCCTCGTCCAGTTCCTCCTCGAGGCGCTCGTCCTCGCGGCGATGGGCGCAACCGCCGGCACGCTCGGCGGCGCCGCGCTCTGCCGCGTGCTCTCGCCGAAGTTCCCGTGGGGGCTCGTCGTGAACCCGATGGGGCTCGCGGTCGCATGGGCGGTCGCTCTCGGCCTCGCGCTGGTCTTCGGCCTCTACCCCGCGATCCGCGCCTCGCGCCTCTCGCCCATGGAGGCGATGCGCTGAGCGGCCGCGCCCGCCGCTAAGATGCGGTGGTGAAGCGCGCGAAGAACGGGGACAAGAACAAATACCTCCACGCGGCGAACGCCCGCTCCCTGCGAGCGGCGGCCGCGCGGCTCAGGAGAGGCGAGCTCGTCGCGTTCCCGACGGAGACCGTCTACGGCCTCGGCGCGAACGCACTGGATGCGAAAGCGGTCGCGAAGATCTTCGCTAAAAAGGGTCGTCCGCATGACAACCCGGTGATCGTCCATGTCAGCGATTTGAAGATGCTTCGAAAGGTGGTTCGAGACGTGCCGGCCCTCGCGAGAACGCTCATCGCGCGCTTCTGGCCCGGCCCCCTGACCCTCTTACTTTCAAAGAAATCTTCTCTTCCCTCCTCCGTCACCGCGGGATTGAGCACCGTTGCCGTCCGCATGCCACAGGGCCTCGCGCGCGACCTCGTGCGTCTTGCGGGCGTGCCGATCGCGGCGCCCAGCGCGAATCTGTCCGGCCGCCCGAGCCCGACGACGGCCGCGCACGTCGCGGAAGATTTTCCGGACGTCTATGTCCTCGACGGCGGCCCGACTCGGCACGGGCTCGAATCGACGGTCCTCGCCCTGACGCCGCGGCCGGTGGTTCTCCGGCAAGGGGCGATTTCGGAGGAAGAGCTTAGAAAGGTGATTCCCGGGCTTCGGGGAAGGACGGAGCACTCGAGTGAACGCCGAAGCGCGGCCGTCAGCCCCGGCACGAAGTACACGCATTACGCACCGGCTCGCCCCCTGACCCTTTTTCTAAGAAAATCTTCTCTCCTCTCCTACTTCCAGACGCACCGAGCCTCCCTCGTCCTGGCCCCGTCGGCGCTCTCTTCTCTCTTTCCGAAGCAAAATCTCCTTCTCCTCGGCTCTTCCCCAGAGGAGATCGCGAAGAACCTGTTCGCCGCGCTGCGCACGCGCCGCAAGGGGACGGAGCTTCTCGTCCTGGCGATCCCCCGCCGCGGCATCGGCCGCGCGGTCATGGACCGGCTGACGCGCGCGGCGACGCGGATCGTCCCCTAGCCGGAAGCCGCCACGAACGCGCTCGGGAAGCGGGCGAGCATCGCCGCTGCGTGGACGACTTCGCGCAGGTCCACGCACTCGCCGATCTTGTGCGTGTTCTGCTCGATGCCGGGCCCGATCCCGAGCATGGCCGGATGCTTCACGGCGCCAGACGTGACCCAGCGCTTCCGTTCCGGGACGGCGATGGAGGTGTCGTCCTTAGGCACCGGAAAGCCGACGCCGTCCGTGGAGAAGATCCACCGGTCGACGCGCGGCTCCTTGCGGAGCGTGCCGCGCTGGCCTCCGTCCGGGACGTGCGGCGAGACGACGCCGCGATACGCCGCGACGGCGGCCTGGATCGCCGGGTGATCCTCCGGCGTGAGCCAGCCCATGTAGATCTGCGGGTTGTGCAGGATGAAGCCGGTCCACGTCGGCTCGTCGTACGTCGGGACCGTCACGGTGACCGTCAGCCCCGCGGCCCTCGCGGCGGCGACGGCCGGGAGCCCTTCGACGTCGGCGACGGCCTTCTCCGGCGTCTCGCCGATCGTGAGGCGCCGGTCGAAGCGGAAGACGAACCGCTCGGGAACAGCGCAGTCGCTCGGCGTGTCGAGGCGCGCCCACGAAGCCGTGCGTGTGCCGTGGCCGAGGAACGGGTGGTCGAGGAAACCGTCGCGCGCGTCGTAGCGCTTCGCGGCTTCGGCGACGATGGGCGCGGCCCATTCCAGCGGGTTCTTCCCTTCCCACGGCATCGAGCCGTGGCAGGACTTCCCCGTGACGGACACCTCGATCTGCATGCGGCCGCGCTGGCCGCGGTAGATCCCGAGGGCGCCCTTCGCGGAATCGCCCGTGCCCTCCGTGAGGATCACGGCGTCCGGCACGAGCTCGGGTCCCGCGCCCGGCAGGACCTTCTTCACGAGGTACTGCGGCCCGCCGCCGTCGTTGTCCTCCTCGGCGACGGTCGCGTACGAGCGCACGATCGCGCCCTTCAGCGCGCCGAGCGGCGCGAGCTCGAGCAGGATCTTCGTCGCGACGACCTGCGTGACGACGCCCGAGAGCTGGTCGGCCCCGCCGCGGCCGAAGACGAGGTGGTCCCATTCGGAATCGGGCGGCAGGTGCCCGAGCTCGCTCTTGAGGAAGTCGCGCTTGACGGCCGCGCCCTCCACGAGCCCGTCGTACGCGTCGACGCCGCCGATCTTCTCTCGCCAGGCCGGACGCAACGCGTTCACGGTATCGGTGTGGCCGTCGAAGTAGACGACGCGCTTGTCCTTCGCGGGAACGCCGTCCGACGGATCCTCGACCGTCCAGACGAGGTTCCCGTAGCCGTCGTAGCCGACGTCCTCGGCCCGGCGGACGGCGCCCGCCTCGATGATCTTCTTCTTCAGGTACTCGAGCCTCGGCTTCTCGTGGTTCGAGAGGCCGCAGCGAGGGTCGCCGCCGGCGTCCTTCGGGCGGTCGACGTAGTCGGCCGGAATGCGGATGACTTCCCGGAGAATCTCGGCCGCGAGCGGCCGGTACCGGGCCGCGAGCTCCGCGACCTTCTTGTCGAGCTCGTTCATCGACTTCGTCTCCTTTTCACTCACAACGCCTCCAGCCGGCGGGCGAGATCGGGGACCTTCGCCGCCGCGAGGAGCGCCATCACGACGTAGACCTTCCAGTTCGCCTCCCGCGCGACGTTCACGACGTGCTTCGCCATGACGCCGGGCGAGACCTCCGCTCCGATGTCGGCGGGCAGGCAGTGCATGTAGAGGGCGTCGCCCCCGCGCGTCGCCTTCATCCTCTTCTCGTCGCAGATCCAGTCCTTGTGCCCGGCGTTTCGCGCGAGCGCTTCTTTCTCGATCTCCCCCATCCGCTTCGTGTCGCGGGCGCGGTTCGCGTCGACGCGGGAAAGCATGAGGTCGTAGGGGCCCCAGCTCTTCGGATAGACGACGTCCGCGCCCTCGAACGCCTCGTCCATCGAAGAGACCGTCCGGAACGTGCCGCCGGAGGACGCGGCGTGGCCGGCCGCGGACGCGAGGCACGGCTCCATGAGGCGGTAGCCCTCCGGGTGCGCGAGCGTCACGTGCGCGCCGAAGCGCGTCATGAGCAT
>JBDTTJ010000309.1:0-3992 GCA_039930645.1 Acidobacteriota bacterium
GCCGTGACGGTCGTCCACAGCGAGACGTCCACGGGTGTCCTGAACGACCTCCCGGGGATCGCGAAGGTCGTCCGCGAGAACTCCGACGCCCTCGTCTTCGCCGACTGCGTGACGTCGGTGGCCGGCACGAAGGTCGAGACGGACGCCTGGGGCCTCGACGTCGTCCTCACGGGCTCCCAGAAGGCGTTCGCGCTCCCGCCGGGCCTTGCACTCTTCGCGATGTCCGAGCGCACGCTCGCCGCCGCGAAGAAGAAGAAGTTCCGGGGTCTCTACCTCGACCTCGTCGACATCGACGCCTTTGCCCAGAAGAAGCAGACGCCGACGACGCCGTGCCTTTCGCTCCTCTACGCGCTCGACGTCCAGCTCGACCACATCCTCGCCGAGGGGATGGAGAACCGCTGGGCCCGCCACGAGGAGATGCGCAAGACGGTCGCCGACTGGGCCGCGAAGAACGGCTTCTCGATCTTCGCGCAGAAGGGCGCCGAGTCGCCGACGGTCACGTCGATGGCGCCGCCCGCGGGCGTCAACGCCGAGGAGCTGAACAAGGCGCTCAAGGGCGCGAAGTGGACGACCGGCTCGGGCTACGGAAAGCTCAAGGCCACGAACGTCCGCATCGGACACATGGGCGACGTGGACGTCCTCTCCGTGCAGAACTACCTGAAGGCGCACGAGGAGGTCGTCGCTGCTCTCCGCGCCCAGGCGCCGGTCCCGGCGTGACCGCCCGCGTTCTCGTCGCCGAGCCCCTGTCGGAGACCGGCCTCGCCGTCCTGAAGACGGCGGGGCTCGCCGCCGACGTGAAGACCGACCTCTCGCGCGAAGCCCTGCTCGCCGTGATCGGCGATTACGACGCCCTCGTCGTCCGCTCCGCCACCCAGGTCGACAAGGAGCTCCTGGCGGCGGGGAAGAAGCTGCGCGTCGTCGGGCGCGCGGGCGTCGGCCTCGACAACGTGGACGTCAGAGCCGCGACCGAGCGCGGCGTCCTCGTCGTGAACGCTCCGTCGGGAAACGTCGTCTCCGCGGCGGAGCACGCGATCGCCCTCCTCCTCTCGCTGCTCCGCCGGATCCCCGAGGCACAGGCTTCGCTGAAGGCCGGGGAATGGAAGCGGACGAAGTTCGTCGGCACCGAGCTGCAGGGCAAGACGGTCGGACTCGTCGGCCTCGGACAGGTCGGCTCGCGCGTGGCGGCGCGTCTCAGGCCGTGGAATCTGACGCTTCTCGCCTTCGACCCGTTCGTGACGCCGGAGCGCGCGGCCGAGCTCGGGGTCAAGCCGGTCTCGCTGGACGAGCTCCTCGCGCAATCGGACATCGTTTCGCTCCACGCGCCGGGCGGCGCCGAGACGAAACACCTTCTCGGTCCGACGCAGTTCGAGAAGATGAAGAAGGGCGCCCTCCTCGTGAACTGCGCGCGCGGCGCGCTCGTGGACGAGGGCGCGCTCGTCGAGGCGCTGGACTCGGGAAAGCTGGGCGGAGCCGCGCTGGACGTCTTCTCCGTGGAGCCGCCGAAGGACTTCTCGCTCATGAAGCACCCGAAGGTGATCTGCACGCCGCATCTGGGCGCCTCGACGGTGGAGGCCCAGGACCGCGTCGCCGTGGAAACCGTCGAGATGCTCTCCGAGGCCCTCAAGGGCTCGCCGTTCGTCGCGGCCGTCAACCTTCCGTTCCCGGCGGGCGGCGACCCGCACGCGGCACTACCGTGGATGCGGCTCGCGGAGCTCGCGGGCTCGTTTCTCGGCCAGGCTGCCGGGGCGCCGGCGACCCGCATCAGCGTCACGCTCGCGGGCGTGCCGGAGGGTGCGCGCAAAGCCGCAGTCGTTGCCGCGGTGAAAGGCGTCCTCTCGGGAGTCGAGGAGGTCAACCTCGTGAACGCCGCCGCGATCGCCAAGGCGCACGGCATCGCGCTCGTGGATTCCGTCCGCGAGGAGGCCTCGGGCTACGCGAACCTGCTGACGGTCGCGGTCGACACGCCCAAGGGGACGCGCAGCGTCTCGGCGACGCTGTTCGGCGATTCGCACGGGCGCATCGTCTCGCTGGACGGCCTCTCGCTCGAGTTCAAGCCGCAGGGGACGATGCTCGTCCTCGCGAACCGGGACGTTCCGGGCGTCATCGGGCGCATCGGCACGTGCCTCGGCCAGAAGGGCGTGAACATCGTCGACTTCGCGCTCGCGCTCGGGAGCGGCGGCCGCGCGGCCGCGGTCGTGCGCGTGGACCCGCCGGCGGGCGGCATCGCGCCCGATCTCGTGAGCTGCCTCGCAGGGCTCGAGGGCGTCGAGTCCGCCCGACTCGTGACGATTGGGTGATTCCGTGACGGCGCCGCGGGTGAAGGCGAAGACGCGCGTCGGCGTCGTCTTCGGCGGGCCCTCGCGCGAGCACGGTGTGTCGTTCCTGTCGGCGAAGTGCCTGCTCGAGAACCTCCCGTTCGAGAAATACGAAGCGATCCCGGTCTTCGTCGGGAAGGACGGGCTCTGGCACGGGCCGCAGGCCTCCAAGGCCGAGTTGGCGCGCCAGCTCGAGCGACCGGCGAAGGACCTGCTGCTCGACGGCGTGAAACCCGGCAGCCGGCCGGCCCGGACCGCGGAGATCGTGGATTCGTTCTTCTCGGCGTGGCACGCCGCCGGCGCCGACGTCCTCTTTCCGATCGTCCACGGCACGTTCGGCGAGGACGGCGTCGTCCAGGGCCTCTTCGAAGCGCTCGGGGTTCCCTACGTCGGCTGCGGCGTCGCGGCGTCGGCCGTGGGGATGGACAAGATCTTCATGAAGGCCGCGTTCGGCGCCGCGGGCCTCCCGCAGGTGAAGTACGTAAGCTTCTCGCGCGCCGAGTGGGCTTCGCCCGCGTCGCGGGCGGCGCTCACGACGCGCATCGACGGGCTCGGCTTTCCGGTCTTCGTGAAGCCGTCCTGCGCGGGCTCTTCCGTCGGCGTCTCGAAGGTGAAGGAGGAGTCTCAGATCGCGAAGGCCGTCGAGGCCGCATTCCTCGTGGACGCTCGCGTTCTCGTGGAGCAGGGCGTCGACGCGCGCGAAATCGAGTGCTCCGTTCTCGAGGGCGAAGAAGGCGGGCCGACGGAGGCGTCGCTGCCCGGCGAGATCGTGCCCGGGCACGAGTTCTACGACTACGAGGACAAGTACATCGACTCGGGCTCGCGCAGCGTCGTCCCTGCGGACCTGCCGGCGAGCACCCGCGAGGAGGTTCGGCGGCTCGCGGCCCGGGCGTTCGACGCCCTCGGGGGCGAGGGCTTCGCGCGCGTGGACTTCTTCGTCGAGCGCGGGACGCAGCGGATCCTGGTCAGCGAGCTCAACTCGTTGCCCGGGTTCACGCCGATCTCGATGTTCCCGAAGATGTGGGAGGCCTCGGGCCTGCCGCTCGGAAGGCTCCTCGACCGCCTCGTGACGGGCGCGTTCCACCGCCCGGTGCGCGGCCGCTGATCAGCGCGCCGCAACCCGCCCGAGGATCCGGCCGGACCGCGCGTCCTCGACCGTCGTGCCTGGCGGCGCTTCTGCCGAGAGCGTGAAGCCCAGCGGCGGAGGGCTCGCGACGGGCGCCCGGAGCGACGCGCGCCCGGCGGGACCGTCCGGCGGGCGCAGGAGAACGTCGCGCTCCTCGGGGCCGATTCGGAAGACGAGCCCGTCGGGGCGGCAGGCGGCTCCGGCCGTCCGGCCCCGGAAGACGAGCCGGAACGCGCCCGGCTGAACGAAGCACGGCTCGCGGCGGTCGAGCCGGAGAAGCGTGAAGCCCGCGACGTCCTCCCGCGCCTCGATCCCGCCAGCTCCCGCGGCGAGGGCGTCGACGTCGGCGAGCGCGGGACCCGGAAGCGCGCGGCGGTCGATCGCGACGACCGAAGCGCCCATCTCGCGCAGGAGCGCAATGCCGCCCGGGACCGGCAGGGCCGCGAGCGACCGCTCCGCCCACGTGTGCGTCGCCGGCGCGTACGTGAACCAACCATTGACGACCCGGCGCCCGTGCCGGAGCTGGTCGACCCACGCCTGCGTGGACGTGG
>JBDTTJ010000310.1:0-3992 GCA_039930645.1 Acidobacteriota bacterium
GGACCGACGTCGTCTCGCTGCTCGCCGAGGGCCGCGTCTCGTGGGACGCGGCCTTCGCGCTTCAGAAGCAGGCGGCCGAGCGCTTGAAGGCGGGCGGACCCGAGACGCTCTTTCTCCTCGAGCACGCCGACGTCGTCACGGTGGGCCGCAACGCGGGCCTCGGTGAGCTCCTCGTCTCGGAGGACTTCCTCCGGCAGAAGGGCATCGCGCTTCGCGTCGCCGACCGCGGGGGCAAACTCACGTTCCACGGCCCGGGCCAGCTCGTCGCGTATCCCGTCCTCGACCTCTCCCCCGACCGGCAGGACGTGCGCCGTTACGTCCGGGATCTCGAGGAGGTCCTGATCCGCACGGCGCGCGACTTCGGCGTCGCGGCGGCGCGCAGCCCCGCGCCGGAGCGATGGGCGTCCGTGTGGGTGGGCAACGACAAGCTCGCCGCCATCGGCGTCCACCTCTCGCGGTGGATCACGACACACGGCGTCGCGCTGAACGTCTCGACCGACCTCGAGCGGTTTTCCCTGTTCGTGCCTTGCGGCATCGCGGACGGCGGCGTGACGTCCCTCGCGAAGACTTCCGGCGCGCCGCCGCCGCCGCTCGACGCGGTGGCGCGCCGGTTCGTGTCTCACTTCGCCGAGGTCTTCGAGAGGGAGACGGGCGAGTGGATGAACGGGCTCTAGCGGGGCCAGAGCCACCCGAAGAAGCCGGCAGTCAGGAGTGCGTAGACCAGTCCGTCGAACGCGCTCCTGAGCGTCGACGCCCAGGACTTTTTGTACCAGATCGACGCCTGCAGGAGCGCAAGGCTGTAGCCGTAAAACGCGGTCGCGCCCGCGAACCGGAACACCTTGAGGTAATGGGCTCCGGGTCCGAGAGCGCGCCCCGAGATGTACGCGGCCGTGATCCCGATCAGGATGGCGTAGAGAAACCACTGGATGAACTGCTTGGCCATGCCGAACTCGCCGCTGAACACGGTCATCATCGCGCGCGGCCCCGCCTTGAACTTCTCCTGGAACGCCGGATCCTTCCAGCCTTTCGCGCTCTCGGCGCACGGCACCATGTAGTCGCCGGCCGGGACGTTGAGCTTGCGGACGGCGGCCATGAACTCGTCTTCCGCCGGAAGTTTCTTGTAGTCGGCGGCGTGGTAGCCGAGAACCATGTGGATGACCGAGCTCGCGACGAAGACGGCGACGGCGGAGAGCAGGATGGGCAGCCAGAGCGACGCGACGGACACCATGGGGCCTCCTTCGTTTCTGAGATGACGTCTCGGGCCATCCTACCCCGTCCCGGTACACTCGAGAGGTGAGCGCGGACTCCCGCCCCCTTTACGGCGTCACGCCCCGGCCCGAGTGGCTGAAGGTGCGCCTGCCGCCTTCCGGATCCGAGTCCGAGATCGCCCGCCTCGTCGAGGACAAGAGCCTCAACACGGTCTGCCAGGAGGCGCGCTGCCCGAACCTCGCGGAGTGCTGGGGCGTGGAGCGCACGGCGACGTTCATGCTCATGGGCGACGTCTGCACGCGGCACTGCGGCTTCTGCGCGGTGACGCAGGGCCTCGGCAGGCCGCTCGACCCCGAGGAGCCGCGGCACGTCGCCGAGGCCGTTCGGATCCTCGGCGTCGCGCACGCCGTCGTGACCTCCGTGAATCGCGACGAGCTGCCCGACGGGGGCGCCGCGCACTTCGCGGCGACGATCCGCGCCATCCGCGCGCTCGGGCCCGACGTCACGGTCGAGGTCCTCATCCCGGACTTCCTCGGCAGCGCCGAAGCGCTCGCGACCGTGCTCGACGAGGCGCCGGAAGTCCTCAACCACAACACCGAAACCGTCGAGCGCCTCTACCGCCGCGTCCGGCCCGATGCGATTTACTCGCGGTCCCTCGAGCTGCTCGCCCGCGCGGCCAGGAGAAGAGACGAAGAGAAGATTTCTTTGAAGGTGAAGAGCGGCGTCATGGTCGGTCTGGGCGAGTCGAGACAGGAGCTCTCGGAGACGCTTGGCGATCTACGCCGCGCCGGCGTCGACATCGTGACCGTCGGCCAGTACCTCCAGCCACACGCGCGCCGCCTGCCGATCGAGCGGTACTACACACCGCAGGAGTTCGAGGAGATCCGGAGAGAGGGCGAGGAGATGGGGTTCTCGAGAGTGGAGTCGGGGCCGCTCGTCAGGTCGAGCTACCACGCGAGGAGAGCACTTTCTCCCTCTTAACCTTCTAAGAAATCTTCGTCTTCTCTTCTCTCTTCCCTATTCCCCGTCGTTCCCGATCGCCTCGACCGGGCAGGAGTCCATTGCCTCCTGGCACTGGGCTTCTTCCTCGGGCGTCGCGGCCGCCTTGTTGACGTACGAGTAGCCCTTCTCTTCCTCCCGCGTGAAGTTGTTCGGGGCCGTCACGCGGCACACGTCGCAGTCGATGCACTGGGTGTCCACGTAGAACTTGCCTGGGGCGTTTTCCGGGTAGCGGTCGTCCTTGTTCGCCATGGAGGCGCAAGATAACACGGCCCGCGCGCGACGCACCCGTCCGGATGCATCATTCACCAGATGTCCGGGCGCCGCCTCGTCCGCCTCTTCCCGCTCCCGAACGTCGTCCTCCTGCCGGGGACGACGATGCCGCTGCACGTCTTCGAGCCACGCTACCGCCGGATGCTGGCGGACGCGCTCGATTCGGACCGGCTGATCGGCATGCAGCTCCTCAAGCCGGGCGACCCCGAGGCCGGTGCGCGCCCCGCCGTCTATTCCATCGGCTGCGCGGGAGAGGTCGTTCACCACGAGCCGCTGGAAGACGGCCGCTCGAACATCCTCCTCCGCGGCGCGTTCCGTTATCGAATCGAGTCCGAACCGTTCACCGATACGCCGTACCGCATCGCCGAGATCACGCCGATCGCGATCGCCCCGCTGCCCCCGGCCGACGGCGCCGGCCGGACGCCGAGGGACCTCCGGCGGGCTCTCGCGGACGGCGTGCGCCGCCTCGCGGACGGAGTCGGCCGCGCCGCTGCCCGGGAGCTTCCCGTGCGCCTCTCGGACGAGGGCCTCGTCAACGAGGCGATCGGGCGTCTCGGGCTCGAGCCGGAGGAGACGTACGAGCTCCTCGCGATGAACCGCCTCGAGGAACGCTACGCGTGGACGCTCGCGCACATCGAGGGCGCCCAGAGGCGCCTGGACTTCCTGTCGCCGTTCCGGCGTCCGGCCGGAGACCCGCGGTGGAACTGAATTGAGGAGGCCGCCATGACCAGCCCGATGACCACGACCACGTTCACGCTCGACGGCTACCGCATCGCGCGCACGCTCGGGGTCGTGCGCGGGATCACCGTGCGCTCCCGCTCGATCTTCGGGACGATCGGCGGGTCGCTCCAGACGCTCGTCGGCGGGAACATATCGCTCTTCACGGAGCTCTGCGAGAAGACCCGCAACGAGGCCTTCGACATGATGCTCGCGCACGCGCGGAACGTGGGCGCCAACGCGGTCGTCGGCGTGCGTTACGACGCGACGGAGCTCATGCAGGGCGTCACCGAGGTGCTCTGCTACGGGACGGCCGTCATCGTGGCGCCGGAGGCGGACTCTCCTCCGCCCCCGCCTCTGCGCTGACCTACTTCTTCTTCGCGGCCTTCTTCTTCGGCGCCGCCTTCTTCTTGCCGGCCTTGGCCGCGGAAGCGACCTCGGCCTTCGACTTGCTGCGCATGTCCGCCGCGTGGGCGCGGCTGTACTGCTGGATGTCCTTGAAGCGGCCCTCCGCGTCGCGGACCGCGTAGAGCTTCTTCCCCTTGCTGCTGTAAAGGACCGTGCGGCGTGCCGGCATGTTTCCTCCGAATCCGTTCGAGATCTCGAAATCCTACGTCAGGCCTTCGACGCCGGCATCGCGCGGTCGTGCGCCCAGCTCTTGATGGCCTTGATCTGCTCGTCCATGGTCCGCGACAGCGGGACCGTGTCCGTGATCATCTTGGAAAGGTCGTCCTCGGAGAGCTTGCGGCCCTGGTTGTAGGCCTCGATCGCGGCGGCCTGGACGAGGGCCTCGA
>JBDTTJ010000311.1:0-3957 GCA_039930645.1 Acidobacteriota bacterium
TACCTCGATTATCACGCGACGACGCCGGTCGACCCGCGCGTCTTCGAGGCGATGCGCCCGTTCTTCACGGAGAACTTCGGAAACGCGGCCTCCCGGAGCCACGTCTTCGGAATGCGCGCCGCATCCGCCGTCGAGAAGGCGCGCGAGGACGTCGCCGACCTCGTCGGCGCGAACGCGAAGGAGATCGTCTTCACGTCCGGCGCGACCGAGGCGGACAACCTCGCGGTTCTCGGCGCCGCGCGGGCGCGGCGCGCGCGGGGAACGCACGTCGTCGTCTCGGCCATCGAGCACCGCGCCGTCCTCGACCCCTGCGCGCGCCTCGAAGCGGAGGGATTTCGCGTCACGCGTGTCGCGCCGGACCGCCTCGGCCGTACGAGCGCCGCCGCCGTCGCGTGGGCGCTCTCCCCGGAGACGATCCTCGTGACCGTCATGGCGGCGAACAATGAAATCGGGACTCTCAATCCCGTCGCGGAGATCGCGGGCCTTTGCAAGGAGCGGGGGGTTCTCTTCCACACGGACGCCGTCCAGGCCGCGGGCCGGGTTCCTCTCGACGTCCACGCCTCCGGCATCGACCTCCTTTCCCTCTCGGCCCACAAGCTCTGCGGGCCGAAGGGCGTGGGCGCGCTCTTCGTGCGGGCCTCGAACCCCCGCGTCGTGCTCGACCCGCTGCTCTTCGGCGGCGGACACGAGCGCGGGATGAGGCCGGGCACGCTCGATGTCCCGGGCATCGTGGGTTTCGGCGCGGCCGCAGCGATCGCGAAGGCCGAAGGCGTCGCCGAAGCCGCGCGCGTCGCGGCGCTGCGCGACCGGCTGTGGGAGCGGCTGCGGTCGGGCGTGCCCGGCGTGTCGCGCAACGGCGACCCCGCGGCCTGCCTGCCCGGCAACCTCAACGTGCGCTTCCCGGGCGCGCCGTCGGACACCGTGATGATGGAGACGCGCGACCTCGCGGTGTCCGCGGGCTCGGCCTGCACGTCGGCGTCCGTCGAGCCGAGCCACGTGCTCCGCGGGATCGGCCTCACGAAAGAAGAAGCGCACGAGTCGATCCGATTCGGCCTCGGACGGTTCACGACGGAGGAGGAAGTGGACTGGGCCGCGTCCGCCGTCGCCGCGGCGGTGCGACGCGTGCGCGACGCGCGGGGGACCTCGGCCGTTTAGTATCGTCCGCGCGTGGGGCGCCTCCGTCGTCTCTCCGCTCCCGGCCTCGCGATCGCGTGCGCCCTTTTCGCCGGCCCCGCCGCGGGCGGGGACATCCGGCTGACCGTGTCGGTCCTGACTCCGGACAAGACGACCGCGCCGGGCGCGGGCGCCGTCGTCTGGGTCGTGGACGCCGCGGCCGCGAAACAGGCGGCGGCGTCGGCGAAGGCGAGGATCGCCTCGAAGAGCAAGCGCTTCGACCCGCACGTCGCGGTCGTGCCCGCCGGCGGCACCGTGCAGTTTCCGAACCTCGACGGGATCTACCACAACGTCTTCAGCCTCTCGGAGAAGGCCCGCTTCGACCTCGGCCTCTACCGCAACGGCGCCGCGCGGGCGATGACGTTCGAGAACCCCGGGCCCGTGAAGATCTACTGCAACATCCATCCGCAGATGGCGGCCGTGCTCGTCGTGATCGACGGCGGAATCTGGGCGCAGGCCGGTGCGGACGGGACGGCGGTCCTCGCGGGCGTGCCGGCGGGAAAGGCGACCGTCCGCGCGTGGGACGAGAAGGGTGGCGACTTCACGGCGGTCGTGGACGTGCCCGCCGCCGGAACGGTTCCGCTCGCGGTCTCCCTCGACGGCTCGGGGTGGCGCGAGGCCGGCCACAAGAACAAGTACGGGAAGGACTACCCTCCTCCCGACGACGATGGCAACCGGTACTGACGACACGCGTCGCACGGCCTCCGGGGAGGCCACGCGCGTCACGCTCGCCGAGGGCGAGGCCACGCGCGCGATCCGCGCGGCGGAAGAGTCGACGTTCGTCGTGCCCGCGAAACCCGCTCTGGCCGGGAAGCCCGCCCGCGGGCCGGGCCTCGCAACGCAGTTTTTCGCCGGCGCCGCCGTCCTCGTCGTCGCGACGCTCGGCGCCGCCATCGCCGTGGGGACGTGGCGCGCGAACGAGGCCGCCGAGAAGAGCATCCGCGAGAGCCTGCGTGACCTGCCCGGCGTCGTCGGCTCGTACCAGATCAGCCTCGAGGAGAGCCTCCGGCGCCAGCTCACGAGCGTGGCGGACGAGCCGGGGACGAAGGGTCTCTTCGCTCTGCGCGACCAGAAGACGCTCCACGACTGGACGGCCGACAAGGCGCGGCCGGGAAAGCTCGACGCCGGCGTCGTCTTCCTCTTCGACGAGCGCGGAGTCCTTCTCGACCGGAGCGACCAGGAGGTCACCGAGGAGAACCGCCGTTCCTTCGCGTCCGTGAAATGGGTCGCCGACGCGCTCAAGGGCATGCCGTCCACCGCGGTCATTCGCGAGAAGGCGCAGCTCTCGTACGTCGCGTCGGTTCCCGTCCTCTCGGGTGACGCGTCGGTCGGCGAGGGGCGGCTTTCGGGCGTGCTCGCGGCCGCCGTCCCGCTCGACGCGGCGCGCGCGAAGACGCTGCAGGGCATCACGAAGGGGCAGGCCGGGTTCGTCGCGAACGTCGGCAAGCGCGGCGAGGCGCCGGCGCTCGTGCTGTCGGCGTCCACCGAGGGCTTCCGCGGCGACGCGCTCGTTCCCGCGCTCGCGGCGCAGCCGGCGGCCGTGGACACGCTCTTTTCGCAGGGCCGGCCCGTGGGCCCGATCGACGTCGTCCTCGCGGGCGAGCGGCGCATCCTCGGGGCCGTCCCGCTCAAGAGCGCATCTGGCGAGACGCTCGGCGCCTTCGTCGTCTCGCGCTCGCGCGAGGAAGAGACCGCCGCCTTCCGGAGGATCCGCGACACGCTCCTCTGGGTGGGCGCTCTCGCGCTGCTCGTCGCGCTGCCCGTGTCCTTCGTCATGGGCCGGCGCATCGCGCGGCCCCTCGAGGAGCTCGCGGCCGGCGCCGCGACGATCCGCGAGGGAAACCTCGACGTGAAGCTCCCGGAGGCGGGCGGCGGCGAGGTGGGCGCGCTTGCTCGCGCGTTCTCGGCGATGGTGGGCGAGCTCAAGGAGAAAGCCGCGCTCGAGCAGATGGTCGCCGGGATCCGCCGCGACCGGGACGCGACGCGCGGCGAAACGCTCGCGGCGCGGGTGCCGGCGCCCGACGCCGCGGCCCGGGCGTTCGCGGGTCCGCGCGTCGGGACGCTCTTCGCGTCGCGGTACGAGGTGACGGCCCTGCTCGGAAAGGGCGGGATGGGCACCGTCTACCGCGCGATCGACCGCGAGCTCGACGACGAGGTCGCCCTCAAGGTCCTCCTCCCGGACGCGTTCGACGAGGGCTCCGGCGCGACCCAGACGCTCAAGCAGGAGATCCGCCTCGCGCGGAAGATCACGCACCGCAATGTCGTCCGCACCCACGACCTCGGCGAGGCCGAGGGCGTCCGTTTTCTCACGATGGAGTACGTGCCGGGGACGACGCTCCGCGACATCCTCGACCGCCGCGGAGTCGTCGCGCTCGCGCCGGGCCTCCAGATCGCCAAGCAGCTCTGCCGCGGCCTTGCGGCCGTGCACGAGGCCGGCATCGTCCACCGCGACATCAAGCCGCCGAACATCATGGTGCTGCCGAACGGCGTCGTGAAGCTCATGGACTTCGGCATCGCGCGCGCCGCGGGCGGCGACGACCCCGGCGACGGCTCCACGGTCGGGACGCCGTACTACATGAGCCCGGAGCAGGCGCGCGGCGAAGCCGTGGACGAGCGCAGCGACATCTACGCCGTCGGCGTCGTCCTCTACGAGATGTGGACGGGCACGCGGCCGATCGGCGGCGCCACGCCGGCCGAGGTCATGCGCCGCCACCTCTCGGTCGAGCCAGCGCCGCTCACCTCACTGAGACCCGACCTCCCGGCCCTCCTCGAGCGCCTCGTCGC
>JBDTTJ010000312.1:0-3945 GCA_039930645.1 Acidobacteriota bacterium
GAACGGCGGCAACGGGTCCGCGATCCGCAGCAGACGCGGCCGGTAGCGCCCGTCCCCCCCGCGCTCGCTCGCGAGGACCGCGGAGGCGCCCGCAGCGCGGACGATCCGGAGCGGGAGGGGGTCCGGCGTGGGGACCGCGCGGCCGAGGAGGCGCATCCACTCGAAGACTTCGACCGACAGCGACAGGTCGTAATCCTTCTCGAAGACGTAGCCGGCGCCGAAGAGCGAGGCGTATGCGGGAAGCAGCGAAACGCGCGCCGTGACGGCCGACGCGGCGAGGTCCTGCGTGTCGTAGACCGGCACGGGCGCGTAGAGATCCCGGTGAAAGATGCGCGGCGGCGGCGCGTCGCCGGCGGGAGGCGCTCCGCGCTCGAGGAGCGCGGGGGGCCGCGACAGGACGGATCCGTTCTCCACGGGCGAGAGCCCGCGGGCCATCGGCTCGCGGTCGACGAGCACCGCGAGCGCGAGAAGCGGCAGGACGATCCGGCGCGCCCGCGGGGAAAGCGTCGCGTCGAGCCGCGCAAGCCCGAGCGCCGCAAGCGTCGCGAGCCCGAAGCCCGCCAGCGTTGCATGGCGCTCGGGAAAGCGGAGCGACGCGAAGAACGGCAGCGCCTTGGCCGCGAAGTGGAACACCGGCGTCGCGCCCGCCACGGCGAGAAGAACGCCGACGGCCGCGAGCGCAGCCGAGGCGACGCGCAGGGGGCCCCGCCGCGCGAGCCCGAGAAGGACGAGGAGCCACGCGACGCGCCCGGGCGTCAGCGACGGGAGGTACGGGTAGTGGGTGACGCCGCGAGCGGTGGAAACGCGCGTCCAGTCCGCCACGAGCCCGTCGGCGAGGAACTCCTTCAGGCGCGCCGGCTCGAGCGGCTCGATCGCCGCGGCGCCCTCGGACATGCCGCCACCGGGGCCGCGAATGCTGCGCGCGGCCGTGGCGGCGGCCGGCACGAGCGCGACGGCCGAGAGGCCGGCCGCGAGGACCGCCGCGGCCGCCAGCGCCGCGAGAGCGCGGCCGCGCGGCGGGATCGCGATGCGGCGATCGGAGTGCGGGGGCGATGGCCCGGGCGGGGCCGCCGCGACGAGCATCGCCGCGACAGCGGCCCCGTAGAGGAGGAACTCGGGAGCCGACGCGACGGCGAGGAGCGCGGCTGCCGCGCCGGTCTTCGCGGCGTTCCGGGCCGACGGAGCGCGCACGGTGTCGAGAACGAACGCCGCGAACCACGGAAGGACCGAGAGCGCCGACAGAGTCGGCGGGAACGGCACGACGGAGACGGTCGTCCCCGCGAGAGCGAATACGAGGCCGGCGAGCGCGGCCGGCGCCGCTGCGAGACCCAGCCGGCGCGCGAACGCGGCGAAGCCCGCGACGAGCGCCGCGAGGTGGAGAAGCATCCACGCCTTCATCGCAGCGCCGAGGGGCAGCGCGAGAAAAAGAAGGTTCGCCGGGTCGAAGGGCGCCGCCGACGGGCCCCCGAGCAGCGGCGCGCCGCCCCACCGGAAGCGGTCCACCCAGGGGAGCTCTCCGCGCGACAACCCCTCGGCGAGGTGCGCTTTGAGAGGGTAGAAGAAGAAGGGCAGGTCGCGGCCGACGGGCACGTCGCTCCCGAAGAACGCGCGGTACGGCACCCACGCGAGGAGGATCGCCCCGAGGAGAAGCGCCGCGCGCCGCAGGTTCACGCGGGCCTCCCCGCCCTCACGAGCGCGACCGCGGCGGCGAGACCGGCGAGCGAGACGGCGGCTCCAATGCCGAAGAGCGGGTTTGCGTACGTCAGCGTTACCTCGTGAACGCCCTTCGGGAGCTCCGCCTCGATGCGCCAGGCGTCCGAGGGCCGGAGGGCGAGCGCCCGGCCGTCCGCGCGCGCGCGCCAGTTCGGGTCGAACGTCCGCCCGATCCAGAGCGTGGCGGACGGAAGCGTCACGTCGGCGCGGAGGACGACGCGCGAGGGCCGCCGCTCGATGACGAGCACCGAGCCCGCCTCGCCCTCGGGCAGCAGCGTGAACTCCGGCCGCGCGCCGGCGATCCGGACGAGACGGTCCGATCCCGCGCGGCCGATCTCCTCCGTCGCGGCGGGATCCGGGCCGGGCGACGCCGTCCGGACGACGGAGACTCCGGCGGAGCGGAGGATGCGGGACTTCTCCTCGCCCCACGGCAACCTTGCGAGAGCGGCGGTCCAGCGGACGGCCGGAGCCGCGGTCAGGCGGTCCACGTCGTTGTCGCCGAGGTACCGGATCCCGAACACCGTCCCGGTCGCGGGCCGCAGGAGGTCGAGCCCGCCCGCCTCCAGCGTCCGCCGAACGACGGTCGCGCGGTCGTCCGCGCCGTCGTCGTAGAACCGGCCGTCGCCCGCTTGCGCGCGCACGAGTGCGACCTCGGGCGTCTCCTTGCGGTAGAGATCCGGAGGCCCGGCGGGACACGTCCCGGCGACGCGACGCGCCGCGTCGCCGACGAAGAGCACGGCCAGAAAGCCCGCAAGGAGCACCGGGGCACGAAGATTTTCTTTGAAGGCGAAAAGGGAGGAGGAGAGGAGAAAGAAGCCGCCGGCGCACACGACGAGGGTCGCGGTCGCCGCGAGCAACGGAGTCCGAAGCACGCCCGCCACGGCCGCGCCAGATGCTTCGCCGGCGCCGAGGCCGAGACCCCACAACACCTTTCTAAGAAAATCTTCCGCACCGAACGCCAGCGCGCAGAGTGCGCCGCATAGGACGGCCATCCCCATCGCCGTCCGAAGCAAAACTCTTCTCGCCTTCTCCCGAACCTCCGCCTCGCCGAAGAAGACCGCGTCCACCCCAACGCCCGCCGCAGTCGCCAGCGCGAACGTCGCGAGGAGCCACCACTTCTCCGGGTAGCGCACGGACGAGAGCGCGGACGCGACTGCGCCGTAGCCGGGAAGAAATCGCCCGAACGACAGGACCGCCGCGCCGCCCGCGACGAGCAGCGCCGCGCGGCCGCGCCGGTCGTGCCACGCCGCGGCCGCGAAGAGAAGCGGCAGGACGCCGATCGCCAGGTCGTCGAAATAGGGCCCGGAGGCGTCGAACGTCGCCGCGCCCCAGTGGGGGCCCTCTGCCGCGTCGCCCGACAGGCGCGGCTCGAGAAGCGTCAGAACACGCGCAGGACGCACGGACCAGAAGAGCGCGCCGTGCTCCGGCCGCATTTCGGACGCCCGCGCCGAGCGCGCGACCTCGGCCGCCGCGGGCAGGACCTGCACCGCCGCGAGCGCGAGGCCGAGCGCGAGGGCGCCGGCCGCCGCGGGGACCGCCCGCCTCCGCCCGGCCGTGGCCAGCGCGAGGGATCCGAAGGCGGCCGCGCCGATCAGGGTCACGGCGGGCTCGCCGCCGAGCGCCGAGAGGCCGAAGGCGAGGGCGCAGAAGGCGAGGGCGCGGCGGCGCGCTCCGGAATCGCCGCCGGCGAGGCGCGGCAGCTCCGCGAAGGCGAAGGGCAGCGGCGCGGCGGCGGCGGCCATCCCGAAGAAGCCGGGCAGCGACTGGAAGACGCCCGAGAAGAGCACGACGAGCGCGCCCGCCGTGGAGCCCGGCGCCGACAGGCCGAGCCGGCGCAGCGCCCAGAAGAAAATGACGAGAACGAGCGCGGTGTTCGCGAGGGAGAGGCCCGTCGGCCCGAGGATCGCGACCAGCGGCGAGAGCGGCCAGAAAGCGGCCGCATTCGGGTCGGCGGCAAAGGGCCGTCCGCCCGACATCCAGTCGTTCCAGACCGGCCACTCCCGCGCCCGGAGGAGGCGCTCAAGAACGCTACGCCACGGCACGAAGAAGAAGCCCGCATCGCGCCGGTAGAGCGTTCCTCCGGACAGGAAGTCGTGGAACCGCGCCGCGAACGCGGCGAGGACGACGGCGAGGGCCGCGGCGTCCGGGAGCCGGAAGGCTCTGGCCGGTCCCGCCGCCATGGGCGTCAGGGCTTCCGGGCGAGAACGAGGAGCGACATCCCGAAGGACGGCT
>JBDTTJ010000313.1:0-3931 GCA_039930645.1 Acidobacteriota bacterium
CTTAAGCGACTGAGCCGACGATCCGGCCGACGAGGTCGTAGGCGTGCGCCTCGGTGATCTTCACGCGGACGATCTCGCCGACGCGCGGCGTCCAGCCCGGGGGAACGTCGTTGATGAGCACTCGCCCGTCGATCTCGGGGGCCTGCCCGGCGAGCCGCGCCTCGAGGAGCATCTCGGTCTCGTCGCTGGGCCCTTCGAGCAGGGCGTCGAAGGTCTTACCGCGCTTCGCGCGGTTCTTGGCGAGAGAGATCCTCTGCTGGACTTCCATCAGACGGTCGCGGCGCGAAGATTTTTCTTCGGGTGGAAGAGGGTCCCCGAGCGACTCGGCGCCCGAGCCAGGCTCGGGCGAGTACGTGAAGACGCCCGCGTTCTCGAAGCGGACGGCCTCGAGGAACTCTTCCACTTCCAAGAAATCTTTCTCTTCTTCTCCGGGGAAGCCGACGATGAACGTCGAGCGGAGGGCGATGTCGGGGACGATTTTTCGGATTTCTTCGAATTGCCGGAGATAGCTGGCCGCGTCGCCACCGCGTTTCATGGACGCGAGGATCCTGCGGCTCACGTGCTGGAGAGGCATGTCGACGTACGGCAGGAACCGCTTGTCCTTCGCCATGAGCTCGAAGACGCCCATCTCGAGCGTCTTCGGGTACGCGTACAGGAATCGGATCCATGGGAAGCCCGTTTCGGCGAGGAGCGTCTCGACGAGCCGCGCGAGGCCCTTGCGCCCGAGGCCGAGGTCCTCGCCGTAGCGCGTCGTGTCCTGTGAGATGAGGACCAGCTCCTTCACGCCCTGCGCCTCGAGGCTCTGGGCCTCCCTCACGAGCGACGCGACCGTGCGCGAGCGCATGAGGCCGCGCATCTGCGGGATCGTGCAGAACGTGCAGGGGTTGTTGCAACCTTCGGCGACCTTGAGATACGCGTAGCCCTTGCGGTGCGTGAGGACGCGCGGCGAGAGGTCGTCGTAAAGGCGCGTCGCGAGCGGCTTGTCGGTGAAACGCGGGAGCGACGGGAGGCCGAGCGCGGCCGCGGGCGCCTTCTCGAGCTCGTCGAGCCCGATGAAGTGGTCCACCTCGGGGATCTCGGCGGCGAGGTCCCGGCCGTACTTCTGGACCATGCAGCCGGCGACGACGACACGGTCGATCTCCCCGGCCGCCTTGCGCGCGACCTCGCGGAGGATCGCGCCGACGGATTCCTCCTTGGCGGCGTCGATGAACCCGCACGTGTTGACGATGACGACGCGCGATTTCTCCGGATCCTCGAGCGTCATTCCCTCGCGCTGGAGATGGCCCAGCATCACCTCGGTGTCGACGAGGTTCTTCGGGCATCCGAGCGAGACGATGCCCACCGAAGGGAGGGATCCGGAGAAGGGTTTTTTCATCGAGAGGCCGACGGGCCGGACGGCGAGCGCCGCCTCATCCGCTCTGCGACTGATTCTACTCCGCCGGCGGTACACTCGGAGAATCGGCGTGCGAAGCTCAACCTTGTTCGGGAGGATCGCGCTGGCGGCTGGCCTGGCGGCCGTCGGCCTCGCGCTCCTGACGCTCGCGGGCTGGATCCTCGACGTTCCGGTGCTCCGGGCCCCGCTCGACGCCGAAATCCCGATGAAGGCGAACACGGCGGGGGCGATCCTCCTTCTCGGCGTCGGACTCGCAGCGGCAGCCCGCACGTCGCGGCGTATTCCCGTCGTTCTCGCGGCGGCCGTCGCGCTCCTGTGCGTCGCGACCGTCGTCCAGGACGTCACCGGCATCTCCCTGGGCCTGGACGAGATTCTCGTGCGCGACACGCTCTCTCCCCCTCCGGGAACCCTTGCGCCCGGCCGGATGTCGCCCGTCACGAGCGTCGCCCTCCTCCTGCTCGCGATCTCCCTCGCGACGCTCCGCGCGGACGGCCGTTTCCGCCGCCGGGCCTCGCCGGCGCTCGCGATCGCGGCGGCCCTCCTCTGCGCGAGCTCACTCGTCGGGCTCGCGTACGGCGCGCACGCGCTCCGGACCCTCGGCCGCTTCAACGTCATCGCGCCCCAGACGAGTCTCGGGCTTCTCGCCCTGTCCGCCGGTCTGCTGGCACTCCGGCACGACGCGCCGCCGTTCGCGCACTGGTCCCGGAGCGACCCGGGCTCCGTCCTCGCACGGCGCCTCCTGCCGCCCGCATTCCTCCTGCCCCCCCTGCTCGGCTGGATCGAGATCACCGGGGAGCGCCTCGGCGTCTGGGACGACCAGCTCGGAGCCGCGCTCCTCGCGTTCACGGTCGTGGCCGTCGCCACCCTCCTCCTCGTGTGGACCGCGTCCGCCCTGCGCCGCGCCGCCGTCGCGGCGCAGGACGCCGAGGTCTCGCGAGGGGCCCTCGAGGAGCAGCGCATACGACTGTTCGCGGCGATCAATGACGCGGTGATTCTCACGACGCCGGACCGGCGGATTTCGGACGTCAATGCCGGCTTCGAGTCGGCGTTCGGGTACACGCGCGACGAGGTGATCGGTCGGACGAGCGAATTCCTCTACGAAAATCCGCGGGACTTCGCGTCGATCACGGCACAGCTCGCGCGCGGCGCTCCGCCCCGGCAGACGGCCCTGGTCGGGCGGCGCAAGGACGGCCGCACGTTTCCGACCGAGGCGTCGTTTTTCCAGATCCGGTCCGTCGGCGTTCTCCAGGGAGCCGGCTGCGTGGCCCGGGACGTCTCCGAGCGCAGGGAGCTCGAGGAGCAGTTCCGGCAGGCGCAGAAAATGGAGGCGATCGGGCGCCTCGCGGGTGGAGTCGCGCACGACTTCAACAACATCCTGACGGCGATCATCGGTTACGCGGACCTCCTGCACGAGGAGCTTCCCGACGGCCGTGCGCGCGAGGACGTGGTCGAAATCCGCCGCGCCGCGGACCGCGCGGCCGGGCTCACGAAGCAGCTCTTGGCCTTCAGTCGCAAGCAGGTGCTGCGGCCGGCCGTGATCGACCTCAACGCGGTCGCGCTCTCCTCCGAGGGCATTCTGGGCCGCGTCCTCGGCGAGGACGTGCGCATCGTCCTGCGTCTCGACCCGGGCCTTCCGCACGTGCGGGCCGACCGCGGGCAGATCGACCAGGCGCTCATGAACCTCGCCGTGAACGCCCGAGACGCGATGCCGTCCGGCGGAACGCTGACCGTCTCGACGGCCTCGAAGGAGGTGGACCCCGCGTCCGCCGCCGCGCGGCCCGGCCTCGAGCCGGGACTCTACGCGAGCCTGACGGTCTCGGACACCGGCACGGGGATGCCGCCGGAGGTCCGGGCCCGGCTCTTCGAGCCCTTCTTCACGACGAAAGGACCCGGCAAGGGCACCGGCCTCGGCCTCGCGACGACGTACGGCGCCGTCAAGCAGAGCGGCGGCTATATCTGGGTCGACAGCGAGGAGGGCCGCGGAACGAGCTTCGAGATCCTGCTCCCGGCCGTGGACGAAGCCCTCGAAGAACCCGAGAAGGACGCTCCTGTCCGCCGTCGCGGAGGCGAGACGATCCTCCTCGTCGAGGACGAGATCGCCGTGCGGAATCTCGTCCGCAGCGCGCTCACGACGAGCGGGTATGCCGTCCTCGATGCCGGTTCCGGCGAGGAGGCGATCTCTGCCGCACGCGCCCACGGCGGGCCCGTGCACCTCCTGCTCACCGACGTCGTGATGCCGGGCATGAACGGGCGGGAGCTGGCCGCACGGGTGGTCGTCGAGCACCCGGAGACGCGCGTGATGTTCATGTCCGGCTACACGGACGACGTGATTGCGCGGCACGGAGTCCTCGAAGCGGGAACGGACTTCCTCGAGAAGCCCTTCGCACCCTCGCAGGTCGCGGCACGGGTCCGCGCCGCGCTCGACCGCCGCTGACGCGACGCCGGACCCTTATTACGCGCGTCCTCAGGGGTAAATACGGTAAAGCATCCTCGGGTAGGGGATGCACTCCCTCAGGTGCGGGACGCCGCACATCCAGG
>JBDTTJ010000314.1:0-3930 GCA_039930645.1 Acidobacteriota bacterium
CCGATGCACACGCCGACGCGCTCGGCGTTCTCCTCGTTCACGACGAGGCCGGAGTCCGTCATCGCGTCCTTCGACGCCGCCACCGCGTAATGGATGAACGTGTCGAACTTCTTGATTTCCTTCTTGTCGAGGAACGCCCCGGGGTCGAAGCCGCGCACCTCGCCCGCGATCCGGCAGGCGTAATCCGTTGCGTCGAAGCGGGTCAGCGGGCCGATGCCCGAGACGCCCGCCTTCAGGCTCGCCCAGTTCTCCGCTCGCGTGAGGCCGATCGGCGACACGAGGCCGACGCCCGTGACGGCGACGCGGCGCCGCCCGCGGGCGTCGAGGAGAGGAGCGATCGGTTCCGGCACGAAGAGTTGAGTCCGCTCCGCCTCAGGCCGGCTTGGCGTGGGACTCGATGTAGGAAACCGCGTCCTTGACCTTCTGGATCTTCTCGGCGTCCTCGTCCGGGATCTCGATGCCGAATGCTTCCTCGAAGGCCATGACGAGCTCGACCGTGTCGAGCGAATCCGCGCCGAGATCGTCCACGAACGACGCGTCGGCCTTCACTTCCTCGGCCTGCACGCCGAGCTGCTCGACGATGATGCCCTTGACCTTTTCTTCCACCGAAGTCGACATCGAATTCCTCCGAATGTGTCTGCTGATTCCGCGGGAAAGCGGATTCTGACCGCACCGGCGACTCATTTCAACCCGGGCGCGTTGCCCGGAGCTTACCCGATATGAAGCCCGCCGCTCACATTGAGGGTGGTCCCCGTCACATAGGCCGCCGCGTCGGACGCGAGGTACACCACGGCGCCGGCCACGTCGTCCCCGATCCCGAGGCGTCCGAGAACGATTTCGCCCACGAGGGCCCTCTTCTGCTCCTCGCTCAGGACGTCCGTCATGGATGTCTCGATGTAGCCCGGGGCCACCGCGTTCACGGTGATCCCGCGCGAGCCGATCTCGCGCGCGAGGGCCTTCGTGAAGCCCACGACGCCGGCCTTGGCGGCCGCGTAATTCGTCTGGCCGGGGTTTCCCATGAGGCCCACGACGGACGTGATGTTCACGATGCGGCCCGCGACCCGCTTCTTGAGCATGGTCTTCGCCGCCTCCTGGGCGCAAAGGAAGACGCCCGTCAGGTCCGTCGCGATGACCGTGTCCCAGGACTCCTTGGACATGCGCAGGATCAGTCCGTCGTCCGTGATCCCCGCGTTGTTGACGAGAACGTCGAGCTTTCCGTGCTTGTCGACGACGGCCTTGAAACCGGCCGTCACGGAGGCGGGGTCGACGACGTCCAGCCGAAGCGCCTCGGCCGAGCCGCCCGCACTGGCGATCGCCCGGGCGACCGCGGCGGCCTTGTCCTCGCTGCGGGCGGCCACGACGACGTGCGCCCCGGCGGCGGCGAGGGCCTTCGCGATGGACTCCCCGATGCCCTGGGAGCCCCCGGTGACGAGCGCGATCTTGCCGGAGAGGGAGAACGAGACGGCCATCGGCGTTCCTTTCAGGAGAAGCGGTCGAGAGCGGCGGCGGTGGACGTCGTCTTCACGGACCAGTCCCTCACGATGCGCCTCGCGAGGCCCGAGAGGACCGTCCCCGGCCCGACCTCGATCGCGGAGGCTGCCATCCCGGAAAGGCGCTGGACGGACTCGACCCAGCGCACGGGCGAGCAGACCTGCCTGCGAAGGGCTTCCCGGGCGGCATCGGGATCCGTCTCGACGTCCGCGGCGGCGTTGCTCACGACGGGGATCGCGAGGGGGGTGAAGGCCGCCGCGGCGAGGAACGGCCAGAGCGCCTGCTCGGCGGGCTTCATGAGCGCGCAGTGAAACGGCGCCGAGACCGGGAGCGGGAGGACGCGCTTTGCGCCCTTCGCCTTGAGGATCTCTCCCGCCATCGCGACGCCCACGGCCGAGCCCGCGATGACGGTCTGCTCGGGCGAGTTGAAGTTCGCGGCCGACACGACCTCGCCCGAGGCCGCGGCCGCCTCGGCACAGCCCTCCACGACGAGCTCGGGGGCGAGGCCGATGACGGCCGACATCGCGCCGCGGCCGGCCGGCACGGCTTCCTGCATGAACGTGCCGCGGCGCCGCACGAGGACGACGGCGTCCTCGAGCGTGAGCGCGCCCGCGGCGACGAGCGCCGCGTACTCGCCGAGCGAGTGGCCGGCCGCGACCGAGGGGACGACGCCCCTGGCCTTCAGGACCGCGAGGACGGCGACGGCGTGCGTGACGATCGCGGGCTGCGTGACGGCCGTCTGCCTGAGGTCCTCGTCGGTGCCCTCGAACGACACCTTCGAGACGACGAGCCCGAGCGGCGCGAGCGCTGCGTCCGCGCGCGCGTATACCTCCCGCGCCTCGGGGAACCGCTCGGCGAGGTCCTTTCCCATGCCGGCGAATTGCGAGCCCTGACCGGGGAAGAGGAACGCGACTCCGCTCACGGGGTCACCACCGGACGAGCGCCGCACCCCACGTCAGCCCGCCGCCGAAAGCCGTGATGAGGATGAGGTCGCCCCGCTTGATCTTCCCGGCACGCGCGTACTCGTCGAGCACGATCGGGATCGACGCCGCGCTCGTGTTGCCGTAGCGGGCGATGTTGTTCATGCAGCGTTCGGCGGGGATCTTGAGACGGTCGGCCGTGGCCGTGAGGATGCGCTCGTTTGCCTGGTGCGGGAGGAGCCACGCCACGTCGTCCGTCGTGAAGCCGCTCTCGCCGAGGACTTCGTTGCACACCTCGACCATCGAGCGGATCGCGACCTTGAAGGTCTCGCCGCCCTTCATCTGGATGAAGGTCTGGCGCGCCGCGAGCGTCTCGGGCCGGTTGGGCGGATAGGTCGAGCCGCCGCCTGGCATCGAGATGAAGCGCGAGCCCTCGCCGTCCGTCCGGATCGCGGTCGAGAGGACGCCGTGGTCCGACGAGGTCGCCTTGAGCACCGTCGCGCCGGCCCCGTCGCCGAAGAGGACGCAGGTGCCGCGGTCCGTGTAGTCGGTGAAGCGCGTCAGGAACTCGGCGCCGATGAGAAGGACGTTTTTCGCCTTCCCGGACTGCACGAGGCCGTCGGCGACGTGGAGGCCGTAGAGCCAGCCGGAGCAGGCGGCGTTCAGGTCGAACGCTGCGGCCCGCTTCGCGCCGAGCTTGTGCTGGACGACGGGCGCCGCACCCGGGATCGGGTGGTCGGGCGTGCAGGTCGCGAGGATGATCGTGTCGAGGTCCATGGGGACGAGGCCGGCAGCCTCCAGCGCCGGCGTCGCCGCCCGGACACAGAAGTCCGACAGAATGTCGTCGGGCCCCGCCATCCGCCGCTCGCGGATCCCGGTCCGCGACGTGATCCAGTCGTCCGACGTCTCGACCATCTTCTCGAGATCGGCGTTCGAAAGGATCCGGTCGGGAACGGCCCGGCCGGTGCCGGCGACGGTGGCGTGGAGCATCGGTTCTCCTCCCTGGCGGAAAACGCGGATCTTACCGGGTGAGGGCGGGCGGCGCGAACGTCATCGCCTTGTCGCGGATCTTCTCGGGAATCCGCCGCTGGACGAAATCGTGCGCGGCCTTGATCGCGTTGCGGACGGCCTTCGCGTTCGAGTGCCCGTGGCCGATGAAACATGCGCCCTTGACGCCGAGGAGCGGCGCGCCGCCGTACTCGCTGTAGTCGAGGCGTCTCTTGAACGAGCGGAACGCGTCCTTCGAGAGGAGGAAGCCCATCGACGCCTGCAGGCTGCGGGTGATCTCCTGCTTGAGCGCCTGCTCGACGAGGTGCGCGAGGCTCTCGGAGACCTTGAGGATCACGTTGCCCGTGAAGCCGTCCGTGACGATGACGTCGACGTCGCCGGAGTAGACGTCGCGCCCCTCGACGTTCCCGATGAAGTTCAGGCCGGACTCCTTCAGGAGACCGAAGACCTCGCGGATCGTGTCCGTCCCCTTGCCCTCTTCCTCGCCGACGGACATGAGGCCGATCTTCGG
>JBDTTJ010000315.1:0-3910 GCA_039930645.1 Acidobacteriota bacterium
AAAGGACTAGAACGTCCGCGAGTAGACGTACGTAAAGCCGGTCACCTTGCACCGGCGCACGGGCGGCTGGAACTTCACGGTCCTGACCTCGGCCTTCACGGACTCGGCGCGATCGGGAGAGCCCGTCTCGTTCGTGATCACGCGGACGGTCTTCACGGAGCCCGTCTCGTCGATGTCGGCTTCGACCACGACCTTGCCCTTCGCGCCGGGCGTGTCGCTGACGCGGAGCATGGGCGGTTCGATCAGGACTTCCTTGCGGTCCGGGAGGCAGCCGTCGTCCTTCTTGAGAAGGTCCTTTTTCACCCAGCCGATCCTCTTGTCCGGGAGCTTCACGCGGACCCACCCGTCCTTTTCTTCGAATGAGGTCAGACGGGCGCCTTTCGAGGCTTTGGCGACCGTCGCCGCTTTTGTGGAGGGAGCTTCCCGCACGTTTACTGTCTTCGGCACGATCCAGGAGATCTCGGCGGCCTGCGGCGCGGGCGCGGGTTCGGGCGCCTGAGCCGGCTCGGGAGCGGGGGGAGGCGGCGGCGGGGCCGAGGCGCAGCCCGAGAGGCCAACGGCGAGGGCGGCGGCAAGGCCGAGACGTGAAACGTTGAGACGCATCCGCGAATCCTACCGCGGCAGGCCGGGCGGTACGATGGGCGCCCGATGAGCAAGAAGGTGTCCATCCACAAGTTCGGCGGCACGTCGCTCGGGGACGCGGCCCGCATCCGCAACGCCGCGCGGCTCCTCGCCGCCGCGCGCCGCAAGGGTCGTGTCGTGGCGGTCGCCTCGGCGATGGGCGGCGTCACGGACGTCCTCCTCGGGGCCGCCCGCGAGGCCGAGCGCGGCCGCATCGGGCCCGCCCGGGCCGCCGTCGAGGCCCTGCGCGAGCGCCACGAGGCCGCCGCCCGGGCGCTCGGAGTGCGCTTCGACGCGGCCCCCCTGCGCGAGCTCTCGGCCGCCCTCGAGGGCGTGGCGCTCCTGCGCGAACGGACGGCGCGCGTCACGGACCTCGTGTCCTCCTTTGGCGAGCGCCTCTCGGCGCCGCTTCTTGCCGCGACGCTCGTGAAGGCGGGAGTTCCGGCGCGCTCCGTGGACGCGCGCGAGATGCTCGTCACGGACGATCGGCACGGCGCCGCGACGTGCGACCGCAAGAAAAGCGACCCGCGTGTCAAGCGGCGGCTGAGGCCGCTTCTTGCGAGCGGAGTCCTCCCCGTCGTGACGGGCTTCATCGCGAAGAACGCGGGAGGCGAGACGACGACGCTCGGCCGTTCGGGCTCCGACACGACGGCCGCCCTCCTGGGCGCGGCGCTCGGCGCGAAGGAGGTCGTGATCTGGACGGACGTGGACGGCGTTCTCTCGGCCGACCCGCGCCTCGTGCGCGGCGCGCGCCTCCTCCGGCGCCTCTCCTACCGCGAGGCGGCCGAGATGACGTACTTCGGGGCGAAGGTGCTCCATTTCCCGGCCGTCCTTCCCGCGATCGCCGAGGAGATCCCGCTGGTCATCCGCAACTCGTTTCACCCGGAGCGTCCGGGGACGACGATCGCCGCCAGGGGTGACGGCGCGCGCGGCGTCCGCGCCGTCACCGCGATCTCAGGGCTGTGCCTCCTCTCGCTCGACGGCAAGGGCATGACCGGAATCCCCGGGATCGCGGCGCGCGTCTTCGGCGCCACGGCGCGGCTCGGCGTTTCGGTCGTCATGTTCTCGCAGGCGTCCTCCGAGCAGAACATCGCGCTCGTGATTCCCGAGGGGGACCGCGCGCGCACGATCGCGGCGCTCGATCAGGAGTTCCGCTTCGAGCGCCTCACGGGCTCGATCGACGGCGTCACCGCGCGAACCCCGATCGCGGTCGTCGCGGCCGTTGGCGACGGGATGCGGGGAACGCCCGGGATCGCGGCGAAGGTGTTCGCGGCCGCCGCCAAGGCCGGCGTGAACGTCGAAGCGATCGCGCAGGGAAGCTCCGAGTGCAACATCTCTTTCGCAGTAGCAGGTGAGGACCGTGAAAAGGCGGTGAGAGCCCTGCACCGCGTCGTGACGACATGAGCCGAGGAAAGCCGCCCTCGGCGCGCCCCACTTCACCTTCCAGGAAAATCTTCTCTTCGATTTCTGTATTTGCGCCCGCTTCCGTCGCGAACTTCGGCGTCGGGTTCGACGTCCTCGGCGCCGCCCTCGAGGGCCCCGGCGACGTCGTCCATGCGCGCCTGACGGAGAGGCCCGGCGTCCGGTTGATCGGGATCTCCGGCGACGGCGGGAGGCTGCCGCTCTCGGCGCGCCGCAACACGGCGGCAGTCGCCGCCGCCGCGGTCCTCGAGGCGGCGGGGGAGCGCCGCCGCGGCCTCGAGCTGACGCTCGACAAGGGCCTCCCGCTCTCGAGCGGCATGGGCTCGTCGGCGGCCTCGGCCGCTGCGGGTGCGCTCGCGGCCGGGCTCCTCGTCGGCATGACAAACCGCGTCGCGCTTCTTCGCCCCGCGCTCCTTGGCGAGCACGTCGCGGACGGCTCCTGGCACGGCGACAACGTCTTCGCGTCGCTCCTCGGGGGGCTCGTCCTCGTCCCGTCGTCCGACCCCGAGGGGCCGCTTGCGCCCGTGCGCCTCAAGGCGTCCGTGCGCCTGCGCCTCGTCCTCGTTCACCCGGCGCTCGAGCTCGAGACGCGCCGCGCCCGCGGCGTCGTCCCGCGGAAGGTCCCGATGGCCGTGCACACGGCGCACGCGGCGTCGCTGGCCGGCTTCATCCTCGCGCTCGCGGACGGCGACCTCGCGCTCGCGGGCCGCGCGCTCCTCGAAGACCGACTCGTCGATCCCGCGCGGCTGCCGCTCATCCCGGGCGGGCGCACCGTCCTCGACGCGATGCTCGCCGCCGGCGCGCACGGCGCCTGCCTCGCCGGCGCCGGCCCCTCGCTCCTCGGGCTCACGGGAGACGGGCCCGGGGCCGCCCGGATCGCGCGCGCCGCGGAGGCCGCCTGGCGGCGCGCCGGAGTCGCCGCCCACGCCACGGTCCACCGCCTCGACGCGAGGGGCGCGCGGCGCATCCGCTCATAATCGGTTATGCCCGCGCCCTCCGTCGCCGCCCGCTTCCGCTGCGTCGCCTGCGCCGCGGAGTACCCGCTCGCCGAGGCGCGCACCGCCTGCGCCGCGTGCGGCGAGCTCCTCGACGTCGAGCCGGACCTCGCGTCCTTCGGTTTCTCGGGCGCGGCTTGGCGCGACCTCTTCGACCGCCGCCGCGCCGCGCCCGGCTCGCCCGAGACGCGCGCATACGAGCGCAGCGGCGTCTGGCGCTACCGCGAGCACGTCCTGCCCGGCCTCGACACGGACCTTCTCGTGAGCAAGCCCGAGGGCGCGACGCGCCTCTACGCGGGCGGGGCGCTCGGGGAGGAGCTGGGGCTCTCGCGCCTCTTCGTCAAGCACGAGGGCGAGAACCCGACGCTCTCTTTCAAGGACCGCGGGATGTCCGCCGGCGTCACGTGGGCGAAGGCCTGCGGCTTCCCGCTCGTGGGCTGCGCGTCGACGGGCGACACCTCGGCGGCGCTGGCGGCCTACGCCGCCGAGGCGCCGGGGATGCGCGCCGTGGTTCTTCTTCCGCACGCGAAGATCACGGACGAGCAGCTCTCTCAGGCGCTCGCGTACGGCGCGACGACGCTCGGCCTCGACACGGACTTCGACGGCTGCATGAAGATCGTCGCCGCCCTCGCGGACGAGGGGCGCGTGTATCTCCTGAACAGCAAGAACGCCGTCCGCCTCGAGGGGCAGAAGACGATCGGCTTCGAGGCGATCCACGACCTCGGATGGTCGGTCCCGGACTGGTTCGTGGTGCCCGTGGGCAACGCGGGAAACGTCTCGGCGATCGGCAAGGGCGTGCGCGAGTGGCTCTCGCTCGGCATCCTCGACAAGAAGCCGCGCATCGCGGGCATCCAGGCGGACGCGGCGGACCC
>JBDTTJ010000316.1:0-3818 GCA_039930645.1 Acidobacteriota bacterium
TGAAGCCCGCGAACTACCACCCGTTCGCGCCGAACGGCCTCAAGGGCATTCAGGCCGGCGCCGCGATCATCTTCTTCGCCTTCATCGGCTTCGACGCCGTCTCGACGACCGCGGAGGAGACGCGAAATCCGGGGCGCGACCTTCCGCGCGGCATCCTCGGGAGCCTCGCGATCTGCACCGTGATCTACGTCGGGGTCTGCGCGGTCGTCTCCGGAATGCTCCCGTACACGGCGTACCACGGCGTCGCGGACCCGATCGCCCACGCGTTCTCGTCGATCGGGATGAACAAGGTGGCGGGAATCGTCTCGATCGGCGCCGTCGCGGCGCTTTCGGGCGCGCTCCTGGTCTTCCAGCTCGCGCAGCCGCGCATCTTCATGGTGATGGCGCGCGACGGCCTCCTCCCGCGCTGGTTCGAGAAGGTCGGGCCGCGCGGCACGCCCGTGAACGCGACGTGGGTGACGGGGATCCTCGTCCTTCTGCCGGCGGGCCTCATGAACATCGACGAGGTCGTCGAGCTCACGAATATCGGGACGCTCTTCGCGTTCGTCCTCGTCGCTGCGGGCGTCCTGATCCTCCGCGTGAAGCGCCCCGATGCCCCGCGGAAATTCCGGACGCCGCTCGTGTGGTTCAGCGCGCCGGCGGGAATTCTCTTCTGCCTCTGGCTCGCGCTCGGCCTCCCGCGCACGACGTGGGAGCGCTTCGTGATCTGGCTCGTGATCGGGCTCTTCCTGTACTTCCTCTACAGCGTCCGGCACAGCCGCCTGCGCCGGATGCCCGAGTAGCCGTTACTTCGCGGTCTTGTCGCCCGGGTTCGTGCCCTTCGTGATCTCGTCGAGGTTGGACACGCCGTCGCCGTCGGAGTCCTTCTTCTCGATCGCGGCGAAGTCGTACTTGCCGTCCTTCCCCTTTGCCGCCTTGACGTCGGCGCCGTACGCGTTGTTCGCGTGGTCGCCGTCTTTCTTGGGCAGGGCCATCGTGTGGCACGTCGAGCACTTGCCGTTGACGGCCTTGGCGTCCGGGTACTGCGCCTTGAACGCCTTCTGGATGTCCATCGTGGCGAGAACGCTCGTGCCGAGGCCGAGGGTCGTGAGAACGGCGAGAACGGAAAGTGTCGTCTTTTTCATGGATCCTCCCTGGAGCTCGTATTTAACCAGAAGAGGGGCGCTTGCGGTCAGCGCCTCTCGCGCGCGAGGAGGTCCCTGATTTCCTTGAGGTAGATCTCCTGCTGCGAGGGGCCGGGCGCGGGGGCGGGCGCCGACGCCAGTTTGGCGGCCAGCTTGCTGAAGGGAAGGACGATGAGGAAATAGAGGGCGGCGGCCTTGATGAGGAACGCGATGATCGCGTTGAGGAAGTTGCCGAGCTGGATGGCGCCGACCTTGATCGCGGAGAAATCCGGCTGGCCGCCGAGCATTCCGATGATCGGCGTGATGACGTCCTTCACGAGCGAGTCGATGATCGCGCCGAACGCGGCGCCGATGATGACGGCCGCGGCGAGGTCGATGACGTTGCCCTTCCAGATGAAGTCGCGGAATCCCTTGAGCATGGAGTCCTCCGATCGCAATTTCCCGGGAGTCTAGCGAAAGAGGCCGAGGCCGCCCGCCCCGGCGTAGCCCGTCATCTCCACGTACGCCCGGCCGGCCGGCGCCCCGGCCGGCGTCTTCACGTCACAGGCCCCCTCCCAGTACGTCACGCGGGTGGACTTCTCCGTGACGAGCTCCTGGTCGGCGACGAGCGGGACGACGTCGAGAACGAGACCGGCCTTGGGAACCCGGAGCGTCCAGCGTGCCGGGTAAGCGGCGCCGCTCTTCGGGCTCTTCCACCGTGCCGTCTCCTCGATCGCAAAATCGGCTGATGAAAGGGGGACGGGCGCACCGTCCTTCTCCACGAGCGTGCCCGAGGAGAACGGCGTTCCATTCCCGGCGGCGCCGCGCAGGCGGTAGAGCATGAGGTCGCGGCCGTCGAGGAGGTGAACGGCGTACCAGTCCCAGCCCCGCGTCTCCTTGCCGATCGACCCCGAGCCCCACTCGTGGTCGAACCACGAGAGCCCGGTGACGGCCTCGCTCGTGCCGCCCGAAGTCCACCAGCCCGCGCTCGCGAGGCGCGTGAGGCTGACGTATTTGCTGACCGCGTCGGGCTCGGGGCCCTTCCGCGAGATCCCGTTCGGTCCGTGGAGAACGGGAGGTTTCTCCGGCGAGAGGACGAGGGACAGCTCGTCGCGGCCGTCCCTCGCGAACAGGACGAGACGCCCGCCGGCTTCCTCGAGCCGCCAGTCCTCGTTCGCGACCGACAGGCGCCCCGTGCGGGCGTACGCGGCGCCCGGGCCGTCGCGGTGCAGGCGCTCGGCGAAGCGGAACGTCCCCGCCTTACCGCCCGTCACGTCCGTGCGTGCGAAGTGCGCGAGGTGGACGTCCCTCGCCGCGAAGGACGAGGCGCGCGGCGCGGCGTCGTCCGTGATGCCGGTGCGGAAGAACGTCAGCTGATAGCCGAGCCTCTTCCCCGACGCGGTCTCGAGCTGGCCCGTCACGTACCACCACTCGACGCGCGAATCCTCGTGCGCGCCGTGGTCGCGGGGGAAGGAGATCTTCTGGTTCGGATCCAGAGGCTTGTAGCGCGCGGCGAACAGGAGGAGAGCGAGGGCGAAGGTTTTCATCATTCCTCTTTGAGCGCGGCCGCGGCGTCCGTTTCGGCCGCGAGGCCGGCGGGGCGGGCCGCGGCGAGGAGCGTGGTCGCGAAGACGAGCCCGAGCGCGCCCGTGAGAAAAGCCCACGGCCAGCGCATCGCGATCGTCCAGCCGAAGCTCTGGCGGTTGATGACGTGGACGAGAACGAGCGCCATGGCGGCGCCCGACGCGAGGCCGAGCGCGATCCCGAGGCCGCCGATCGCGGCCGCCTCGTACCGCACGGCGCGCTTCACGCGCGCGGCGGACGCCCCGAGGACGCGCAGGAGGCCGATCTCGCGCCGCCGCTCGAGGACGAGCGCCGTGAGCGTGTTGAAGACGCCGAGGACCGCGACGGCGATCGCGACCGCCTCGAGCGCGTACGTCACGGCGAACGTGCGGTCGAAGATCTGGAGGACGAGACGGCGGAGCGTCGCGTTCGTCCGGACGCGGAGCGCGAAGCGCCCGCGCACGGCCGCCTCGATCCGCCGGGCGCCCTCCTCGGGGGAGATGCCGGGCGCGAGGATGACGCTCATCGTCGTCGCGCCGGAGAGCGGCCAGATCCGCCGGAAGTGCGCTCGGTCCAGCGTGACCGTCCCGCGGTCGTTCGAGTAGTCCGTGTAGACGCCGGCGACGCGCACGCGCACGAGGCCCGCCGGACCCGGCAGCTCCACGGTGTCGCCTGTCTTCACGCGGAACTTTTCGGCGTACGGCTCTGAGACCATCGCCTCGCCGTTCGCGAGCGCCCCGGCGAAGACCCGCTTCGGGTCGCGCCCGTCGACGAGCGGAAGGTTCCCGTACTTCGAGACGTACGCGAAGAGGCCCGAGCCGACGGTGTACGGCGCGCCGTCCCGCGTCGCGGAGAACGCGAGGAACGGGTCGACGTCGGCGACGCCGGGAACGGCGCGGATCGCCTCGATCGCCTCCTCCGGGACGCGCCCGAGCGACGGGCCCGAGCGCCCGCTCGCGGGGCCGACGAAGACGTCGCCTGCGAGCGTCTCGCCGACCCACGTCGCGACGGTGGCCCGGAAGGAACCCACCATTACGGCGATCGCGACCATCATCGAGAGGCCCATCGTGAGCGCGGCGACGGCGACGGACGTGCGCGAGAGGCTGCCCGTCAGGTTCGCGCGCGCGATCCGCGCTTCGACGCCGAAGAGGC
>JBDTTJ010000317.1:0-3803 GCA_039930645.1 Acidobacteriota bacterium
ATCGCGAAGTCGCTGAACCGCAAGTTCGTCCGCCTCTCGCTCGGCGGCGTGCGCGACGAGGCCGAGATCCGCGGGCACCGGCGCACCTACATCGGCGCGTTTCCGGGCCAGATCATCCAGCTCATGAAGAAGGCGGGGACCGTGAACCCGGTGTTCCTCCTCGACGAGGTCGACAAGATGTCGATGGACTTCCGCGGCGACCCGTCGTCGGCGCTCCTCGAGGTCCTCGATCCCGAGCAGAACCACTCCTTCGTGGACCATTACCTCGACGCGGAGTACGACCTCTCGAAGGTCATGTTCATCGCGACCGCGAACGTGATCCACCCGATCCCGCCCGCTCTCAAGGACCGGATGGAGATCATCGTGCTCTCGGGCTACACGCCGAACGAGAAGGTCGCCATCGCGAAGCAGTTCCTCGTCAAAAAGCAGGTCAAGGAGAACGGCCTCACGCCCGACCAGGCCGTGTTCGAGGACGGCGCTCTCTACGGCCTCATCGAGAAGTACACGCGCGAGGCGGGCGTCCGCAGCCTCGAGCGCGAGATCGCGTCCGTCTGCCGCAAGATCGCCCGCAAGATCATCGGCAAGGACGTCGAGACGCCCGTGACGGTCACGGCCGACAACCTCGCCGGGTTCCTCGGCAAGGCGAAGTACCGGCAGACCAAGAAGGGCGAGAAGGCCGAGATCGGCCTCACGACGGGCCTCGCGTGGACCGAGACGGGCGGCGACGTCCTCCACATCGAGACGACGCTCATGCGCGGCAAGGGCAACCTCGTCCTGACGGGGCAGCTCGGCGACGTCATGCAGGAGTCCGCGCGCGCGGCGCTCTCCTACGTGCGCACACGAGCCGAGCTCTACGGCGCCGAGCCCGACTTCTACGAGAAGAAGGACATCCACGTCCACATCCCCGAGGGCGCGATCCCGAAGGACGGCCCGTCGGCGGGCATCACGATGGCGACGTCCATCCTGTCGGCCGTCACGCGGATCCCGGTCCGAAAGGACATCGCGATGACGGGCGAGATCACGCTCCGCGGCAAGGTCCTGCCCGTCGGCGGCATCAAGGAAAAGCTCCTCGCGGCCTACCGCGCGGGGATCACGACGATCGTCCTCCCGAAGGAAAACGAAAAGGACCTCGACGACCTGCCGGAAGAGATCCGCAGCGTCATGGAGTTCCACCTCGTCGAGGACGTGGACGAGGTCGTCCGGCTCACGCTCGAGGGCGCGCCTACCCCGATGGTGCCGAAAGCCCTGGCCGCGGAAGCGACGACCACGCCTCAGTGACCTGATAAGCTAACGGGGCGGGCAGGTTCCTGCCGCTCTTACCTTCTAAGAAAATCTATTCTTCTTCCCCTCCCCGGGGAATTCGACCCATCCCAATGAAGACGACGTTCTCTCCCGCGAGGTCGCACGCCGGCTCACGGCCCGGCGGCGCCAAAGGCGTGCTCGCCTCCGGGGCGGAGGTCCGCCTCGCCCTGGCCGGCCACCGGCCCGGCGAGTGCCCGAAAAATGCCCTTCCGGCGCTCGCGGTCCTCGGCCGGTCGAACGTCGGGAAGTCGAGCCTTCTGAACGCGCTCCTCGGCGTGAAGGTCGCGCGCGTCTCCCAGACCCCCGGCCGAACGCAGGCCCTGTACTGGTACCGCGTCGGCGACCGCTTCGACGTCGTGGACTGCCCGGGATACGGTTATGCGAAGACGGGAAAAGAGAAGAGGGAGAGCTTCGAAAGGTTAATCGAATGCTTCCTGGTCGGCGCGGCCGAGGATGGCGGCGCACCGGACCCCGCGCGACAGCCGGTCGCAGCACTCCTCCTCGTCGACGGGCGCCTGGAGCCGCAAGACTCCGACCGGTCCATGTCCCTCTTTCTAAGAGAATCTTCTGTTCCCACGGTCGTTGCTGCGACCAAGTGGGACACGGTAAAGCCTTCCGAGCGGGTCCGCCGCGAGCGAATGCTCGCGGCCGCATACCGCGACGAATTCCGCCCCCTCCTGCCCGTCTCGGCCGAGACGGGCGAAAACCTGCCCGAGCTCGCCCGCCTCCTGCGCGCGGCGCTCGCACCCGCCCCGAAGGAGTAACCCCATGCCCCGACGCAAGGTCCCCGGCGCCGACTACGCCGTCCGCGACATCGATCCCCGCGACCTTCCCGCCGACGTGGAAGAGCAGCCGGCCCCGGCCGCCGCCGCCGAGCCGATGCTCGACATCCGCACGCTCCACAACCAGACGATGCCGCAGCTCCTGAAGATCGCGTTGGAGCTCGAGGTCGAGGGCGCGCCCGCGCTGCGCAAGCAGGAGTTGATCTTCAAGATCCTCCAGACGCAGACGGAGAGGCTGGGCCTCATCTTCTCGGAAGGCGTCCTCGAGGTGCTGCCGGACGGCTTCGGCTTCCTGCGCGCCCCCGAGTACAACTACCTCGCCGGGCCAGACGACATCTACGTCTCGCCGTCGCAGATCCGCAAGTTCGGGCTGCGCACGGGCGACACGATCTCCGGCCAGATCCGCCCGCCGAAGGAAGGGGAGCGCTACTTCGCCCTCATCAAGGTCGAGGCCGTCAACTTCGAGCACCCCGACGTCGCGCGCGAGAAGATCCTCTTCGACAACCTGACGCCGCTCTACCCGCAGGAGCGGATCCGCCTCGAGACCGCGAACATGTCGTCGCGCGTCCTCGACCTCATCGCGCCCGTCGGCAAGGGCCAGCGCGGCCTCATCGTCGCGCCGCCGCGCACGGGCAAGACGATGCTCCTGCAGGCGCTCGCGAACTCCATCACGACGAACCACCCCGAGGTCACGCTCATCGTCCTCCTGATCGACGAGCGGCCCGAGGAGGTCACGGACATGCAGCGCTCGGTGAAGGGCGAGGTCATCTCCTCGACCTTCGACGAGCCCGCGACGCGCCACGTGCAGGTCGCCGAGATGGTCATCGAGAAGGCGAAGCGCCTCGTCGAGCACAAGCGCGACGTCGTGATCCTCCTCGACTCGATCACGCGCCTCGCGCGCGCCTACAACACGACGTGCCCGCCGTCGGGCAAGGTCCTGTCGGGCGGCGTGGACGCGAACGCGCTCCAGAAGCCGAAGCGGTTCTTCGGCGCGGCGCGCAACATCGAGGAGGGCGGCTCGCTGACGATCATCGCGACGGCCCTCATCGACACGGGCTCGCGCATGGACGACGTCATCTTCGAGGAGTTCAAGGGGACCGGCAACATGGAGGTCCACCTCGACCGCAAGCTCGTCGACCGCCGCGTCTTCCCGGCCATCGACCTCAACAAGTCGGGCACGCGCAAGGAAGAGCTGCTCCTCGAGAAGCAGGAGCTCAACCGCGTGTGGATCCTCCGCAAGGTCCTCAACCCGCTCTCGACCGTCGAGGCCATGGAGCTCCTCATCGAGCGCCTCGACAAGACGAAGAACAACGCGGAGTTCCTGGGCTCGATGTCCGCCGGCTGATTCGCCGCCTCAGGCGTGCAGCTCCACCACGTCCTTGTCCGCGAGGACGTGGTGGCGATCCACCTGCTGACCGTCGAATTTCGCGTGCCCCCAGATGCGCGCGAACTTGAGGCGGTCGGCGATCTCCTTGTGGACGTGGACCGCGAGGTCGTGAATCGTCGCCCCTTGCGCAAGCACGAACGGGCTGTCGCGGTTCGGCTTCTTCCCGGGCTCCTTGGGATAGACGCGAATCTTCCCGAGCGCGCGGAAGAGAACCTCGCGGAGGGCCTCGAGACCCGCACCGTTGGCCGCCGAGACGGGGAAGAACGGCAGGTCCGCGCCGATCGCCTCCTTCGCGAGCGTCGCGAAGGTGCCGTCGTCGTCCTCGCTCTTGT
>JBDTTJ010000318.1:0-3793 GCA_039930645.1 Acidobacteriota bacterium
TTCTCCTTCTCGAGACTCTTCCATTCAGAGCCCCATCGCGAAGCCGGCCCTCACGACGCAAGGGCGGGCGCGGCAGCCAGCACCAGAGCGGCGAGGAACGGGGCGGCTCGTCTCACCTGCGGATCTTCTCACCGGCGGCTGCCGCGTGACCCGTGCGCACTTCCAGAGTGGAGGCTCCCGTGAACGTGTTGCGAAATGCGCCCTGTTTTCTTCTCCCGGGTCTTCTCCTGGCGGCGCCGCCCGTACGGGCCGGCGACGCGCCCCGGCCGGCCGCGCTCGTCGGCAAGAGCTACGTCTTCCCGTCCTCGGCGAATGCGCCGGGGCAGTTCGGGGCGTACTTCAGGACGAAGCTGACGCTCTACAACCCGGGCGGCGACCCGATCACGGTCCGCGCGTTCCTGTCGACGCCCACAGGCGCCTCGCAGACCGTCTCGATCGCGCTCCCGGCGAACACCTACACGCGCTTCGACAATTTCCTGGACGACAAGTTCGGATACACGGGCGGCGCGGGGATCAACCTCGCCGAGAGCACGCTCGCGAAGTCTTTCGTCGCGATCGCCGAGGTCTTCACCGAGAGCGACGCCGGGCGCTACTCGACGCCCCTCACGGGTCTCCTTGCCGACGACGCGGTCGTGGTGCTCGGGAGCCCGGTCGCGAGCCCGGTCTCCGTCGCCGCGGGGCTGCGCGTCGACGCGGCGAACCGGGCGAACTTCGGATGCTCGAGCGCGAGCGCGGAACCGATCCGGGTGCGGGCGGATTTTTACGCGTTCCGGAACTTCACCCGCTCGGCGACCACGAGCGCGACGCTCGACCTCGTCCCGCTCGGCTGGGCGCAGCAGGCCGTGCCGGTGGAGGGAGACGACGTGATCGCCATCTTCTGGGTCATCTCCGGGAACCCCGGCGGCGGCGTCTACTGTTACGCCGTGAACGTGAACAATGCGTCGAACGACGGGACGGCGATCCCGGCGCGCACCTGGTCGCCCTGAGGCCGCCGCCGTGGCTCCTCCGGAGGTACGATTGGCGCAATCGAGGTGACGCCATGAAACGACGGTCGCTCTCCGCCCGCATTCCCGCCGTAGTCCTCGCCGTGCTCGTCCTCACGAGCTGCGCCTGGAAGAAGGACCTCGAGAAGGTCCAGGCCGAGAACAAGACGCTCACCGAGGAGAAGGCCCGCGCCCAGAAGGAGCTCAGCGCCGCCGGCGCCGCGACGGCGGAGATGCAGGGCACGCTCGACGAGGTCCAGAAGGGTCTCGAGGAGCTGCGCGTCAAGGAGCTCAAGGCGGTCAAGACTTCGATCGCCGTCGCGCAGGAAGGCAAGCCCAACACCGCGCAGCGCGACGAGCTGAAGGCCGAGATCGCGGACATCCGCAAGGCCGTGGCCGCGAACCTCGCGAAGCTCGCGACCCTCCAGAAGTCGCTGAAGGCGTCGGACGCGAAGGTGACGTCGCTCGAGAGACTCGTCGGCGAGCTCAAAAAGCAGCTCGAGGAGAAGGAAGCCACCATCGCCGCCCTCGAGGACAAGACGAAGGAGCTCACGAAGACGACCGAAGAGCTGCGCGGGACGGTGAAGGAGAAGGAAGAGACCGTCCAGCAGAAAGAGGCCGTCATCGCGGACCGCGAGACGCAGATGGCGACCGCGTACGTCCTCATCGCGCCGAAGGAGGCCCTCAAGAAGGCCGGCCTCGTCGAGAAGAAGGGGACGGTCCTCGGGCTGGGCGGCAACTGGCAGCGCACGGGGCAGTTCGACGAGACCCTCTTCAAGGCGGTCGACACGCGCACGGTCAGGACGTTCGACATCGCGGCCGCCCCGGACAAGGCCCGGGTCCTCTCGGACCACCCGAAGGACAGCTACACCCTCACCGCGGCTGGCGGCAAGGCCAGCACCCTGACGGTGACGGACGCCGCCCGCTTCTGGAAGGGGAGCAAATATCTCGTCGTAATGCTGCCGGACTGAAGCAAATGCCTCATGCCCGAGAGGGGGTCGGGAGCCCACGTTTGAAGGACGGAGGCTTCCGACATGGAGAAGTATTCGGTTCGGCACGATTCCAAGGGCGCGGCCCGGCTGGAGGTGCCCTACCGCGGCACCCGCCTGCTCCGCCACCCCGTCTACACGAAGGGCACGGCTTTCACGGAAGAGGAGCGCGAGGCGTTCGGCCTCGAGGGGCTCCTGCCCCACGCCGTCAGCACGATGGAGCAGCAGGAAAAGAGGGTTTACGCGAACATCTCGCGCAAGGCCGACGAGCTCGAGAAATTCATCGGGCTCGCTTCCCTGCAGGATCGCAACGAGCCCCTCTTCTACCGGACGCTCGTGGACCACATCGAGGAGTTTCTCCCGATCGTCTACACGCCGGTCGTCGGGAAGGCCTGCCAGGAGTTCAGCCACATTTTCCGGCGCTCGCGCGGCCTCTGGATCACGCCCGGCCACCGGGGCCGGATCTACGAGGTCCTCGGCAACGCGCCGTTCGCCGACGTCCGCTTGATCGTCGTCACGGACAACGAACGCATCCTCGGCCTCGGTGACCAGGGCGCCGGCGGCATGGGCATTCCGATCGGAAAGCTCGCTCTCTACACGGCCGCCGCGGGCATCCACCCGGCCCAGACGCTCCCGATCAGCCTCGACGTCGGGACGGACAACGAGTCGCTCCTGAACGACGAGCTCTACCTCGGCTGGCGCTTCCCGCGCCTGCGCGGGGCCGAGTACGACTCTCTCGTCGAGGAGTTCGTGCAGGCCGTCAAACGCCGCTTCCCGAAGGTCCTCCTCCAGTGGGAAGACTTCAAGAAGGTGAACGCGTTCCGGCTGCTCGACCGCTACCAGAAGTCGATCACCTGCTTCAACGACGACATTCAGGGCACGGCCGCCGTGGCGGTCGCCGGCATGATGGCCGGCTGCCGCGTGACGGGGATCCCGGTCAAGGAGCAGCGCGTCGTGATCCTCGGCGCGGGCGCCGCGGGCATCGGCATCGCCCGCCTCCTGCGCGACACGTTCTCCCGCGCGGGCGTCTCGGGCGAGGCGCTCACGATCGCGACGGCGAACCTCGACAGCCAGGGCCTCGTCGTGGACGACGTCGAGATCAAGGACGTCCACAAGCGCCCGTTTGCCTGGCCTGCGGCCCTCGCGGCGAAGTACGGACTTGGCACCGGAGCGCCGCGCGACCTTCTCGCTGTCGTGAAGGCCGTCAAGCCCACGATGCTCGTTGGAACGTCCGGCGAGCCCGGCACGTTCACCGAGGCGATCATCCGCGAGATGGCCAAGCACGTCGAGCGGCCCGTCATCTTCCCGATGTCCAACCCAACGAGCAAGACCGAGGCCAAGCCGGTCGACATCACGAAATGGACCGACGGCCGCGCGCTCATCGCGACCGGCAGCCCGTTCGACCCTGTCCCGCACGCGGGCAGGAAGATCGTGATCGGCCAGGGCAACAACGCCTTCATCTTCCCGGGCGTCGGGCTCGGCGTCCTCGTCTCCGAGGCGAAGGAGGTTACGGAGGCGATGTTCGCCGCCGCCGCCAAGGCCCTCGCCGACGAGGTGAAGGCCTCCGACCTCGCGTCCGGCAGCCTGTTCCCGTCCACGTCGGAGATCCGGCGCGTCAGCGCGGCCGTCGCCGCCGCGGTCGTCAAGGTCGCGCGCGACTCGGGCCTCGGCAAGGCCATCCCGGACGCCGAGATCCCGAAGGCCGTCGCCGCCGCGATGTGGAACCCGGCGTACCTGCCGACCGTGGCCGTGCCGCCGCGCTCGGAGGTCCACGTGGACGACTTCGTCCCCGCCCTCGTCTGAGTCTCCGGAGGCGCCGGC
>JBDTTJ010000319.1:0-3770 GCA_039930645.1 Acidobacteriota bacterium
CCGACCGCCGCCACCCCGACCTCTTCGCGCTCTCGTACGCCGAGAAGGTCCTCGGCGCCGGCGAGAGCGGGCGGCTCTGGCGGCGCCTCGTGAAGGACGACGAGCTCGCCCTGTCGCTGACCGTCGCGCTCGACGAACGCCGGGGCCCGTCGCTCTTCCGGTTCTTCGCGATCGCGCGGCCGGGCGTCGCGCCGGAGAGGCTCGAAGCCGAGATTCTCGCGGATGTCGCGCGCCTCGCCGCCGAGGGCCCGACGCCGCGCGAGATGGAGCGCGTCCGGCGCGTCATCACCGCCGGAGCCATCCGGGCGACGCAGACGACGCAGGCGGTCGCCTTCCTCCTCTCCGAGTACGGCGTCTACGACGGCGACCCGAACCTCTGGCGGCGCGACCTCGACGAGGTCCTCTGCGTGGAGGCCGAGCACGTGCGCGACGCCGTCCAGCGCTGGCTCGTGGCGGCGCGCCGTTCCGTCGTCGCCGTGCGCCCCGCGGAGGCCGCGTGAGCGCGGTCCGCGTCCCGCCGCCGCCCGGCCCTCCACTGCCGTTCTCGCTGCCCCGCTTCGAGGGGACGGTCCTCTCGTCCGGCCTCGCCGTGCGAGCCGCGCGCTGGGGCAGCCGCCCCACCGTCGCGGCCGCGATCGTTTTCCCGGGCGCCGGCTCCACGGCCGACCCGCCGGGCCGCGACGGGACCGCCGACGTCACCGGAGACACCTTCCTCGGCGGGACGCGCACGAAGACCGCGCGACAGCTCGCCGAGGCCCTCGACGACCTCGCGGCCGTAGCGGACGTTTCGGCCGGCACCGACTCGACGGTCGCGCGCCTCTACGTCCTCGAGAGCGACCTCGACGCCGGGCTCGCGCTCTTCGCGGAGATCCTGACCGAGGCCACGTTCCCCGAGGACGAGTTCGACAAGGGCCGCCGCCGCCTCATCGCGGCGCTCCAGGAGCAGCGCTCCGAGCCCGACTTTCTGGCGCGCGAGCGCCTCTACGACCGGCTCTACCCCGGCCATCCCTACGGAACCGTCTCGCCCACCGAGAAGGGCCTCCTCGCCCTCATGCGGGACGACGTCGCGGACTTCGCGCGGCGCCGGCTTTCCTTCGCGGGCGCGACGCTCGTCCTGGCCGGCGCGGCGGACCCGGCGACCCTGATCGCCGCGGCCGCGCGCGCGTTCGGCGGCCTTCCGGCCACGGCCGGCGAGGCGGGATTCACGGTTCCGCCGCCGCCGCGCGTCTCGGGCTTCTCGATCCACCTCGTGAACCGGCCAGGTTCCGTTCAGACGAACCTCCTCTTCGCTCGCCCCGCGCTCGCGAGGAAGAGCCCGAAATTCCCCGCCGCCGTCGTCGCGAACCAGTCGCTCGGGGGCGGCGCGTCCTCGCGCCTCTTCCACGTCCTGCGCGAGGAGCGCGCCCTCACGTACGGCGCGTACTCGTCGCTCGCGACGCGCGTCCTCGCCGGGCATTTCGGCGCGTCGATCGACTGCCGCACCGAGGTGACCGCCGAGGCGCTCGGGGGCCTCCTCGACCTCATCCGCGCCTTCGCCGCCGACGGGCCTGCCGCCGAGGAGCACGAGCGCGCGAAGAACTACCTCCTCGGCTCGTTCCCGATCCCGCGCGAGACGCCGGGCGGCGTCGTCCAGGACGAGCTCACGCGCCTGCTGCACGGACTGCCCGAGGACGAGTTCACGACGTGGCGGGACCGGATCCGCGCCGTCACGCGCGAGGAAGCGCGCGACGCCGCCGCGGAGCTCTTCGACCCGGCCACCGGCATCGTCGCGGCCGTGGGCGACGCCGAAAAGATCCGGCCGATCCTCGAGGCGCGCGGCGAGACGACCCTCTGGGACGCCGACGGCCCGCGGGCCTGAGAGCCGCCTACCCTTCGGGAGGCGCGGCTTCCGGGCCGAAGTCGGCCGCGTCGCCGGGCTCGAAGCGGGCTGCGCGGGCGTCCTGCGTGCGCCGCAGGCGCGTGCGGAACGTCAGGACCTCGAGCTGGCGGAGACGCACGGCTTCGCCCGTCCGGTGGCGCTGCTGGTGGCGCGCGGCCGCGAGGAGGAGTGCGCTCTTCACGTACTCGCGCCGCTCGTCCTTCCGACCGAAACGCTTCTCGAAACGGCGCGTCCACGGAAAGCGCAGCGCCTCGGCGTCCTCGAGGGGCAGGAGCCCGAGACGCACCTCCTCCGCGAGCTCCGCCTTCACCCGCGCGCTCTCCGCGAGGATCGCGGGCGCCCACGCGAGAACGGCGGCGGCGAGGCCGCCCGCGAGCAGCCAGCCCATCCGTCCGCGGCCTCCGGCTTCGAGAGCCAACGCGAGGCCCGCCCCGAGCGCCGCCGGCACGGCGACGCCGAGAGTGCGCGCGAGCCCCTCGCGCCAGCCGGCTTCGCCTCCGGCGCGGCAGCACTCCGCCGCGGCGGCCGAGACCGCGAGAACCGCGAGCACCGCGAGGGCGATCGCGCCGCCGCCCGGCAGGCGCCGCCCCGAGACCAGCGCCACGGCCGCGGCGCCGCCGGCCGCAAGCGCCGCCGTGAGCGCCGCCTCCTCCGTGACGGAGGGAAACGCGCGCTGTGTCCCGAGCGCGAGGAGGAGCGCGATCGCGCCGGCGATCGCCGCCGCCTCCGCGGGCTCCGGGAGGGAAGCACGCGCGGGGCCGAGCGCGGCGAATGCCGCGAGCGCGCCGAGGACGACGGCCTCCACGCGGCGGCCCGCCCGGCCCGCGAGAAAAAGGGCGAGAGCCGCCGCAACGGCGCGGAGCACGATCTCGACGGTCACGAGACGGGGTGCGCCAGGAAGTAGCGGCGCGTCGCCTCGACGTCGAGGCGGATCTGGGCGGTGAGCTCGAGCATGGACGGGAAGGTCATCTCCTCGCGCACGCGGTCGAAGAACGAAAGCCGCACGCGCTCGCCGTATACGTCCGACGAGAAGTCGAGGATGTAGGACTCGATCGTCGTCGCGTAGTCCTCGTAGACGGTGGGACGGCGCCCGATGTTCGTGACGCACGCGAACGTGCGCTCGAAGGACTCGATCCTCACGCTCGTGAAGTAGACGCCGTCCATCGGGTAGAGCTCGTTGCCGGGCTGGAGGTTCATGGTCGGAAAGCCGATCTTCCGGCCCATCCGGTCGCCCTTCGCGATGATTCCGTCCATCGCGTAAGGCCGCCCGAGCAGGGCGTTCGCGACCGCGACGTCCCCGCCGGCCAGCGCCGTGCGGATCCGCGTGGACGAGATCGGCCCGGCCGCGTCCGACACGTCCGCGAGGCCGTGCACCGAAAAGCCCGCCTCGGTCCCGACCCGGCGGAGCAGCTCGAGGTCGCCGCCGCGCTCGCGCCCGAAGACGAAGCGCGCGCCGACGCACACCTCCCGCGCGTGGAGCCGTTTTCCGAGGAGCTCCCGGGCGAACTCCCCGGCGGGGATGAGCGAGAAGTCGCGCGTGAACGGCACGAGGACGAGGGCGTCGATCCCGCAGGCCTCGATCGCCTCCTCGCGCTGGCGCAGGGTCTGGACCATCTTGGGGGCGCGCTCGGGGTGGAGGACCTTCAGCGGGTGCGGGTCGAACGTCACGACCACGGACGGCGCGCCGGCCTCGCGTGCGCGGGCCGCAACGTCGCGGAGCATCGCCTGGTGTCCCAGGTGCACGCCGTCGAAGTTGCCGACCGTGACGACGCCCCCACGGGGCAGATCGACGTTGGAGCGGAGCGGATCGCGAAGGACCTGCAAGTCGGGCCGGATCTTAAGCGACTGAGCCGACGATCCGGCCGACGAGGTCGTAGGCGTGCGCCTCGGT
>JBDTTJ010000320.1:0-3758 GCA_039930645.1 Acidobacteriota bacterium
GGCTTCGCCGGGCGCGCTTGCGGCTTTCCTGGCCCCGCCCCGTCCCGGATTCCGCGTCTTACTCATGGAGATCACTCATCGGCCGCGCGTTCCGGGCCGAAAAGAAAGGTCAGGCCATGAACAGAACCACCAGGTGGATTGGCGTCCTTCTCGGAGTCTCGATCCTCGCGCTCGCCGTACCCGCCCCAGCCCAGATGTATTCGGACTGGTCCGCGCCGGTCAACCTCGGCCCCGTCGTGAACACGTCGGCGGGCGAGAGTTGTGATTCCATTTCGAAGGATAGTCTGACCCTCTACTTTGCGCGGGGCGGCAACGAGATCTGGTTCACGGAGCGCCCAAGCCTCGACGGCCTATGGTCGGCTCCGCAGAAGCTCTCGGCGACGATCAACACGGTGGGTTCCAGCAATTTCTGCCCGACCCTGACGGCGGACCTCCACGCCCTCTACTTTGTCAGCGACCGCGCGGGCGGCTGCGGTGGCAACGACATGTACGTCTCGTACCGCCGCAACACTCACGACAACCTCGGGTGGGAGACGCCAATCAATCTCGGCTGCCAGGTCAACAGTCCGGATTCGGACCTGAGGGCCTCGCCTTTCCACGGCGAGGACGGCGCCGAATACCTCTACTTCAGCAGCTCGCGGCCCGGCGGCGGCGCCGCGGGTACGTTCGACATCTACGTGAGCAAAATGCAGCCCGACGGCACGTTCGGGCCGGCGACTCTCGTCGACGGTCTGAACACCACGTTTACCGACTACCAGCCGAACGTGCGGGAGTCCGACGGGCTGGAGATCTTCTTCGCCTCGAACCGGACGGGAGGAGCCGGCGGAAACGACGTCTGGACGTCCACGCGGGCGAGCATCTCCTCTCCGTGGTCGGCGCCCGTGAATCTGGGCTCTGTCGTCAACAGCTCCGCTGCGGACCAGCGTCCTTCTCTGTCCTGGGACGGCACGGCTATGTACTTCCAGTCGGCCCGGCCGGGTGGCTCGGGCGCAGCGGACCTCTGGGTCACGACGCGGACGAAACTGGCGGGCTACGTCTACCCCTCGTCGGCGAACGTCGCCGGACTGAATGGCGCCTTCTACAAGACGAACGTGACGCTCCTGAACCCGGGCTCGAAGGACATCTCGATCTCGGCCGGGCTGATGACCCCGTCCGGCGCCACGGCCTGGAAGATCGTCACGCTCCCGGCGAACACGTACAAGACCTACGAGAACTTCCTGCAGGAGGCCTTCGGGTACACGGGGGGCGCGGGCATCGCGCTGTTCGCCGACGCGTCGCAACACTTCGTCGCCGTCGCCGAGGTCTACACCGAGGGTGCCTCCGGCCGGTATTCGACCCCACTCGCCGGCCTCAACGGCACCGATGCCCTCGCGGTCTCGGCGGGTGGCGGGACGTCCATCGTCGCGGGTCTGCGCGCCACGCCGGAGATGCGAGCGAATTTCGGCTGCTCCAACCTCGACCCGGTCCCGGTGACCGTCCGGATCGACTTCAGCGCGATGACGGGCGGCGCCCCGACGACCGCGCGTGCCGACCTGGTGATGGGCCCATCGCAGTGGGGGCAGCAACCCGTTCCGCTTCAGGCAAAAGACATCTTCGCGTTTTTCACCGTGACGTCAGGGGGCGGACCTCGTGGCGTCTACTGCTACGGCGTCAACGTCGACAACGTCTCGAACGACGGCACGGTGATCCCGGCCGTTCGCATGCCCTGAGAGCCGCACGGTCAGGTCCGTAGCTCCCGGAAGAGCCACGCCCTGGCGAGCCGCCATTCCCGTTTGACGGTCCGGGGAGACCGCCCGAGCACGTGGGCGGTCTCCTCGACGTTGAGCCCCGCGAAGAAACGCATCTCGACGATGCGCCCTTGTTCCGGGCTGCAGGCCGAGAGCCGCTCGAGCGCCTGGTTGAGGTCGAGAATGTCGACGCGATCCGGGCCGGGCGAGTCGTCGGCCACGTCGCGGGCCGCGTCGATCTGGACCACGCCACCGACCCCTCCACGCTTGAGCGCGTGCCGCGCTCGCGCATGATCGACGAGGATCCGGCGCATGAGGTGCGCGGCGACGGCGAAGAAGTGAGCGCGGTTCTCCCACTTCGCGCGCTGCTGATCGACGAGCCCGAGATACAGCTCGTGGATGAGCGCCGTCGGTTCCAGGCTGTGATTGGCGGACTCGCGCAGGAGCTCCCGCCGTGCCAACCGATGCAATTCGGCGTAGACGGCCGAGAGGAGGTGGTCGAGAGCCTCCGGGTCCCCCGTGTTCAAGGCCAGGAGCAGTCCCGTGATGTCCGGGTCACCTCCGGCCGCGCGGCTCACGGAAAGCCCACGCGTCTGATGAGGTCCCGCTGGCGCGGATCGTCGCGGAACGGCGAGCTCGCTGCGCCGAGGCGCGCATAGGCAAGCCCGTTGGCCCGCTCCGCGAACGCTTTCTCCATCCAGGTGAAATAGGGATCGGCCTCACCGAAGGCCGCGTAGACCATCGCGATCGCGCCAGGGGATACGTATCGCTGCGAGGCGGTTTCGAGCACTTCCCGAAGAAGCTCGCGCGCCTTCTCCGAACGGCCCGCAATCGCGTAGCCCTGTGCAAGGGAGGCCAGCGAAGACGGGCTGCGGCCGCTCAAGCGTGCGTTGGCTTCCAACGAGCGCAGGCCATCTGCGGTCCGGCCCGCCGCGAGGTACGCACCCCCCAGGCGGAGGTGCGCCTGGGGATAGTCCGGATCGATCTCGAGCGTACGCGTTAGCTGGGCGATCGCGTCGTTCGGACGCCCGGCCATCGACAGCGTCCAGCCGACGTTCGTGTTCACGACGAGGGAGAACGGGTCGAGATCGCGGGCCAGCTCCACCTCGCGGAGTGCGTCGTCCATGCGTCCGAGCGAGGCGAGCAGGTTCGCGTACCAGACGTGCGCGAGCGCATAGCTCGGGTTCAGCTCGAGGGCGCGCCGCAAGTCCCGCTCGGATGCGGCCCACTCCCAGTTGTAATGGCGCACGTAGCCGAGCGCCGCGTGGGCATCGGCAAGGTAGGGATCGATCTGAAGGGCCTGGATCGCGGCACGCGCCGCCTTCGGACGCCACACTGCCGGCGATCCGTTTCCGATGAGGACGGTGCCGAGCTGGTTGTAGCAGTCGGCGAGGGCCGCGTAGGCGGGGGCGTACGTCGCGTCGAACGCCACGGCCTCCTCGAGGTCATGCACGGCATGCAGCAGCGAAGGCTCGGTCCGCTGGTTCCAGTGGTAGCGGCCCCTCAAATAGGCTTCGTAGACCCTGGGCTCCACGGAGCGCTGCGCCGCGAAGCGCCTCTTCGCGTCCTCATCGATCGGGAGGCCCCCGGCGGAGGCGAGGCCGCGGACAATCTCCCCCTGGAGCGCGAGCACGTCTCTCACGTCGCGGTCGTAGGTGTTCATCCACAGCACGCGACCCGTTCTCGTCTCCACGAGCCGGATGTCGACGCGCAACCGCTCGCCGGCGCGGGAAACCGACCCGACGCCGACGAAGTCCGCGCCCAGCTCGGCTCCGGCCAGCTTCGGCGAACTTCCGCGATGCCGCAGTACGGAGGAGAGCGCAATGATGCGTGCGTTCCGAAGGCGGCCCAGCTCTCCGATGAGGGCCTCCGTCGTCCCGTCTGCGAAATAGTCCTGCGTCGCGTCGCCGAAGGCGTTCGCGAACGGCAGGACCGCGATGGTCGGCGTCCGGCCCGATCGAACGCCGGAGCGCCTCCACGCCGACACCGCCGCGCCGGCCAGGAGCGCAAGGACGACCGCCGTGGCAGCGC
>JBDTTJ010000321.1:0-3751 GCA_039930645.1 Acidobacteriota bacterium
CGGCCGACCATGTCGAGGTTGACCATCGCGACGACCGAGTCCCACGGGACGGTCGGGTTTTTCGTGAAGTGCAGGGAGCCCAGCGTGCCGAGCTCCTCCGCCGCGAAGGAGATGAAGAGAATCGACCGCGGAAGAGTGGCCTTCTTCGCGGCGAGGTCCCGCGCCGTCTCGAGGAGCGCTGCGACGCCGGAAGCGTTGTCGTCGGCGCCGTGGTGGATCTGGGGTCCGCTCGCCGAAGCGAGCGACGTCGTTCCACCGAGCCCGAGGTGATCCCAGTGCGCGCCGACGATCACGAACTCGGCGCTCTTCGCGGGGTCGGCGCCCTTCAGGAGGCCGATGACGTTGGCGGACCTGACGCGGCGAGGCGTAACGTCGACGTTCACGGCGGCCCGGGCGCCCGCGACGGCGAACGATGCCGGCTTCTTCGCGTCGTCGATGGCCTTCTGCGCGGCCTCGAGAGTTCTGACCGAGCCTGCGAGAAGCCCCTCGGCGACGGGCCGGCGGACGGAGACCGCGACGATGCCGGCGTCCGAGAACGCGGCGTCCGTGCGCAGCGCGATGAGGTCATCCGTCACGTCCTTCGTGAGCGGGCCCGCCACCACGAGCATGGCCTTCGCGCCCTTCTCGCGCGCGACGGCCGCCTTGAAGCGGAGCGCCGCGAAGGGCGAGAACGTGGACTTCTCGTCGTCGCCGTCCGGGCTGTAGCGCAGGACGAGGACGACCTTGTCCTTCACGTCGAGCCCCGCATAGTCGTCGTACCCGAGGTCCTTGGCGACGATGCCGTAGCCCGCGAAGACGACGTCCCCCTCGGCGAGGCCCGCGGCCGAGAACGCGAGCGGGCGGAAGTCGTTGCCGGCGGTCCAGGCCTTCTTCGCCCCGGCGGCCGTCTCGAGGCGGTTCTTCGCGCCGAGGTCGACGCCGTCGATGAAGTCGAAAGGCTGCAGCCAGGCGCCGTTCGGACCGGCGGGCGAGAGGCCGATCTTCTTGAACTGCTCGGCCACCCAGGCGGCGGCGCGGTCGCCTTCCGCGGTGCCCGAGCGGCGGCCCTTGAGGTCGTCGGAGGCGAGGAAAGCGACGTCGGCCTTCACGCGGGCGGCCGCGGGCGACAGGACCGGCGCCGGCGCTGGCTGCGCGAGAAGGCGGGCGGAAAAGGCGAGGAGCGCGAGCGGGGCGGCGACGCGGAACGTCTTCATCCGGGGATCTTTACCACGGAACTTGCGGTGCCGCGATAGAGCAGCCGCACTCCGGGCGCGCGCGGCGCGGGCGGACCTATGTTTGGGAGGATGATGTCGTCGAGGAAGGAAACGTCGATGGAACTCCCCCGGTTGCTCGAGGAAACGCGCGCGGAGGCGGTCGCGGACGCGATTCAGGGTCTCTCCCGTGCCACGCTGCCCCACTACACCGCCAGCCGGGCCGAACAGAACCGTGAGAGGCTCGCGAAGCTCTACGACCTGACGGCCGCCTGCGTCGCCACGCGGACGCTGCTCCCGATGATCGAGTACGCGCAGGGCGTCGCCCGCGAGCGCTACAAGGATGGCTTCGGCCTCGAAGAGGTCCACACGGCTTTCAATCTGCTCGAGGAAGTCATCTGGCGGCGGATCACGGCGCGCATGGAGCCGCTGCAGTACCCCGAGGCGTTCGGGCTCATCAGCACGGTGCTCGGCGCGGGCAAGCAGGCGCTCGCCATCGAGTACGTGGCCCTCGTAAGCCAGAGCCGCGACGTCCACTCGCTGGACCTCACGGCGCTCTTCAAGGGCACGACGTAGGAGCGCGCCCGCGTGTCGCGCGTCCCGGCGTCGGTGAACGGGTTTCTCAAGGGCAAACGCTTCGCCGTCGCGGGCGTTTCGCGCGAGGGAAACCTGCCTGCCAATGCGATCTTCAGGAAGCTGAAGGCCTCCGGTTTCGACGTGGTCCCCGTGAACCCGAACGCGGAGACGGTCGAGGGCGTCGCCTGCTACCCGAATCTCGCCGCCGTTCCCGGCCCCGTCGACGGCCTCGTGATCGCCGCGCATCCCGACGTTGCCGCGGGCCTCGTGAAGCAGGCGGCCGCGCGCGGCGTGACGCACGTCTGGTTTCACCGTTCGTTCGGCGAAGGAAGCGTCTCGGATGCGGCGCTCGACGCCTGCCGCGCCGCAGGGATCACGCCGATCGTGGGCGGCTGCCCGTTGATGTACTGCGCACCCGTGGACGTCGCGCATCGCTGCTTCCGGTGGTGGCTCCTCTTCAAGGGCCGCCTGCCCGAGCGCTGAACGACTAGGCTTTCGAAGCGCGGCGCGCGGCGTTGCGCCGGTCGCGCGCGCTCGGCCGCGGGGCCGTCCGGCGTTCGGCGCCTCGCCGCTCGCCGAGGCGCCGCTCGCGGCGCAGGTAGCGCCGGGGAATCGGCTCGAACACCTCGCCGCGGCGGACGAGGTCGCGAATCGTCTCGTGGACTTCCTCGACCGTGGTCGCGACGGCCGCCGCGATCTCGCGCTCGCTGCGCAGGAGGTTGCCCGTCACGGCCCCCTCGAGGTAGGTCAGGATCCGCGCGCGAAGGTTTGTCTGCCCCATGGACTCGGACTATATCGCCGTGCCGTCGTAAGCTGCCGGCCCGGAGGCTTCCATGTCGAACGTTCCGCTTCCCCCCGGGCCCGTCCCCCTGCCCGACCTCGTGGCTCTGCAGCCGGGAGCCGTCGTGAGCCGCACGCTCGTGAAGACCGGTGGCGGCACCGTGACGGCCTTCGCGTTCGACGCGGGCGAGGCGCTCTCCGAGCACTCGGCGCCGTTCGACGCGCTCGTGATCGGCGTCGAAGGCGAGGCCGAGGTCTCGATCTCGAAGGTACCGCACCGTCTGAAGGCGGGCGAAATCCTGCGCCTCCCCGCGAACGAGCCGCACGGCCTGAAAGCGGTCACGCCCTTCAAGATGATTCTCGTCATGGTGAAAGCGTGACGGGGAAGGCTCTGGCGGTGCTTGCGGCCGCGGCCGCGTTGTCGGGCTGCGGGTCCATGGCGGAGCAGGAGGACGCTCCCGCGCGCATCGAGGCGGCGCTGCAGGCCTGGGCGAAGACCGAGGGAAAAGAGATGAAGGGCGGCTCCCTGCAGATCCTCGGCCCGAGCGCGCTGCAGAACGGGACGTTCAAACAGAAGGTGCGTCTCCCGGACGGCAAGGTCGTGGAGTCGCAGGGCACGTTTGAGGCGGAGTGGGACCGCCAGAGCGACGGCTCGTGGCTCGTCAGCCGCATGACGATCAACCCGCCGCCCTTCACGCCCACCGACGCGGGTTCGGTTCCGTGAGCCCCGCAAAGAAGGCGGGGCCGAAGGCGGCGGTGCCGGCGGGCTTCGCCGAGGCGCACGCGGGCCTGCGCAAGGTGATCGAGCCCTTCACGAAACGCAAGGGCATGAAGGTCCTGAAGGACGGGCCGGCGGGCTGCCTCGTCCTCGCGCCGCCGAGCCCGAAGTACAAGCAGTACCCCAACGGCCTTTGGTTCGTCGGCACGCGCGTCGGGAAAGCGTACGTCAGCTTCCACCTGGTGCCCATTTATATGTGCCCGGATCTTCAGAAGCTGATCTCGCCCGGGCTCAAGAAGAGGATGCAGGGCAAGGCGTGCTTCAACTTCAAGGCGCCCGATCCGGAGCTCTTCGCCGAGCTCGCGGCCCTCACCGAGGCCGCGTACGCGCGCTGGAAGAAGGACGGTCTCGTCTGACGAAGCTCTACGACCGCGCGTACTTCCAGACCTGGTACCGCGACCCGAAGAAGGCGATCGTGCGCCGCGCG
>JBDTTJ010000322.1:0-3733 GCA_039930645.1 Acidobacteriota bacterium
GCGTTCGGGGGCGGAATCTGGTGGCTCGAGGGGAAGGACCCCGCTCTCCAGTACCTCGCGGGCTACCTGATCGAGAAGTCCCTCAGCGTCGACAACATCTTCGTGATCGCCCTGATCTTCTCCTACTTCGCCGTGCCGGCCCTGTATCAGCACCGCGTCCTCTTCTGGGGGATCCTCGGCGCGCTCGTCATGCGAGGCGCGCTCATCGGGGCCGGGTCGTTCCTCCTTTCGAGGTTTCACTTCCTCGTCTGGGTCTTCGGCGCGTTCCTCGTCGTGACGGGAATCAAGATGGCCTTCCACGACAACGCCGAGCTCCACCCCGAGAAGAACCCGCTCGTGAAGCTCGCGCGCCGGCTCTTCCCGGTCACGAACGACTACGACGGACAGAAGTTCTTCACCCGTCGCGACGGCCGGCTCTTCGCGACGCCGCTCTTCCTCGTCCTGCTCGTCGTCGAGAGCATGGATCTCGTCTTCGCGGTGGACTCGGTGCCCGCGATCTTCGCGGTGACGTCGGACCCGTTCCTCGTCTACACCTCAAATGTCTTCGCGATCCTCGGCCTGCGCTCGCTCTACTTCCTGCTCGCGGGCGTCATGAACCGCTTCGTCTACCTGAAGCTCGGCCTCTCCGCGATCCTCGTCTTCGTGGGTCTGAAGATGGCTCTCGCCGAGTTCTTCAAGGTGCCCGTCGGGATCTCCCTCGGCGTCATCGGCCTCATTCTCGGCGTCAGCGTCGCCGCGTCGCTCGTCGCGACGCGGCGGGGGAAGCCAGCGGCCGGCTGACGGTCAGCCCGGGAAGATGAAGCGGCGCTGGCGCGCGGTGGCGAGGAGCTCGCCCCGGAAGTCCGGGTGCGCGATCCCGATGAGCGCCATCGTGCGCTGGCGGATGTTCTTGCCCCACAGGTCGGCGACGCCGTACTCCGTGACGACGTAGTGGATGTCACCCCGGCTCGTGACGACGCCGGCCCCTTCCGCCAGGACAGTGCAGATCCGGCTGACCGTGCCGTCCTTGGCCGTGGACGGCAGCGCGATGATCGGGCGTCCGCCCTTGCTGCGCGCCGCGCCGCGGATGAAGTCCACCTGTCCGCCGATGCCCGAGAAGAAGCGCGACCCGATCGAGTCCGCGGCGACCTGGCCCGTGAGGTCCACGGCGAGCGCCGAGTTGATCGCGACCATGTCGTCGTTGCGCGAGATCTGGAACGGGTCGTTCGTGAAGCTCGAGGGGCGCATCTCGATGCCGGGGTTGTCGTGCACCCACTGGTACATCTCGCGCGAGCCCATGATGAACGACGTCACGGCCTTGCCGGGGAGGAGCTTCTTGCGCCGCCCCGTCACGACGCCAGACTGGATCAGACGCATCGCGCCGTCCGACATCATCTCGGTGTGGATCCCGAGGTCGTTGCGGTCGGCGAGCGCGCTGATGACGGCGTCCGGGATGCGGCCGATGCCCATCTGAAGGCACGCGCCGTCCGGGATGAGGCTCGCGGCATGGAGGCCGATCTGGCGGCAGACGTCGTCCGGCGCCTCGGAGGCGAGCTCGAGAAGGGGCTCGTCGACCGGGATGAGGTGCGCGATGCGGTCCACGTGCAGGAACGAGTCGCCGAGCGTCCGAGGCATCTGCGGGTTCACCTCGGCGAGGACGAGCGGCGCCGTGTCCACGGCCGCGCGCACGATGTCCACCGAGACGCCGAGGCTGACGTAGCCGTGGCGGTCCGGCGGGCTGACCTGGATGAGCGCGACGTCGATGCCGACTCGGCCCGTCGAGATCAGGGTCGGGATCTCGGACAGGAAGACCGGCAGGAAGTCCGCCCGCCCTTCTTGCACGGCGCCGCGCACGTTGGCCCCGATGAAAAAGGCCATGTGGCGGAAGCGCTGTTCGAGCCCGGGCGCGACGTACGGCGCCTTGCCCAGCGTCATGAGGTGCACGATCTCGTTGTTGCGCAGGTGCGTGCCGTGCTCGACGAGGCCCTCGACGAGCTTTTGCGGCTCGCCCGCGCCTGACCCGATGAGGATGCGACGCCCGGGCGGGATCGTCCGGATGGCGTCTTCGATGGTTGAAATCTTCCAGCTGAAGCGGTCTTTCCAGTCGTTCGTCATACGAATCGAATGTAACTCCCCGGTACAAGAAGGGAAACCGATGCGTTTGAATCCCCCCGGGCCGAAGCGTCAGCGGCGAAGGCCGATCAGCAACCCGTCCAGCGTCGGAAGGCACACCGTATCAAAGGCTTCGCGGGCCCCTTCGTGGAAGCGGCGCATCGCCGAAGCCTCTTCGGAAACCTCGAGAAGTCGCCCGAAAAGGAAGGCGTTGTCGCCGATGACGAGGCCGCCCTTTCGAACGTTCTTCGCCGCCCAGCGGCCGTAGCCGTCGTAGTTGCCCTTGTCGGCGTCGATGAAGACGGCGTCGAACGGGCCTTTCACGTCGAGAGTCGGGAGGACGTCGAGCCCGGCGCCCACGAGGATCGTGACCTTCGCGCCGAGGTCCGCCGCTTCGAGGTTCTCGCGCGCGACGCGCGCGTGCGTCGGGTCGCACTCGATCGTCCAGAGGTGGCCGTCCTCGGGCAGCGCCCGGGCGATGACGAGCGCCGAGTAGCCCGCGAGCGTCCCCACTTCGACGACCTTCTTCGCCCCCGCGAGCTTCAGGAGGAGGGCCACCGCCTTCGCCTCCGACGCCCCGAGCTGGATCGCGGGCATTCCGTGGGCCGCGGGCGCGTCGAACGCGCGGGCGAGCGCGGCGTCGTGAGGGGCGTGCGTCGCCGCGAGCCAGTCGAGAATCTCGCGCGTCGCGTACGAGAGGCCGGCGCGCGAGTCCTTGTCCGCCATCAGCTCTCTTTCGGCTTCACCGGACGGCCGACTCGAGCAGGGTCAGCGTCCCCGCGTCGCCGTCCAGCTCGGCCATGACGCCGAGCGGGAGCGTCGCCTTGTCGGGCACATGCCCGAAGACGAGGTTCGCGACGACGGGGATGCCGAGCTTGCCGAGGCGGTCCTTGCAGACCTCCTGCCATGTCCACTGCCCCTGCCCGTTGTAACTCGGCTTGTAGTCGCCGGGCGTGCAGTGCGCGAACTTTCCGAGCGCGACGCCCGCGAGGCCCGAGAGCTTGCCCGTGAGGAGGAACTGCGTGAGCCAGCGGTCGATGCGGTACGGGTCCTCGCCGACCTCCTCGAGGAAGAGGATGCGGCCCTTGAGCTCCGGCTCGAACGGCGTCCCGACGAGCGTCGAGAAGACGCTGATGTTCCCGCCCACGAGGCGGCCCTTGCCCTTTCCCGGCGCGAGCTTGTAGATCCAGTTTTCGCGATCGACGAAGATCTCCTTCGGCGGGCCCTTCGGCACGGGGGGCTCGGCAACGCGGCCCGCGGGCTGCGCCGTCATGAGCACCTTCCGGAACGACGCGAGGGTGTAGTCCGTCTGCACCTCGGAGCCGACAGGCCCGTGGAACGTGACGAGGCCCGTGAGGCGGTGGATCGCGTTCAGGAGCGCCGTGATGTCGCTGTAACCACAGAGAACTTTCGGGTTCTTCCTGATCGTCTCGTAGTCGAGGAGCGGGAGGATGCGCGACGCGCCGTAGCCCCCGTGCAGACAGAAGATCCCGTCGACGGACGGATCGGCGAAGGCCGCGTTGATGTCGGCCGCGCGGTGGTCGTCGGGGCCGGCGAGATAGCGGGTCGCCTCCCCCACGTGCGGGAAGACCTTCGGCTTGAAGCCGAGGGCCTTCACGATCTCCACGCCGAAGTCGGTGTC
>JBDTTJ010000323.1:0-3723 GCA_039930645.1 Acidobacteriota bacterium
GCGAACGCCAGGGCGCCGAAGAGGCCGGCCCTACGAAGAGCGCGGGGAAGGATGTTCTGACGCATTTTCATGACTCCCGGGAGGCCCCTGGCGCAGCCTCCAGTCCCTCCAAAGCAACTCCCTTGCCGAGCCCGCGTCCCCCCCGCCGGACGGGCCGGCAAGGGGTTTGGCGTCCTCCCATCATAGGTCCGCCACCCGATTCAGGGCAGGCGTCCCGAGAAGAGGACTCCGAGGCGCTCGCGCAAGCCCAGAGTCGCCCTCGGACCCACGGGCAGCAGGGCGCTCAGAACGGCCGCAGGGTCGGCCAGGAGCGCCCCCGGGACCACGGCGTAGGCCTCTGCCGCCGCTGAGCCCGGTGGAAGGGTCATGGTCCGGAACGCGTTCAGCCCACCGACGAAGGACGCGTAGTCGCGCTCGGCAGTCTGGGAACCGAAGGCGAGGACGGCCTTCCGCTTTCTCTCGAGGAACGGCGTGACGTCCACGAGGAAGTTCGGCCGGAACGGCTGCGAGACCTCGAAGAACGCGACCCTGCCGCGAGCGAGCGCCGCCGCGGCGGGATCCTGTGCGGGGCGGCGGGCGACGGCGAGAAGCGCGTATGCGACCGCGCGGTGGTCAGGGTGCGTCTCGACCGGAGAGGGGCAGAAGACGAGGTCCGGCGCCGCCTGGGCGAGCCAGGACGCGACGAGTCGCTCGAGCTCCTTCGTGCGGCCGCCGAGGCCGCGGTCGGGCAGGCCGCCCTCGTGCACGGCGGCGCCGCCGAGGAGGGCGAGCGCCGCGCGCGATTCGTCCGCCCGCCGCGCCGCGATCGTGCGGCGCCTCGGCTCGTCCGGGGCGCCTGCAGCCCCGTCCGTCACGAGGAGGACGTCGATCGTCGCGCCCCGCGACGCGAGGTCCGCGAGCGCGCCCCCGCAGCCGAAGACCTCGTCGTCCGGGTGCGGGGCAAGGACGAGGACGCGCCGCGCGTCGAAACGGGACGCCTCGTACGGGACGAGCGCGCGCTCGTCCGGAAGCTCGTCGCGGGTCATCCCGGGAGCTTAAACTCCCTCCGTGGACGCCGCACAGCCCAGTCCGCGGGTGTCCGTCATCCTGCGCACGAAGGACCGCCCCGGCCCCCTCGCGGAGGCGCTCGCGAGTTTGCGCGCGCAGACGTTCGGGGACTTCGAGACGGTCCTCGTGAACGACGGCGGGCCCCTGGCCGGGGCGCTCCTCGCGCCGGCGACCGGCCTGGGGCTCCGTGTCGTCGTCCCGCCGCCCCCGGGGGGCCGCACGCGCGCGCTCAACGCGGGACTCGCCGCGGCCCGCGGGGGCTGGGTCGCCTACCTCGACGACGACGACGTCTACCTGCCCCGCCACCTCGCCGCGCTCGAGGCCGCGCGCGCCGCGGGCGCGCGGGCGGCCCACACGTCCGTGCGGCAGACGCGCCAGAAACCCGGCGCGGACGGCGTCTTTCACGACGAAGCGACGATCACGACGTACGACCGCCCGCTCGACGCGGGCCGCATCCTCCTGAAGAACGATGTCCCTCTCCTCGCGCTCGGCCACGAGCGCGCCCTCGCCGAGGAGGCAGGAGGCTTCGACCCGGCCTTCGACCTCTTCGAGGATTGGGACTTCCTGATCCGCCTCGCGCGCCTCGCAAGCGTCGTCCACGTGCCCGAGGTGACGGCCGTTTATCGCGTCCGCGCGGGCTCGAACGTCACGGAGCGGACGCCGTGGGGCTCTCCCGCCTCGCAGGAGGCGCGTCGCCGCCTCTACGCCAAGCACGCCGCATCCCTGACGCCGGAGGCGATGGTGGCGTTCGTGGACGGCGTCGTCGGAGACCTCGACGCGGCGCTCGGCCGCGAAAACTTTCTCGTCGGGGAGTACGCGCGCGTCGAGGCCGAGGTGAAGGACGTCCGCAGGGTCTTCGAGGCCGCGCTCGCGGCGGCCCACGAGGACGCGAGCCGGTTCCGCGAGGAATCCGCGACGCGCGAGCAGTCCCTCGCGGTCCAGAACAGCCACCTCCGCGCGGACGTCGCCCAGCGGGACGCGACGCTCGCCGAGATCTACCGGTCGCGCGTGTGGCGCTTCTTCGCGCCGTGGTGGCGCCTGAAGGGGCGCCTGCGGAAATGAAGGTCTCGTCTTCGGCGGTCCGCTGCGACCTCGTGATTCCCGTCTACAACGCGCTCGGCTCGACGCGCGCGTGCCTCGCGAGCGTGAAGAAGTTCGCGCCCGCGTGGGCTCGCGTCGTCGCCGTGAACGACGCGAGCGACGGGGAGACGACCGCCTTCCTGCGGGCGCAGGACGGAATCGTCCTCCTGGAGAACGAGCGGAACCTCGGCTTCGTCGAGTCCGCGAACCGCGGGCTCCTCTTCTCGGACGCGCCGTGGGTCTGCCTCCTGAACAGCGACACGCTCCTGACGGAGGGCGCCCTCGAGCGGATGGTCGCGGGCTGCGAGAAGGACTCCGCGATCGGCCTCGCGACGCCGCTCTCGAACGGCGCCGTGAACCTCTCCGTGAAGCTGCCCGAGGGCGAGGACGTGTTCTCGTTCGCCCGCCGGGTCGGGCGGACGAGCCCCGCGCGCTATCCCGACGCCGTCACGGTCGTGGGCTTCTGCCTCCTCGTGAAGCGCGACGTGATCACGTCTCTCGGCGTCTTCGACACGATCTTCGGCCGCGGCTACTGCGAGGAGACGGACCTTCACTACCGCGCGCGCGCCGCGGGCCGCCGCTGCGTCGTCGCGGACGACGTCTGGATCCACCACCGGCACGGCGGGAGCTTCACGGACGGCGCCGAGCGCACGGCCCGCAACATGGAGATCCTCATGGGGCGCTGGCGCACGGTGCACGAGAGGGAGTTCCAGGAGTTCGGGCGCCGGAACGACCTCGGCGCCGTGCGCGACGCCCAGACGTACGAGTGGATCCTCCCGGACGACCGTCCCCCCGCTGCGCACGACCTCCTCGTCCTCGTCCCGCCCGGCCCGCTCACGCCGGCGACCGCGGACCGCCTCGAGCTCGCGAACGAGCTCGTCCTCGCCGGCTTCCGCGCGGGGGCGGTGGCGCTGGACGGCGCCGAGCCGGAGAGGGAAATGGAGCTGTGGTTCCGGCCGTACCGCCGGACGACGGAGGCCTTGCGCACCGCGCCGCCCCCGGCGCGGGCATGGACGGGACCCGACGAGGGATTTTCTTCGAGTGAGAAGAGCGAGGCCGGCCCATCTGCGCGGGCACCTCTCGAAGCGCTGCGCCGCCGCCTGAAATCCCTCCTGCCCTCCTAAGAAATCTCCTCTTCTCCGAGGATCTCGAACGTCACCGGATCGACCGCTCGCGCGTACCACGCCGCGCCGCCGAAGCCCGCGACGACGTCCTCCGGCGGGCGCCAGGCGCCCGCCCCGGCGCGCGGGACGAACGCGAAGGAGGAGAAGTCCGCGAGTGGAGACAGGGCGACCCACGCCGGAAACGAGAGGTGCAGCGCGCCTCCGTCCCTCGGCGCGGGAGCGCGTGGCGGCGGCGCGTGCGCCGCCAGCGCATCGAGCGCGGCCGAGCCGCGCGCGCCGAAGTGCGCCGTGAAGTACCGCCGCTCGGACTCGGCGAACCACGCGGCGGCGCGGGGCTCGAGGCGCGCGCTGCGGTTGTAGGCGTGGACGACGCGCGCGGCCCCCACGCACCGGAGACCGCCGCCGATCTTCCGCAGGCGGCGCTGCCAGTCGTTCTCCTCGTAGTAGAGCGCGTAGGCCTCGTCGAACGGGC
>JBDTTJ010000324.1:0-3700 GCA_039930645.1 Acidobacteriota bacterium
TCGTTCGGGTCGATCCAGAGGTCGTGGTTGTCGCCGTGCGGCGTCCGGATCGGATCGAACGTCTTGCCGCCGTCGCCCGAGCGGAAGAATCCGACGTTGAGGACGTAGACCGCGTCGGCGTTGCCCGGGTCCGCGTAAACGTGCGAGTAGTACCAGGCCCGCTGGCGGAGCTTGTTCTCGTCGTTGATCTTCTTCCACGTTTCGCCGCCGTCGTCCGTGCGGAAGACGCCGCCCTTCCCGGCTTCGACCACGGCCCACGCGCGCTCGGGCCGCGCGGGCGACACCGCGATCCCGACCCGGCCGACGACGCCTTCGGGCAAGCCGCCCGAGAGCTTTTTCCACGTGTCGCCGCCGTCCGTCGTCTTCCAGACGCCGCCGCCCGGGCCGCCGCTCTCGAGCGACCACGGCTTGCGACCCACCTGCCAGAAACCCGCCCAGAGAATGCGCGGGTTCGTCGCGTCCATGACGAGGTCGGACGCGCCGGTCCTTTCGTCGACGTAAAGGACCTTTTTCCACGTCTTCCCGCCGTCTGTCGAACGGAAGATCCCGCGGTCGGGGTTCGGCCCCCACGTGTGGCCCAGGGCCGCGACGTAGACGAGATCCGCGTTCGCCGGGTGGACGCGCACGCGCGGAATCTGCTGGGTCTCCGCGAGGCCGGCGGACGCCCAGGTCTTCCCTGCGTCGGTGGACTTCCAAACCCCGTCGCCGGCCGACGTGTTGCCGCGGATGCAGCCCTCGCCCATGCCCGCATAGATCACGTTCGGGTCGGAGGGCGCGACCGCGAGCGCGCCTACGGAGCCCGTCTTGAAGAACTTGTCCGAGACCGGCTCCCAGGAGGCCCCGCCGTCCGTGGTCTTCCACACGCCGCCGCCCGTGCCGCCGAAGTAGAACGTGAGCGGCTGCCCCGGCACGCCGGCGACGGCGGTGACGCGCCCGCCGCGGAAAGGACCGATGTTGCGGAACTGGAGGCCCTGGAGGCTTTCGGAAAGAGAAGAGGAAGAGGGCTCAGCCGCGGGTGCCGCCTCCGCCATCATGGTCGCCAGAAGCGCCGCCGCACACACGTTCGAGAGCCGCATCCCTCTTCCCCCTTCTAAGAAAATCCTCTCTCCGGTCTTCTCTTCTATCTCTACTCAAACGATATCAGCCGCTCGCTCCGCCCGCCGACCACTCGTAGTCGCGCACGTCGCGGGCGCGCCACGCGACGAAGGCGGCCACGAGGATCGTGCCGACGCCGCCGGAGACGACCGCGAAGCTCGCGCCGGCGGCTGCGCTCGCGAAGAGGCTCGCGACGAAGCCCGCTTCGAGCTCGCCGAGCTGCGGCCCGCCCATGAAGAAAATCATGTTCACGCCCGTCATCCGCCCGCGCAGGGCGTCGGGCGTGACGAGCTGGCGGACGGTCTGGCGCACCACCGTCGAGATCGTGTCCGTCAGCCCCACGAACGCCAGCGCGGCGAACGTGAGCGCGAAGCTGCGCGAGAGCCCGAACACGATCGTGACGGCGCCGTAGGCGGCGACGGCCCACAGGAAGACGCGCCCCTGCCGGCGCGGCAGGCCGACCACGGACGTCCACAAGGAAGACACGAGCGCCCCGATGCCGGGAGCGGCGCGGAGCCAGCCGTAGCCCGCGGGCCCGACGAGGAGGATCCGGTCCGCAAAGATCGGAAGCAGGGACATCGAGCCCGCGAAGAACGTCGCGAAGAAGTCGAGCGTCATCGTCCAGACGAGGATCGGCGTCGTGAACACGAAGCGTAGCCCCTCGCGCAGGGACTCGATCGGGTGCTCCGCCGCGCCCTCCGCACGCTCGACGCGGCCCGACGCGCGGAGCGTCGCGAGAGTGACGATCACGCCCGCGAAGGACGCCGCGTTCAGGAAGTAGACGAGCGCGAGTCCCGCGGTGTGCGCGGGGGCGCTTCCCGCGGCCGGCGCCGCGTGCGTCGAGAACGCGAGGATCAGGCCCGTGAGGGCGGGCCCGCCGACGGCCGCGAGCTGGAAGGCCGAGAGGAGGATCGCGAGCGCACCCGGAAGATCGCGCTCGGGGACGAGGCGCGGGACGAGCGACTGGCGGGCCGGATTGTCGAACGCTCCCGCCGCGGACGTGAGTGCGGTCAGTGCGTAGACGAGGCCGACGGAGTCGCGGCCGAGGAGCGTCACGGCACCGAGGGCGAGCGCGACGAGCGTCATCGCGGACTGTGTCGCGAGCATCACGCGGCGGCGGTCGTGCCGGTCGGCGACGAGACCGCCCACGAGCGAGAGCGTCACGATCGGGACGACGCGCACGAGCCCGACGAGGCCGAGCGCGAGCGGGGAACGCGTGAGGACCCAGACGTGCCAGTCGATCGCGACGTTCTGCATCTGCGACCCGACGAGAGAGAGGACCTGCGTGATCGCGAGGCGGCGGAAGTCGCGGTGCTTCAGCGCGTCGTACGGGCGCGGGGGCGGCGGCACCGCCGGAGTCTACGGGCGCGGGCTCAGATCGTCTTCAGCCAGTTGGACACGTCTCCGACCATCCGGTCCCACGACGGCGAGACGTAGAGGACGGGCTGGTACTGCGTCGGGTCGTAGGGCCGGGTCGAGGCGTCCGCGAAGTCGAGCGGCCGGAGCTCGGCCTCCGTCGCCATACGCTCCATCTCGCCGAACGACGACAGGACGCCTGCGCCGTAGGTCCTGAGCGTGCCGCCCTCTTCCACGAGCCCGAACTCGAGCGTGTACCAGTAGACGAGCTCGAGCCGCTTCATCCCCTCGTCGCTCGCGCGCGCGGCCGCCTCGCCGAAGAGCCGTGAGAGGCGGACGATGTCGGGGTGGAAGAGGCTCGCCGCGTGGCCGACGAGTTCGTGGATGACATCCGGCTCCGGCGTATAGAACGGCACGGAGTGGTGCCGCATGTACTGCGTCGACAGGAAGACGCCCTGCGCCATCGCCGACAGGAACCCGCGGCCCAGGATGAGGCCCGCGACCGGGAGCATCCGGAAACCCGAGCGCGCGAGCGTGGGGTTCACGTCGGCAAGCTGCGGGACGCGCTGGCGGTCGAGGGAAAGGACCTTCGAGCTCTCGATCCACTCGCGACAGGCCCACGTCTCGTGGAGCGGGCCGAGGCGTTCCCACGTGAGCCGCCAGACGGCCTGCTCCTCGGGCGTGTATTCCACGCGCGGGATCGGGTCGCCGGCCCTGTAACGGAGCGCGTGGAGCGCGATCTCGTTGCGCCGCGCGCGGTACACGGCGTCCTTGAACCCCGGGTGATCGGGATCCAGGCGCACGATCTCGCCCTCGGCCGCGAGGACTTCGGAGAGGTCTTTCAAGGCCGGGCGCTCATCGCGACCAGTCTCCCCTGTCGTAGCATCGCGGTCAATCCTCGGAGGTCACGCATGAACCTGACCCTTCTCGACTGGGCGATCGTCTTCGCGTACTTCGCCCTCTCGATCGGGATCGGCTTGGCCTTCACGAAGAGGGGCGGCGAGTCGCTCGAGGAGTACTTCGTCGCGGGGCGCAAGGTGCCGTGGTGGCTCGCGGGCGCCGCGATGATCGCGACGACCTTCGCGGCCGACACGCCGCTCGTCGTGACGGGCCTCGTCGCCGCTCATGGCGTCGCGGGCAACTGGATCTGGTGGAACTTCGTGATGTCCGGAACTCTCACGGTCTTCCTCTACGCGCGCCTCTGGCGCCGCGCGAAGGTCATGACGGACGTCGAGTTCGCCGAGATCCG
>JBDTTJ010000325.1:0-3697 GCA_039930645.1 Acidobacteriota bacterium
CTTGATGACGTCCGCTCCGAACTTCACATTCTGGCGGACGAGCTTGCGGACGGCGTCGACGCCGTCGGCGACGCCCGAGAAGCGCTCGAACTTCAGGTACGGCGAAAAGCCCGTGAGGTCCCCGTGTCCGCCGGTCGACCCGATGGAGAGGCCCGCGACCTTCAGGCGCGGCCCGGCGACATGGCCCTTGTCGATCGCGTTGCGGAGCGCGACATCGACGTACTCCGCGCTGCCGACGACGCGGAGGGTCGTGAAGCCCGCCTCGAGCGTCCGCTTCGCGAAGACGTGCGCCGTGACGGCGACGTCGATCGGCGACTTGCGGAAGCGGTCGGCGTAGTAGTCCTCGGGCTGCGACGTGATGTGGGTGTGGACGTCGATCAGGCCCGGCAGGACGGTCTTCTTCGTCAGATCCACGACGGACGCGCCCGCGGGGGCCGCGATCCCGGGGCCGACCTGCTTCACGATCCCGTCCTCGATCAGCACGTCCTGACCGGAGAGGACGCGTCCCGCGAGGACGTCGACGAGAGCGCCCGTCCTCACGAGGACGATCTTCTTCGGCGCGGGCGGCTTCGGAGCGGGCGTCTCGGCCCGCAGGGCGGCCATCGCGAAGAGCGCGGCGGCGGCCGGAGCGAGTCGCGGGATTCGGAGCTTCGTCACGGGACCTCCTCGTGGAACCGCGCGAACCTTACCAGCCGCGAGGCCCGCCGACGAGTGTCCCTAGAATGGCGACATGGAAGCCGGTCCCCGTGCCGCGACGCCCGAACGCCTGCAGGCGCACATGCGAGCCGTCGCGCGGCAGCAGTACGACGCCGTCCCGGTGCCGCCGTTCACGCTCTACTTCCACCCGTCGGACGCCCTCCCCTACCTGAACTACGCGATCCCGGACGAGGCGCCGGGCGACGCCGCCTCCCTCGCGGCGCCGCTCGCGCAGCTGAAGGCCGAGTTCGCGAAGCGGGGGCGCAAGCCGCGCTTCGAGTTCGTCGGCGCGGTCTTTCCCGCGCTCACAGGCGCCCTGGAAGCCTCGGGCTTCGAGATCGAGGCCCGCCCGCAGCTCATGGTCGCGACCCCCGAAACACTCCGCGACGTTCCTCCGGCCGCCGGGCTCGAGGTCGAGACGCTCTCGGGAACGTCGCCGCTCGAAGCGTTCCGGGTGTTCATCTCCATCCAGCGGCGCGCATTCGGCCTTGGCGACGCGGCGGCGGTCTCCGACCAGGACGCGCTCTGGCTGCGCGACGGCCTTGGCCGGGGACTGTGCTTCGTTGGGCGCCTTGCCGGCGAGGCCGTGGCGGTCTCGATGTTCCTCGATCCGCAGGACGGCCTCACCGAGCTCGCCGGAATCTGCACGCTCGAATCCCACCGGCGCCGCGGCCTCGCAGGAGCGCTCACGCACGCGGCCCTCCGCGGCGCGTTCGCGCGCGGGGTCTCCGTCGCCTTTCTCTCGGCTGCCAACGCCCGCGCTGGCCGCGTCTACGAGGCGGCCGGCTTCACGCCGTTCGGGAATACGGTCTTCGCGATTGCCAAGGCCGAGGCTGGCGCCTGATCACGCGCTATTTCTTCTCGTCTACGGGTTTCAGGTCGAACTTGCCGTGCTGGTGGATGAAGAAGACGCAGTCGGCGCCGGCCTTGCAGTTCGTCCGATGTACGAACAGGCCGGGCTCGTCCACGAACGTGCCGGGGACGAGTTCCCGGCTCGGCTGGCCCTTCGGCTCGACGACGAGAGCCCCGGAGACCGCGACGAGGCGCACCTGGCTCGTGTGCGTGTGCCAGCCGACCTCCGCGCCCGCCGCGAACTTGAAGAAGGCTCCGTATTCACCTTTGTCGGGATTTCCCCAGAGCGTCGCGCGCTGGACGCCCTTCGCGATCTCGGTCCACTTCATGTCGGACGGCGTCTGGACGACGTAGGCGGCCGGTTTCGCGGCCGCCTTCTTCGCCGGCGCCTTCGCGTCCTCCGCGGAAACCGATCCGGCCAGACAGACGGCCACTACCATGGCAGCTCCCATCGGGACTCGTTTCATGGACGCCTCCTTTTGCGATTGCGTCGCAATCATAGGATGAACGATTCCGCGCGTAAACGCGGGACGACGCCGGTGCCTAAGGCAGGCGCCGAAAGACGCGCACCGTTCCCGGCGACCCGAACGCGTGGGCGGCGAGCCGGGCGACCTCGGTCCAGCGCCCGAGCGCGCCGGGGTCGGTCGCGAGCGCGGGGTCGAGAAAGCGATCGAGGGCGACGAGGGCGTTCGCGTCCGTTTCGCGAAGGAGCTGCGGCGGGATCGACCCGCCCTCCGCGAGCGGCCGGCCGAGCCATCGCAGGGCCGAAGGAGAGACGAGGCCGACCGTGTCGAGAACGCGCGCGGGAGTCGCCCAGCCGAGGGCGCCGATTTCCGGCGCGGCGACCGTGTCGCCGGGCCCGAGGGCGAGGAGCCCGGCCGCGCGCGCGTCGAGCGCCTCGCGGCCCGCGGGATCGTAGGGCTTGAAGGTCGCGACGTGGACGCACGCGGCCGCCGCGAGAAGCGCGGCCGCTCCCGCGCGCGCCGGCCGCGGCAGCCGGGCCGCGCAGGCGATCGTCACGAACGCAGTCGCGAGGGCGAGCGGCGGGCGGTACCAGGGGAAGACGAGAGGGTTCGCGAGCGCGAAGGCCGCGACATAGGCGCCCGCGAAGAGCCCGAGCGCGAGGACGGGCGGATTCGCGAGGGCCCGTCGCCCGAACGCGAGGAGAAGCGCGAGCGCGCCCACGGCGAGGAGCACGATCGCGACGGCCGCCAGCGGCGTCGCGTACGCGACGAGCGTGTCGAGAACCGTCTCCTCGAGGCGAAGGAGAGCGTGGCCCGTGGGCATCGCGTACGCGAGGCGCTTGGCCGTCACGCTGTGCGGCAGCGGCGAGCCGTAGGCGACCCATAGGGCGGCGGCGCCCGCGGCCGCCGGCGCGAGCCCGACCACCAGACCCCGCCACGGCCACCGCCCGCGCGCCGCGCGCAGGGCGACCAGGAGAGCCGGAACGAGGGCGGCGCCGTCGGGGTGCAGGAAGAAGAGCCCGGAAGCCGCCGCGAACGCCCCCGCATCCCGCCCGCGGCCCGCGAGCTCGACGGCGCCGAGAAGGCCGAGAAGGTAGAGCGGCGTCTCCATTCCGGACGCAAAGACCTCGAGAGACGCGTGCGGCGAGAGCGCGGCGGCGACGAAGAGGGCGGCGAGGAGCGGGCCGCATGCACGCCGCGCGAGGCGGTAGCCGACGACGGCGCACGCCGGAAGGCAAGCGGCGCCGAGAACGAACGCGAGCGCCGGGATCGCGGCGCCCGTGAGGGACCGGAGCGCGGCGAGGATCAGCGCGAAGAGAGGCGCCGACGTGCCGAGCACACGCTCTCCCGCGTTGTAGACGAGCCCGGCGCCCTCGACGAGGTTCCGCGCGTAGCGAAAGGTGATGTACGCGTCGTCCACGGCGCGCGGCCCGCCGCGCAGCGCCGCGGCGCCGAGGACGAGCGACAGCCCGAGCGGGAGGGCGAGCTCGCGAGCCCGGAAGGGCGCCGGAGGCGGGTCCACGCGCGGAGAATCGATGGCCCATGTTACCGGCCCGGCCGGCGCCGCCCTCGTCCCGCGTAAAGTACGGGTATGTCGAAATCCCGCCGCGATTTCCTCGCCGCCGCCGCCACCGGAGTCGCCGGCCTCGCCGTGGGCGCGCGCGCCGACGCCCAGACGCCGCCTC
>JBDTTJ010000326.1:0-3668 GCA_039930645.1 Acidobacteriota bacterium
CCGCTCGCGTTTCTCGAGGACGGGAAAGGCGGGCTCTGGGTGGGATTCGGGAACGGAGGAGCGGTGCGTCTGAAGGACGGCCGCGCCGACCGGCTCGACCCCGCGCACGGGGCGCCCGAGGGATACGTCCACGATTTTCTCCTCGACGGCACGGGCCGCCTCTACGTCGCGAACGGAAACGCCGGACTCCTGCGCGTGGACGATCCCGCGGCCGCGACGCTCGCTGCCCGCTCCGTCGACGTCTCGAGCGGGGCGGTGCCGAGCAGCGTCCTCTGCCTCGAGGGAGACGCTGCGGGCTTCGTGTGGGTCGGGACGACGCGCGGCGTCGTCCGCCTCGACCCCGGGACCGGGCGGCAAGCGCACTTCACGACCGCGGACGGCCTCGCGAACAACCTCGTGACGTCCGCGGCGCGCGACGCCTCCGGCGCCCTCTGGTTCGGCACGCCCGAGGGAGTCTCGCGCCTCGCGCCCGGCCCGGAGGCCGCGTCGCCCGCTCCGCGCGCCGTGATCGCGTCGTTCCGCGTCAACGGGAACCCGCGGCCCGTGCCCGAGCTCGGCTCGGCCGCCCTGACCGGAATCACGCTCGCCCCGGACGAAAACCGGGTCCGCGTGGACTTCGCGTCCCCGAGCTTCACGCCGGGCGGCCGCGTCCTTTTCCAGACGCGGCTCGAGGGCCTGGATGCGCAGTGGAGCACGCCGAACGCCGACCCGACCGTCCGCTACGTCGGCCTCGCGGCCGGTTCGTACCGCCTGGCCGTGCGTGCGGTCGCCCCCGACGGGGCGCCGGGCCCCGAGGCCACCGCGGCGTTCCGCGTCCTGCCGCCGCTCTGGAGGCGGCCGGAGTTCCTCGTGTCGGCGCTCGCGCTCGTGGCGCTCGCCGCGTTCCTCGTCCACCGGCAGGGCGTGCGGCACGCCGTCGCCGTCGAGCGCGTGCGGACGCGCCTCGCGACGGACCTCCACGACGACGTCGGCTCGAGCCTCGCGCGCATCTCGATCCTCTCGGAGGTCGGCCGCCGGGACCTCGACCCTTCGGGCGAGACGGCCCGCCTCTTCTCGGAGATCGGCGAGACCTCGCGCGGCGTCATCGACGCGCTCGGCGACGCGATCTGGTCCATCGACCCGCGGCACGACGACCTCCAGAGCCTCGCGGACCGGCTCCGCCACTTCGCGACGGACCTCCTCGAAGGGCGCGGGATCGCGTGCCGCATCGAGGTGCCGGCCGGCGCCGCCGCCGTCGACCTGCCGGCGGAGCCGCGGCGCCACCTCTTTCTCCTCCTCAAGGAGGGGGTCACGAACGCGGCGCGGCACTCGGGCGCGAAGTCCGTCACGGTCGGATTCCGCCTCGAGGACGCGAAGGTCTCCGTCGAGGTCGCCGACGACGGCGCGGGCTTCGATGCCGCAGCGCAGAACGCCTCGGAAACCGAGGGCCGCGGCCTCGAAAACATGCGCATGCGGGCCGGGGCTCTCGGAGGGACGTTCGCGATCGCGGCGTCGCCCGGCTCCGGAACGCGGATCAGCGTCGAGGGAATCCCACTGCCATGATCCGCGTCGCCGTCGTCGAGGACGATCCCGGGCTGCGCGAGAGCCTGCGCCTTCTGATCGGAGGAACGCACGGATTCGCGTGGGCCGGTGGCTACCGCTCCGCGGAGGAGGCGCTGCAGCGGCTCGGCGCGGCCGCGGGGGGATTGCCCGACGTCCTCCTCATGGACATCCACCTGCCGGGCATGCCGGGGTCCGAAGCTGTGCGGCACGTCCGCGGCGCGCATCCGTCCGTGGCGGTGCTGATGCTGAGCGTGTACGAGGGCGAGGAGCCGATCTTCGCGTCGCTGTGCAACGGCGCCGCCGGCTACCTGCTGAAGAAGACCGCACCCGCAAAGCTCCTCGAGGCGATTCGCGACGTGAAGGAGGGCGGTTCGCCGATCTCGCCCGAGATCGCCCGGAAAGTCATCCAGGCCTTCCGCGAGTCCGTGCCCGTGGGGCGGCCCGAGCACGACCTGACGCCGCAGGAGGTGCGCCTCCTGAAGCTGCTCTCGGACGGAGCGAGCTACCAGGCGGCAGGGGACAAGCTCGGCATCAGCATCAACACCGTGCGGAACTACGTGCGCTCCATCTACGAAAAGCTCCACGTCACGTCCAAGTCCGCCGCGGTGAGCAGGGGGCTCAAGGACCGGATCATCTGAGGAGTGCTCTCGAGGTCCCCACTCTCCGGCAGCTTCGCCGCTACGCGATCGGCCGCAGCCTTTTCAAGCCGACCAGCCTGTCACGGGCCATCGCGCGCCTGGGACGGCAGGATGCAGGCGCGCGCCCAGGAAGTGCTGGCCTTTGTGCGCCAGCGTGGTCGCACCCGCCCCAAAGACGTGGGGGCCCATTTCGACCATGGCTCGATCAAGCGCTGGGGCGGCGACCTGAATGTCAGCGCGCATCTGCTGGACGGCGCATTGCAGCAGATGCAGGAGTTTCTGGATCTCTAGCCGGCGGTCGACTGCTAGAGCGAAACCCCGGCAGGTACCGGGCGTACTGCTTCAGGAGGAACCCATGCGCCTTCGCCCCGTCGCGTTTGTCGTCGTCTTGTTTGCGTCGACCCTGTCGCAGGCCGGACCGCCGCGGGAGGTCAAGGGCGACACGCTGATCTCCACGGCCGACCCCGCCGCTTCGCTCGTCCTCGACAAGGCGTTTTCCTACGCGGGTGGCCAGACGATCGACATCCAGAAGGTCGCGGGTGCCGAGCAGCATTTCTTCGTCGACGCCGCGCCCGACCGTTCCATTCGCCGCTTCTACTGGATCCAGTTCGAGCACTACTACCCCGACAACACGCACGTCTACGACTACTCGAAGATCCCGCAGAAGCCCGTCTCGATCGGGCGTCTCGCGTTCATGGGCGACGTGAGGGTGAGGAAGAACTACTTCACCATGGACCAGCGCCCCGGCTCGGACTCGAAGGCCGCCGAGGACTTCCTGCGCAATCGCGGCTTCAAGCTCGACGGCACGTTCGTCACGCTTCGCCTCTTCCATCTTCCGGACGACACGAAGCGCCGGGAGCTCATGATCATCTACGGCGAAATCCTCACGGGCGACGCGTCCGAGGAGCGGATTAAATCGGAGATCACTTCGCACGCGCAGGCGGCCCTGAACGTGCCTTGACGCTCGCGCCGCGTCCGTGACACTTTGCCGGGCATGAGCAGCCTGTTTTCGATCGTCGCTTCGCTCGCCGGATTGCTGGCCATGCAGGTGGCCGGTTACGACATGGCCGTCGCCGAGAAATGGGAAAAGGCCAGCGTCGTCAGGTACCGCGTGGAAGGCGTGCACAACGGGCGCGAGCCCATCGTGCACGGCGACTACGAGGGGAAGGCGGATGTGATCGACCGCGTCACGGTCGAGTTCATTTGGGACCGGAAGAAAGGCAAGGTCGTCGGGCCGGTCACGGTGACGGACGGGAAGACCGAGCTCAAGAACATCAAGTCCGACGGCACCAACTGCCCGCCGCCGCAGCTCAAGGGCGAGTACGAGCACTTCCAGGCCGTCTCGCACTCGATGATCTCGGGCGACCAGATCCAGATCAAGGGCACGCGGACCTATCCGCCCGCGATGGTCTCCAACTACCCGGGGAGCTGCTCGATGCGGTCCATCCCCGGCGCCAGGGAAGATGCGTCCCTGTTTGTAGGGGGCGC
>JBDTTJ010000327.1:0-3632 GCA_039930645.1 Acidobacteriota bacterium
TCTTCCGCTTCACGCAGGCGGGCTCCGAGGTCTCGGCGCTTCTCGGGCGCATGCCGTCGGCCGTCGGCTACCAGCCGAACCTCGCGACGGAGATGGGCGAGCTGCAAGAGCGCATCACGTCCACGAAGCGCGGGTCGATCACGTCGGTCCAGGCCATTTACGTCCCGGCGGACGACCTCACGGACCCGGCGCCCGCGACGGCGTTCGCGCACCTCGACGCGACGACCGTCCTCTCGCGCCAGATCGCCGAGATCGGCATCTACCCGTCCGTCGACCCGCTCGCCTCCACGTCCAAGATCCTCTCGCCGCTCACCGTGGGCGAGGAGCACTACAAGGTCGCGCGCGCCGTCCAGCAGGTCCTCCAGAAGTACAAGGACCTCCAGGACATCATCGCGATCCTCGGCATCGACGAGCTCTCCGAGGACGACAAGGTCATCGTCGCCCGCGCCCGCAAGATCCAGCGCTTCCTCTCGCAGCCCTTCCACGTCGCCGAGCAGTTCACGGGCCTCCCGGGCCGCTACGTGAAGGTCGCCGACACGATCCGCTCCTTCAAGGAGATCGTCGACGGCAAGCACGACGAGCTGCCCGAGCAGGCGTTCTTCAACGTCGGGGCGATCGAGGAAGCCCAGGAGAAGGCCGAGAAGCTCAAGGGAGCGGCCTGACGCCGTGAACGGACGCCTCACGCTCACCGTCGTGACCCCGGAGCGCTCCGTCGTTGCGGGCGCCCTTTGCGACGAGGTGACGCTGCCGGGACTCGAGGGCGAGATGGGGATTCTGCCCGCGCACACGCCGCTCATCGCGCTCCTCGGGATCGGGCTCGTGACGTTCCGCGACGGGGCGAAGAAGACGTCCGTTGCCGTGCGCGGCGGCTTTGCCGAGATCGCAAATGACGCCGTGCGCGTCCTCGCGGACGAGGCCGCCGCGAAGGACGCGATCGACGCCGCGAAGGCCGAGCGGGAGAAAACGGCGGCCGAGGCGCGCCGGGCGGACGTCGTCGGAGACGAGCAGCTCGACGCGGCCAACGCCGACGCCCGATTCGCCGAGGCGCGGATCTCGGTCGCGGCGTCCTGAGCGGCGCGGGCCCGGGGGTTCCGCCTATCATCGGATCCGGTGGCGGCGTGACCGAGGACCGCGATCCCTGGTGGGAGCACTGGTTCGGAGAGCCGTATCTCGCGCTCTATCCGGAGCGTGACGAGCGCGAGGCGCGCACCCAGGCCGTATTCGCGCGCGAGGTCCTCGCCCCCTTCGCGAAGGCCGGCCGCGTCCGGTTCCTCGACCTCGGCTGCGGCACCGGCCGTCGAATCGCGGCCCTCGGGGACGGCCTCGGAGCGACCGTGGGCGTCGACGCCTCGCTCCGCCTCGTCGGCACCGCGCGGCGCCTCGAGCCGCGGCGCAGGCCCGGCGCCCTCTGCGCGCTCCCGAACAGCCTGCCCCTCGCGACCCGCAGCGTGGGCGCCGCTGTGAGCTTCGCGGGCGCGTTCGGCCGCTCCGACGACCCGGCCGACGACGCGCGCGTCGCCCGCGAGATCGCCCGGGTCCTGGCGCCGGGCGGCGGATTCCTCGCGGCCGTCTTCAACGCCGAGCGCGTCGTCGCGGGTCTCGCGCGGCGCGAGGAAAAGCTGATCCAGGGGACGCGCGTCGTGATCCGGCGACGGTACGATCCCGAGCGTCGCATGCTGGAGAAGGAGATCGAGATCGGGACCGGCCTCGACAGGCGCTTTTACGCGCAGCGCGCCCGTGCCCTGACGGAGCACGAACTGCGCGGCCGCCTGCGCACCGCGGGGCTGACGGTCGTCGGCGCCTGGGGCGACTTCGACAGCTCGGCGTTCGAGCGCGGGCGCTCGCCGCGCCTCGTCCTTCTCGCCTCGAAGCCTTCGTCGAAGGCGTTCGGAGCGGCCGGCCGATGATCGTCCCGCTGGACCGCGTGCCGGGCATTCCGGCGCTCGCGCGCGGGCTCGCGACGGGCGCGCCCGACGTGTCGGAATTCCTGCCGCGCGTGGCCACGCCCGCCGCGATGGCCGCTCACGCCGCCGCGGTACGCAGCGCCTTCCGCCCGCGGGAAATCGCGGCGGGCGCGGATCCGCGGCTCGCGGTCCTCGCGCGCGGAGAGCGCGCCGCCGTCCTCACCGGCCAGCAGGCCGGCCTCTTCGGCGGCCCGCACCTCACACTCGTCAAGGCCGTCGCTGCGGAGAAAATCGCGGCGGGCCTCACCGCGGCCGGCACGCCGACTTCGCCTGCGTTCTGGTGCGCAGCGGAAGACCACGACCTCGTCGAGGTGACGCGCGTCGTCCTGCCGACGCCCGACGGCCCGCGCGACTTCGGCCCGGATCCCGCGGCGCTCGCGGCGAACCGCGCGCCGGTCGGCGCCCTCCCGATCGCGGCCGACCTCGACGCGATCCTCGAAGCGGCGGCCGCGAATCTCGGCGGCCCGCCCGACGAGGACGCGCTCGGCGCGCTGCGGCGCGCCCACGCGGGGGCGACGTACGGCGCGGCCTTCACGCGGACGCTCGGCTGGCTGCTGGACGGAGAGCTCCCGGTCATCGACGCGGCCGACGCTGCCGAGAAGCCCGCACTCGTGCCTCTCGCCGTCCGGCTCGTGAAGGAGCGGCGCGACGTCCGCGCGCTTCTCGAGACGCGCGGCGCGGCGCTCGCGAAGGCCGGTCATCCGCTCCAGGTGAAGACGGACGCCGCCGCGCTGCCCCTCTTCGTCCGCGTGGGCGCCGAGAGGCTGCTCCTCGTGGAGGCGGCGGGCCGGCTCGCGCTCAAGGGCAGCGACGGAACCTTCGCCGAGGAGGACGTCGTCGCGCGGCTCGAGACCGGAGACTGGCTGCCGTCGTTCTCGGCGCTCACGCGCCCGCTGGCGGCCTCGATCCTCTACCCCGTCGGCGCGACCGTGCTCGGCCCGGCGGAGGTCGCATACTGGGCGCAGTCCTGGCCGCTCTTCGCGTGGGCCGGAATCGTCCCGCCCGCCGTCCTCCTCCGCCCCTTCGTCGCCCTCGAAACGACTTCGGCGCGCCGCCTCCTCGCGAAGCTCGACATCGGACTCGGGGACGTCCTCGCGGGCAGCGACGCGCTCCTCCGGAAGAAGGGTGCGGGCTCGGCGCGCGCGCTCCTCGCCCGCGTCGCGTCGATCCCCGAGCGCGCGATCGCGGACCTCGACGCGGCCGCGCCCGCGCTCGTCGCCGTGGACGCCTCGCTGGAGAAAGCGGTCGAGGCCACGCGCGAAAAGCTCGCGTACGCCTTCGAAAAACTCGTCGAAAAGACGGAAGTCGCCGCGGGCCGCGCGGACGCCCAGGCGACCCAGCAGGTTCGCCGGCTCACGAACGAGCTCCTGCCGGACGGAAAACTCGCCGAGCGGCTCTACCCGGTCCTGACGTATGTTCTGAAACTCGGGAGGGCCGCGGTCGTCGGCGCGCTCCGACGCGACCTGAAGTGGGACGAGCCCGGCCTGCAGGAGATCGCGCTGTGAACCTTGACGCCGTGGTTCCCGTGGACGTCCTCGCGTTCGGCCCGCACCCGGACGACGTCGAGCTCGGCTGCGGCGGGACGCTCGCGGCCCTCGCCGGCCGGGGGCGCGGCGTCGGCATCGTGGACCTCACGCGCGGCGAGATGGCGACGCGGGGAACCCCGGA
>JBDTTJ010000328.1:0-3620 GCA_039930645.1 Acidobacteriota bacterium
GCTTCTTGGCGCCGGCGATCGTGTAGCCCTCGTCGTAGAGGAGGCGCTTGATCTGTTCGATGATCTTCAGCTCGCGCGCGGTGTACGTGCGGGGGCCGGGAATCGATTTGTCAGGAGCGAGGACCGGGAACTCGGACTCCCAATAGCGCAGCACGTAGGGCTGCACGTCCGCGATGCGGCAGACGTCCCCGATCTTGTACCGGGTCTCGGCGCTGGAACCGGCGGTTTCGGCCATCTGATCCAGTCGACTTTTTAGCACAAGGGACGGGGGATTTAGGATTTTCTTAGAAGGTGAAGAGGGGACGAGGGACGAAGAGGGACCTGCTTGGAAGGTTGAAACAGCAGGCTCGCGAGGGCGACTCCGGCGCGGCCTTCCGGCTCGGGACCTCCAGGAAATCTTCTATCTGTTGTCCTTCTTACCCTCTCGCTTTTCGTCCCCCGGCTTGACGATGAACTTCACGGGGACGCCGTCCAGCTTCCAGTGCTCGCGAATCCGGTTCTGGAGGAAGCGCTCGAACGAGAAGTGGAGCGCCTCGGCGCGGTCCGCGAAGAGCCGCACGAGCGGCGGCTCGGAGGCGACCTGGACCGCGTACCGGATCCGGAGCTCGCGGCCCGAGCGGCCCTTCGGGAGCTCGCGCTGGAACGCCTTCTGGAGAACGCGGTTCAGCTCGCCCGTGGACATGCGGGTCGCGAAGCGCTTCGCGAGCGCGTCCGCCTCGGTGAGGACCCGCCCGACGCCCTTCCCCGTCAGGGCGGAGATCGGGAGGAACGGCGCGTTTCGCAGAAACACGAACCGCCGGACCACGTCCTGCTTCATCTCGCGGACCTTCTCGTGGTCCTTCTCGACGAGGTCCCACTTGTTCGCGACGAGGAGGAGGCCGCGTCCGGCTTCCTCGGCGTAGCCCGCGATGTGGGCGTCCTGCGCCGTGATGCCGTCGCCGGCGTCGAAGACGATGACGACGAGCCGGGCGCGCTCCATGGACTTGCGCGCCGCCACGACCGAGAGCACCTCGGGAGCGCCGGTCGTCCGGCCCTTCTTGCGGATCCCGGCCGTGTCGACGAGGACGTACTCGCGGCCGTTGACGGACAGCCGGCAGTCGATCGCATCGCGCGTCGTGCCGGCGATCTCGGACACCATCACGCGGTCGCGGCCGAGGAGCGCGTTCACGATGGACGACTTCCCGACGTTCGGGCGGCCCACGATCGCGATCGGCAGCGGCTCGGTGCGGGTGTCGGGGTCGAGGTCGGGCGGCACGGCGGCCTCGATGGCGTCGAAGATCTCGTCCGCGCCCGTGCCGTGCAACGCCGAGACGCCCACGACCTGCGGGAAGCCGAGCTGGTACCCGTCCGCCGTCGAGTTCGCGGCGGACTTCGCGTCGATCTTGTTCCAGGCCACGAGAACCGGCTTGCCGAGCGCGTGCAGGCGCTGGGCGATGCGCTCGTCCTCCGGCAGCCGGCCCGACACCCCGTCGAGGACGAAGATGAGGAGGTCGGCGTCGGCGACGGTCGAGAGCGTTCGGTCGCTGGTCCACGCCGCGAAACCGCCCGCGGCGTCGAGATCCAGGCCGCCCGTGTCGACGAGCTCGTAGGCGCGGCCGCTCGGCGTCTTCGCGACGACCGCGAGCGCGTCGCGCGTCATCCCCGGCTGGTCGTGAACGAGCGCCCGCCGCTCGCCGGCGAGGCGGTTGAAGAGGGCGGACTTCCCGACGTTGGGGCGCCCGACGAGTACGACCTTGAAGGCGGCCATCAGCGCCGCCTGCGCGGGGCGGGGCCGCGGCGCGGCGCCGGCTTTCGCTGCTGGCGGTGGATCGCCTCCACCCGCGTCTTGCTCCGCGCTCCGGCGCTCGCCCCGGTCGGAACGAAGTCGAGGCCGCGCTTCTCGGGGTCGGCCTTCACGAGCTTGACGCGCAGGCGGTCGCCGAGGCGGAAGACGCGCCCCGTCGAGGCGCCGACGAGGCGGTGCTCGACATCCTCGTACCGGTAGAAGTCGTCCTGGAGCGAGGAGATCGGGACGAGGCCGTCCACGTAAATGTCCTCGAGCGTCACGAAGAGGCCGAAGCCGACGACGGCCGAGACGTACGCCCAGAAGTCGTCGCCCACGCGCTTGCTCAGGAAGACGAACTTCTTCCACGAGACCGCTTCGCGCTCGGCGGACTCGGCGCGCCGCTCGCGCGACGAGCAGTGAAGCGCGGCCTCGCGGAACCAGCGCGTGCGGCCTTCGGCCTCCTCGGGCCGGGGCGCGCGGCGGGCCGCGATCCACTCCACGAGCGCGCGATGGACGAGGAGATCCGGGTAGCGCCGGATCGGGGACGTGAAGTGCGCGTAGTAAGTGGCGGCGAGCGCGTAGTGGCCGCGGCAGTCTTCCGAGTAGAGGGCCTTTTTTTGCGAGCGCAGGACAAGGTCGTCCACGAAGCGCTCCTCGGGCTTGCCCTGCGCCTGGTCGAGGATGGCCTGGAACGTCGCCGGCGTGACCTCCTCCTCGTTCTCCGGCAGCTCGTAGCCGAGCGGGCCGAGGACGACGCGCAGAGCGACAAGGCGCGTCTCGTCGGGCCGGTCGTGGACGCGGTAGAGCGCGGGCGTCGGCACGAAAACGAGGTGCCGGGCCACGGCCTCGTTGGCCGCGAGCATGAACTCTTCGATGAGGCGGTGCGCCTCGTTGCGCACGGCCTTCAGGATCGCGACGGCTTCACCCTCCTCGCCGAGGATCACGTCCGAGTCCGGCAGGTCGAAGTCCAGCGACCCGCGCCGCACGCGCCGCGACTGGAGTGCGTGCGCCGCGCGCCGCGCGACATGTAGCATGCGGCCGACTTCGGGAGAGATTGGCGAAGAGAGAGAAGAGGAAGATTTCTTTGAAAGTAATACGGACGGAGGCACGGCGGTGGTCGCGCTGCGCCGCTTGCCCTCCCCCTCTTCACCTTCTAGGAAATCTCCGACTGCCGTGTACGTTAGCCTCGCCCGCGACTTGATCAGCGAGCGGTAGAACTCGCTCTTCACCGTCTCCCCGTGCTTGTCCAGCGTGAGGACGGCCGACACCGTGCGGCGCTCCTCGTCCGGCCTCAGCGAGCAGAGGTCGTTCGAAAGGCGCTCGGGGAGCATCGCGATGGCACGGTCCGGGAAATAGACGGACGTGCCGCGCTCGTACGCTTCGGCGTCGAGCGCGCTCCCGACCGGGACGTAGTGCGAGACGTCCGCGATGTGGATGCCGATCCGGAACCCGCCGTTCGGGAGCTCCTCGGCCTCGATGGCGTCGTCGAAGTCGCGCGCGGTCTCGCCGTCGATCGTGACGATCGTGCGGCCCGTGAAGTCCGTCCGCTCGCGCCTTTCGTCAGGGCCGATCTCGCGCACGGAGGCCTCGGCCTCGGCGATGACGGTCTCCGGGTACTGCCGCGGGATCCCCCACTTGCGGGCGACGACCTCGACGTCCACGCCGGCGTCGCCCTCGAACCCGATGAGGTCCGTGACCTCGGCGAGCGCGAGGCGCTTGTCGTCGGGGTACGCCGTGATCCGGGCCTCGACGAAGATGCCGTCGGGCGCGTTCAGGTCCTTGCCGTCCGGCACCGCGAGGCGCGCGTCGATCTTCCGGTCGAACGGGACGACAAACGTCCCCTCCGGGCCGCGGA
>JBDTTJ010000329.1:0-3590 GCA_039930645.1 Acidobacteriota bacterium
TCATGAACGGCGCGATGAGGATCGTCGCGATGCGGTCGCGCTTGTTCTCGATCGTCCGGGACGCGAGGACGGCGGGGACCGCGCAGGCGTACGCCGAGAGAAGAGGCAGGAACGATTTTCCCTGCAGGCCGGCCTTGCGCATCGTCCGGTCCGCGATGAGCGCCGCGCGCGCGAGGTAGCCCGAGTCCTCGAGCACGCCGATGAAGAGAAAGAGGATGAGGATCTGCGGGAGGAAAACGAGGACGGATCCGACGCCGCCCCAGACGCCTTCGACGACGAGACTGCGGAACGCCCCGGCGGGCAGAAGCGCGCCCACCCAGGCGCCGGACGCCCGCACGGCGGCGTCCACGAGGTCCATGAGGGGCCGGGCGGCCGAGAAAATCATCTGGAAGACCGCGACGACGACGGCGACGAAGATGAGCGGCCCCGCCACGGGGTGCAGGAAGACGGCGTCGAGGCGCCGCGTCCAGAGAGGTGGCGCCGGCGCGGCGTATCCGGCCTGATCGCCCACGCGGACGGCCCACTGCCGGCACTTCGGGATGTCGGCGAGCATGGGCAGGTCCATCGCACGCGGGACTCCGACGGCGCCGTTGAGAAAGTCGTAGACCGTCTGGATGCCCTCGCCCTTGGCCGCGCTCACGAGCGCGACGGGCGCGCCGAGCTGCTCGGCGAGCGCCGCGGGGTCCACGGAGCCGCCCCGCGCCTCGAGCTCGTCGGCCATGTTCAGGACGACGAGCGTCGGGAGGCCGAGGGCGAGCACCGGCGCCGCGAGAACGAGGTGGCGCTTGAGGTTCGTCGAGTCGAGGATCAGGAGGATCGCGTCGGGTTTCTGCTGCCCCGCCATCTCCCCCGCGAGGACGTCGCGCGTGACGCGCTCGTCCTCCGAGCGTGGCGTCAGGCTGTAGACGCCGGGAAGGTCGATCAGGACGACCTCGGTGTCCCCGTCGAGGCGCGCGCGGCCCCGGCGTTCCTCGACCGTGACGCCCGGGTAGTTCGCGACCTTCTGTCTCAGGCCCGTGAGCCTGTTGAAGAGCGTCGACTTGCCCGAGTTCGGGGGCCCGACGAGGCCAACGAGCCGCCGGTGGCCGTGAATCGGAATCGCCGCGACCGGGCAGCCGTCGCAGTGAGAGGCGGCGCTCAACGCCCTTCCTCGGCCGCGCGGACGATGGAAGAGGCTTCCACGTGGATGTGCCCGGCCGTGTCCCGTCGCAGCGCGAACTCGGTCCCCTCGACGCGGTACACGCGGGGGTCCCCGCCGGGCGCGCTCCGGGCGGCCACGATCACGCTGCCGGGCAGGAACCCGAGCTCCATGAGGCGCTGGGCGTCGCCTTCCGGCAGATCGAGAAGGGTCAGGACGCCGCTCTGCCCCAGCACGAGATCGGCCAGGGTCGAGACGGCGGCGGCGGTTGAAGCGGGCATCGATTGCGCTTTCTGATTGAGACTAAGTCTCATCTACGATCATTATGCTCCACCTTTCTTGAGACTGCATCCATGATGCAAATGTCTCATCGCAGGAGACCTTTAGCCCGGGAGTACCCTGCCGAGGGATTCCTCGAAAGGTCCCCCGCCATGCCCCTCCCCCGCTCCAGCGCGCTCCTGGCGCCGGCCTTCGCCCGGCATGCACAGAGCGTCGAGGACGTGGCGGCGGAACTCGGGACGGATCTCGAGAGCGGCCTCTCCTCCGACGCGTTGCCCGAGCGGCCGCTCGACGACTCTCCCGACGCCGACGCCCGCGGCCCCTGGCGCATTTTCTGGAACCAGCTGAAGGGCGGCGTCATCCTGGTCCTGATCGCCGCGACCGGCGTGATGCTCGCGCTGGGGCACCTCGGCGACGCGCTCGCGATCGCCGCGTCGGTGGTCTTTTCCGTCGTCTTCGGCTTCCTCACGGACTTCCGGGCCGAGAGAGCCCTCGACGCCCTGCGGACGCTTTCCGCTCCCACCGCGCGCGTCGTGCGGGGAGGCCTCGAGCTGGAGATCCCGGCCGAGGATCTGAGGCCCGGCGATCTTCTCGTCCTCATGGCCGGCCAGATCGTTGCCGCGGACGGGCGGATCGCCATCGCGCACGATCTGCAGGCTGACGAGTCGGCGCTCACCGGCGAAAGCGTTCCTGTTGCGAAGTCGCCGGAACCGGCGCCCGTCGACGCGCCTCTGCCCGACCGGGCTTCGATGGCGTGGGCCGGCACGACGGTCGTCGGCGGCTCGGGCCGGATGGTGGTGACCGGGACCGGCGGCGGCACGGAGCTGGGGCGCATCGGAAGGCTCGTCGCAGGCCAGGGCCGCGAGGAAACGCCGCTCGAGAAGCAGGCCGAGCAGCTTGGCCGCCGCCTCGCGCTCCTCGCGATCGGGCTCTCGGCCCTGGTGACCGTCCTCGGCCTGCTGCGCGAGCGTCCGTTCTGGCTCATGGTCGAGACGGGCGTCATCCTCGCGATCGCGGCCATCCCCGAAGGCCTCCCCGCGGTCACGACGATCGCACTGGCAGCCGGCGTCCGCCGCATGGCGAAAGCCGACAGCCTCGTGCGCCGGCTCTCCTCGGTCGAAACGCTCGGCTGCACGTCGGTCATCTGCACGGACAAGACGGGCACGCTGACGGAGAACGTCATGCGGGTGACGCGGATCGTCCTTCCCGGGCGCACGCTCGACGTCACGGGCGAGCGCTACGACCCGGCCGGAGAATTCCTCGACGGCGGCAGACCCGCGCCTTGGGGAGACGATCTTATTCGCCTCCTCGAGATCGGCGCCGTCTGCAACGACGCGACGCTTGAGGCCCACGAGGGTTGGCACGTCCACGGCTCGTCCACGGAAGGGGCGCTCCTCGCGCTCGCGGGAAAAGGAAGCGTCGACCCCTCGCAGTTCGAGCGCGTAAGCGCGATCGCCTTCTCGTCCGAGCGCAAGCGCATGTCCGTCGTGGCGCGTGACGGCGAACGCCGGCTCTGGTCGTTCGTCAAGGGTTCTCCCGAGAGCCTCGTCGCACGCGCTACGAGCGTTCTCTCCGGAGGAGGCGAGGCGCCGCTGGACGCGCCGGGCCGCGAGCGCCTGCTCGCCTCCGCTCGGGCTCTCGGCGATTCGGGTCACCGCGTCCTCGCCCTCGCGTACCGGCGCATGAGCCCCGACGACGCCCCGGAAGCGGCCGAAGACGCGCTCACGTGGGCGGGCCTCGTGGGGCTCATCGACCCTCCGCGCGCGAACGTCCGAGGGGCGATCGAGGAACTGCGGGGCGCCGGCATCCGCACCGTCATGGTGACCGGCGACCAGAAGGGCACGGCGATGGCCGTCGCGAACATGCTTGCGATCGCAGGCCCGGAAGATCTCTGCCTCGACTCGGCCGAGCTCGCTCTCTACCTGCGGGAGCACCGGTGGGAGGACCTGCGCAGGACCGCCGTCTTCGCGCGCGTCACGCCCGAGGACAAGCTCACGATCGTCCACGCGCTCCGCGAGGCCGGCCGGATCGTCGCGATGACGGGAGATGGCATCAACGACGCGCCCGCGCTGAAAGCGGCGAACATCGGAATCGCGATCGGGCTCGGCTCGGCCGACGTCGCGCGCGCGGCGTCCGATCTCGTCGTCACGAGCGGCGACTACGCGACGTTGCC
>JBDTTJ010000330.1:0-3560 GCA_039930645.1 Acidobacteriota bacterium
TCGCTCGTCGAGGCCTACAACTACTTCTTCTACCACTATCGCGACGGCCCGCTCCTCGTCGTCGAGACGAACGAGATCGACTTCGTCGAACGCAAGGGCGACCTCGACGACCTCATCGCTCAGATCACCCGCCCGTTCCGCGGGACGCAGATCTACGTGCCGCGCGGCTCGAAGAAGTAGACGTGGGCGCCGTCGAGCGGCTGCGCGAGCTGGGCGCGGGCCCCGAGATCCTCGGCGAGGCCGTGCCGCGCGAGCGCGACGGCCTGCGCGCGGCCCCGCGGAACACGGACCTCACGCCCGAGGAACGAGGCGCCGCCCCCGCCGTCTTCCGCGCGCTCCTCGCGGGCCAGCTCCTCCACGGCCTCGGCGAGAAGAAGTCCGCCAGGCTCCTCAAGGCGGTGCGCCTCGCGCTCGAAATGGAGCCCGGTTTGTCGATCGAGGCGCTGGACGTCGTCGACGCGATGACGCTCCGCCCTGTCGAGAAAATCAACGGTCCCGCGGTCCTGATCGCGGCGGCCTGGGCGGGCAAGAACCTGCTCGCCGACAGCGTGCGGCTCGACGCATCCCGCTGACACGACGTCGCAATTTCTTTTTCGCTTGATTTTGTTGATGGGTTCGATTCTCATTCCCTTAACAACAGCCCGGAGAGCCCAAGGGTCAGCCCCAATGCCTTCGAAGGCCGTGAAGTCTGTTCGTCGGATCGATTCCTTTAGGAGGCGAGACCCATTTCCAGCCCCGGGGGCAGCAGCAGGAACAACGCCCCGTCCCTCCTTCCTGAATTCTCCGACCGGCTCCATTCGCCAGTTCCCGGCGTCCGCCGCTCGATGGTGAGCGTCGTCCGCGATTTCCAACCCTCGGTTTCCGGTTAAAGCCGGCGACCCTCTCTGGAGTTCTGATGTACACGGACAAATCCATCCCCTGTATCGACTGCAGCGCCCCCTTCATCTTCTCGGCGAACGAGCAGGAGTTCTACGCGCAGAAGGGCTTCTCCAACGAGCCCAAGCGTTGCAAGAACTGCCGCGACAAGCGCAAGGCCGGCGGGTTCGGCGAGGGCGGCGCGCGCCAGCTCTACAACGTCACCTGCGACGCCTGCGGCAAGACGACCCAGGTCCCGTTCAACCCCACGAACGGCAAGCCGGTCTACTGCCGCGACTGCTACCGCGAGCGGCGGCCGGCGAGGTAGGGGGTCTGGGGGAAGGACCTGGGGTCCTTCCCCCAGCTGCAATTTCCGGCTGCTAGAGTCGGCCCCATGGCCGACAACGAAAAGAAGCCCGGTTTCGCGACGACCTGCATCCACGCGGGACAGGAGCCCGAGCCCGTCACGGGCGCGGTGACCGTCCCCATCTTCCAGACGTCCACGTACGTCCAGGAAGCCTTCGGCAAGCCCCGCGACGGCTACGAGTACGCGCGGACGAAGAACCCCACGCGCCTCGCGCTCGAAAAGCAGCTCGCCGCGATCGAGGGCGGCGCCGCCGCCCACGCGTTCGCCTCCGGCATGGCCGCCGAGACGACGCTCATGCTCGCGTTCGTCAAGGCGGGGGACCACGTCCTCGTCTCGAAGAACACGTACGGCGGAACGTACCGCTTTTTTTCCAAGGTCCTCGCGAACTTCGGCGTCACGTTCGCGTACGTCGACACGACCGACGCCGAGACTGTGCGGAAGGCCGTCACGCGGGAGACGCGGATGCTCTTCGCCGAGACGCCCACGAACCCGACGATGGAGATTTCCGACCTCGCCGCCCTCGCGGCCGTGGCCAAGGCCGAAGGGTCGCGGATCGGCGCGAAGATCCGCGTCGTCGTCGACAACACGTTCGCGACGCCGTTCTTCCAGAAGCCGCTCGCTCTCGGCTGCGACGTCGTCGTCCACTCGACGACGAAGTACCTGAACGGCCACTCCGACTCCGTGGGGGGCGCCGTGATCTGCGCGGACGCCGAGGACGGCGCGAAGATCGGCTTCACGCAGAACGCCGCGGGCGGCATCCTCTCGCCGTTCGACTCGTTCCTCGTGTCGCGCGGCATCAAGACTCTGCCCGTGCGCATGAAGGCCCACGACGCGAACGGCCGCGCGGTGGCCGCATGGCTCGCGCGTCACCCGAAGGTGCTCAAGATCCACTACCCGGGTCTGCCCGGGCACCCGGGGCACGCGATCGCGGGGCGCCAGATGACCGGCTTCGGCGGGATGATCTCCTTCGACCTCGGGTCGGAGGCCGCGGCCAAGCGCCTCCTCGATCGCGTGGTCGTCTGCTCGCTCGGCGAGTCGCTCGGCGGCGTCGAGAGCCTCATCTCGCACCCGGCGACGATGACGCACGCGAGCGTCGAGCCCGACGAACGCCTCCGGCGCGGCATCACGCCGGGCCTCGTGCGCGTGTCGGTGGGCATCGAGGACGTCGAGGACATCCTCGCGGATCTCGAAAACGCGCTGTCGGGGGTCTAGCGCTTCAGGGCGAGCGCGCCGAGGACCGCGAGCGCGGCCGCGAGCGCGGCGAGAGCGCGCGGCGAGAGCGCCGGCACGTCGCCCGCGGGCGGGGGATTGCCCGGCCCGCCGCCGGGCGGCGTGAACGTGATCGTGAGGGACGGCCGATCGGCGAGGTTCGCGGCCTCGCGCGAGCCGAACCGCCGCGCGCTCGGCGCCGCCTGCAGCTCGTCGGCGCGCACCTGCCAGCCGAAGTTCGTCGCCGGCGTGTCCAGCCAGCCCTGCACGTCGGCCTGCATCGCGGCGGTGGGGCCGAAGGAGTAAGTCGTGAGCGTCACCTGCACGGGAATCTTCGCGGACGAGAGGACCGCGGTGTCCCCGCCCGGTGTGAGCCACGCGGTGCCGGGCCAGATCCGCTTCGTCCACGTCGCGTCGCCCGCCGTGGCGGCCGCGCCGGTGCCGCCGGGACTCCCGGCGTCGGACGTTCCCTCGCCCCAGGCGGCCGTCGCGCGGAACAGGTTCATGTCCACCGGGTTGCCCTTCCCGCTCAGGAGGACGAGGTCGAGGCGCGCCGCGTTGATCGTGGCGCCGGCGGGAACGGCGGCGGCGACGTCGAACCGCACGAACGCGCGGCGGATGGCCGTCAGCGCGTTACGCCCGGCGAAGATCCCGGGGCCCTTCGCGTCGGACGCGTCGCCGTTCTCCTCGTAAATCGACGTGTCGGCGACGGGCCGCACCGTCACCGAGTCGGCGGCCAGCGGCGCGCCGGGCAGGGTGACGGCGAGGATCAGGCAGGGAAGCAGTCGGCGCATCGGACCTCCGAGGAAGGGTAAGGAAGATGGCGGCGCGGGGAGTGTCCGGGCGGCCCAAAAACCCACGCCGCCGGTCCAAATCAAAGGTCAATCGATCGTCGCCTCGCCGGTCTCGTCTTCCTCGTCGTCGTCGCTCGCGTCGCCGGTCGACGAGTCGTGCACCCAGGCCGCGAACGCGGAGTCGGCCATCGCGGCGGGGAATGCGGCGATCTCGGGCAGCTCGTAGGCGTTCAGCTCCTTGATCACGCCGCGCACGGCCTCGAAGTTCGAGGCGAGCGTCTTGACGACGAGCAGCAGCTCGGCGTCCTGCTGCACCTTGCCCTTCCAGCGGAAGA
>JBDTTJ010000331.1:0-3560 GCA_039930645.1 Acidobacteriota bacterium
ATTCCACGTAGACGGAGTCGCCGATCGTCTCGCGCCACGCGATGTCGTTCGAGTGATGCTCCATGAGCGACCGGAAGACGACGGGCCGGTCGTCCCGGGGGATCCGGGCCGCGAGGCCGAAACGTTCGTCGAGCTGATCGGGGAGCCTGAGGCCGAGAACGTGGATGAGGCGGTTGATCGCGCCGGTGGAGCCGGAGCCGACGGGGATCACGACGTCGCCCTCCGTCGCGCCGACGTAGGCCCCGATCTTCCGGAGCGCGCCCTCGTAGAGCTCCGTCATGCGGTGGCCCGTGAAGCTGCTCTCCGTGTGCGTGTTCGCCATGAACGGGAGGACGCGCTCGTTCAGCTCGTCCTCGACGTCGCGATGGAAACGCCCGGAAGCGATGAAGTCGAAGTACCGGAGCGGAAGGTCGCCGGAGGGGCCAGGCATCACGGCGCCCGCGCCGATCACGCGGCCGCGAAGACGCTCGAGGAACGCGGCCTCCGCGGCGGGGGAGCCGGTGACGACGGGCCCGCGGGGCGCGGCGGAGGTGGCGTCGACGAGACGGGGCGGTGCAGGGGCGGCGGAGCTCAGCGGCGGCCGCCTCGCTTGGGACGTCCGAGGATGGCGTTGGCCTTGTCGCGGGCGTCGCGTTCGACACCCTCGCAGACGATCGAGCAGATCTTCAGGAGCGTCGGGTCCGCGATGCGGTAGACGGTGCGCGTGCCGTCCTTGCGCCGGTCGAGGAGCGCCGAGCCGTGCAGGACCGCGAGGTGCTTGCTCACGTTCGCCTGAGTTCCGCCGACTTCCTCGAGGATCTCGCCGACCGAGGCCTCGCTCCGGAACAGCCGCCTCAAAATCTTGAGGCGCATGGGCTCGGACAGCGCCCGGAAGCGCATTGCGACTTCTTCGCAGCCGGCGTCCGTGAGCGGGAGGTGAGCGTGCATCGCCATATGGCGATCATCGGCCCCTCGGAAAGGCCGGTCAATGATGCCGATGGAGGAGGAGGGCGCCTTTTCGCGCGGGGTCAGGCGGCGCCGGCGAGCCTGTCGCCGGTCGCGGCGGAGAACCAGTGGATCCTCTCGCGCGGGATGCGAACCGTGAGGGCCTCGACCCCGGGCCGCACCCGCGTCAGGGCACGCAGCCTCAGGTCTCCGAGGCGGATGGTCAGGAGCACGCGGTCGCCCAGCGGCTCGACCATCTCGAGGAGGCCTCCGTCAGCCCGAGGAGCTCCGCGGTTTCGGCCGTGCGCCGCGCCGATCTCGCCCCGGGAGAGGCGCCGCATCTCGAGGGCGAGCGTGAGGTTCCGCCCCACCGTGAGGTGCGGATAGAGCGCGTAATCCTGGAAGACGGGGAGATCATCGTCGACCGCGGTTCAGGGTGTGCCGGCCTTCTTCACGACCTTGAACGAGACCGACTTGGAGAGCGCCTCGCCGACGTAGAACTCGACGCGGTACGAGCCGACGGGCCAGCCGTTCACGGGTTTCAGCGCCGGGACGGCTCCCATGAACTCGCCCTTCTCGTTCACCGTCATCACCTTCTCGAGCAGCTTCGTCTTCGGATCGAGGCCCTCGACCGCGTCCGCCCAGAAGACGGCCTTGAGCTTCGCGGGCCCGGCGGCGACGACGCGGTAGATCGCGTAGATCGCCGGGGCGTCGGGCGCGAAGACGGTCTTCTCGTCCCGGGAGAACTTTTCGTCTGTGACGATGGCGGTCTTGAGCCACGTGCCGGTACGGCCTTCCTCCTTCTCCTCGGCGTAAACGCGCGCCGGGGAAAGGAGCCCGGCGGTGACGGCCAGCAGAACGAACGTCCTTCGAAAGGGCCCTCTCATGGTTTTGGACCTCCGTGGAGGCCAGTCTAGGAGCCCACCCGCGCTCTGCCGATAGAGCACCTGCACGGGGGGGCTGCGGGTCCCGCGCCCCTAAGACCTGCGGATCCGGCCTTGCGGCACCGACTCCTCGAGAAGAGCCGCCGCAACGGCGGCGAGGAGATCGGCAGCGGGCCGCAGCCGGTGCGCCGGCACTCCCGAGAGAACGCGTTTGACGGCGGCTTCGACCGTCCCGGCGGAGGGGATGTCGAGGGCGCGCCCCCGGGGCGTCAGGGAGAGACGGGCCCGGCGCCCGTCCTCCGGATCGCGGGTCCGCTTCACGAAGCCGCGCTCCTCGAGGCGGCTCAGGATCCCCGTCAGCGTGCTCGGGTGGATCCGCAGAATCGACGCGAGGTCGCCTGCCGAGATTCCGGGCCGCCGGCCGAGGACGCGGAGCGCGACCCGCTGGGGGCCCGTGAGCCCCAGATTCCTCTGCATCCGTTTCGAGAGGGACTGCAGGCCGTGGTCGAGCGCCCAGATCAGGCGCATGAAGTCCAGCACCCTGCCGAGGCCCTGGGGGGATCGCTCGCGGTCATGCACCGAGGCGATTGTTGCACGGGAATTGATTTGACCTCAAAGCAAAAACGCGGGAGACTCCGCCGGGAAAGGAGCCTCTGATGTTTCTCCGCCCCCGCCCCCGCCTGGCCGGCCTCCTCGCCGCCACCGGCCTCCTCGCCGCAGCCTGCTCGTCGAAGCCTCCGGTCCAAACCGTGGCGCCCGCCCCGACACCGACACCCACGGTCGTGACGCTCGAACCCACTCCCGCGCCCACACCCGCACCTCCACGCGTCGCCGAAGACGTCCTTCCGTCGTCCGTGGACGAGATCAACCGCCGCGGCTACTTCAAGGACGCGTTCTTCGAATTCGACAGGCACGCGATCGAACCGGCCCAGCGGGACGTCCTCGCGGGCGACGCGACGTGGCTGAAGAAACATCCGTCCGTCACGGCGAAGATCGAAGGGCACTGCGACGAGCGTGGGACCGCTGCGTACAACATGGCCCTCGGGGAGAAGCGCGCCGCCACCGCCCGCGATTACCTCGCGAGCCTCGGCGTCGACGTAACGCGCCTCCGCACGGTCTCGTACGGCAAGGAGCGGCCGTTCTCGAAAGAGCACGACGAGGCCGGCTGGGCCCAGAACCGGCGCGCACACTTCGTGGTGACGGCGCGCTGACGGTGGACGTCGAAGAGCCGCCTCCCGCGCTGGCGGACGAAACACGCTGGTACACGGAGCACACGGCTCTTCTCATCAGTACGCTGAAATGGGCGGTGCTCGGAGCGGGGGCCGGCCTCTGCGTCGGCTTCGGCACGCGGGCGTTCCTGTGGGCGCTCGGCGCTTCGGATAACTACGTAAAGCGCCACACGCCCGCGGGCTTCTCGCCCACCTGGCTACTCCCGCTCGCGCTTCCGGTCTGTGTCTTCCTGATCCGGACTTTCGCGCCATCGGCGCGCGGGCATGGGACCGAGGCCGTCATCGCGGCGATTCACCGGGACTCGGGCCGGATTCCCTGGAAGGTCGCCCCCGTGAAACTCCTCGCGACCGTCGTGACGCTCGCGTTCGGCGGCTCAGTCGGAAAAGAGGGGCCATGCGCACAGATCGGCGCTGCGATCACGAGTTTCTTCGCAGACATCCTGCGCCTCAACGACGAGGATCGCCGGCGGCTCGTGATTTGCGGGATCGGCGCGGGGTTTGCCGCCGTCTTCGGGACGCCGAT
>JBDTTJ010000332.1:0-3522 GCA_039930645.1 Acidobacteriota bacterium
CGCTCTGGACGACGCCGTCGCTCCACGTCACCGTCCACGGCGCGACGCCCGTGAGGGCAGCCTGGATCGTTGTGGAAGTCCCCGCGCAGATCGCGGCGCTGCCGCTCACCGTCGCGGTCGCGGCAGCCGTTACCAGAATGCTGGCCAACGAATTCGCGCTGCATCCGTTGCGTGCCACGGTCACGGAGAGCTGGAGGGGTGAGGCCACTCCCGCAGCGAACGTAATCGAGCGCGTGCCGGCGCCCGCGGTGATCGTCCCGTTCGTGATTCCCCACGTGTACGTCGCACCCGCGCCTGCGTCCGGCACTGAGGCGGTGAGACCCGAGGCGTTCTGGCAGAGGGCGGACGGAGCACTGATGGTCGCCGAAGGGATCGAGTTCACGGTGACGGTCGCGCTCCCGGAAGCCGTGCTCGCGCAGTTCGCGTCCGCGACGGTCGCTACGGTGTACGTTGTCGTCGCAGAGGGGGAGACGGTGCGCGTCGCCGGGCTCGCCCCCACCCCGCTCTGGACGAACCCGTCCGACCAGTAGAGGCTCCACGGCCCCGTCCCCGTCAGCGCGACGGACAGGTTCGTCGAGGATCCCGAGCAGATCGTCGCGGTCCCGCTCACCACCGCCGTCGGCGCCGTCGCGCCGCAGGAGGTGTAGGTGAAGCCGCCCAGGAGACGCCCCTGCTCGAGGTTGGGGTTGATGATGACGACGTCGACCGGACCGGGTGCGTGCGGGGGCGTGGTCGCCAGGATCTGCGACGGCGTAACCGAAGTGACGGTCGCGGGGTTCCCGCCGAACGTGACGGTCGCCCCCGCCTGGAAACCGGATCCCGTGATGGTCACCGGCGTGCCGCCGATGGAGGGACCGGTGTTCGGGTTGATCGACGTCGGCTTCACATTGGAGGTGAGCGCGATCGCCGTCAGGAAGCCGTTGCCCCCGGCGACGAAGAGCGTCCCGTCCGCGATCGCCAGCTTCGCGTTGGGAGCCGCGAACGACCAGAGGGCATCGTGCGTCGTCAGGTCGATCGCGTAGACCATGTCCTCCGTCGAGACGAGGACGTGCGTGTCGGTCACGATCATCGGCTGGGTAATGGTTCTCTTGCTCGCCACCGGCGGTGGAGGGGGCATCCAGGACCAGAGGAGGGTGTGGAGGCTCTCATCGAGGACGGAGAGGCCGCCGTTGTTCACGACGTAGATGCGGCCCCCCGCGACGCTCGGCTGGCCGGTGTACTTGTCCTTCAGTTGCCAGGCGATCGTGCCACTCGAGGGATCAAACGCGATCACGCGGCCGGGCTGGAATGTCCCGGGGTTGATGGCAAGGACCTCGCCGGCGCCGCCAAGGACCGGCGCCTGGTCCATGCTCCAGCCATTCCACTCGAAGTCCGGATCGGGGATGAAGCTCACCGGCTCGGCATCCGTACCGTCCACGAGCTTCTTGATGTAGAGGCCGGGGGCATAACTGCCCAGATAGGCATAGGCGCGCGACCCATCGACCGCGGGCGCCCACTCGTCGTAGAAGGGGAGATCGTTGGCGAACCAGAGCTGCTCGCCGTTCGACCCCCTGAACCCGTACATGCCGCCGTAATACCCGCCGTTGACATAGACCCTTCCGTCGACCACCGTCGGCGCGTAGTACCTCTCCCACTGCGCCGTATGCGGAACTTGAAACAGCTTCGCGCCGGACCCCCCGTCGAACGCCCAGAGCCAGGTGTCGGGGGTGTGATTGCACGTCTGCAGGTAGACGATGCCGTTCACGTACGACGGGGGGTTGACCGAGAAGAGGTCTCCGAAGTCCTTGCTCCAGAGCGTCGAGCCGTCGGTCGTGCTGAGGGCGAAGAGCTGCGTGACGACATTGAAGTAGATCCTGAGCGACGCGTAGACCCTGCCGTCCCCTGCGGCCACGGGGTTGACGGAGAGGGTCCCGCCGGGGACGACGCCGATGCCTTTGCTCCAGCGGGCATAGAACTGCCCCGGCTCCAGCGACACCGGCATGTAGCCCGTGTGCGAGGCATTCGCCTGGTACATAGGCCAGCTCTGGGCCGTTGCGGGGCGAAAATCGGAAAGGCAGAGGGCGAGAAGCGTTGCCGCGAGAAGCGACACGGACGCGGGAAGCGTGCGGCGCATAAGGAACTCCCTTCTTCCATCGGGAGTTCGAACGAGGCCAACGGCAACTCCCCGAGGAAGACCTTCCTGAAGACTTGCCGAAGATGTTGCGCTCTTTGACGAAGCGAGTCCAATCATCCCGATCGAGAACGATTCCGATTCTCGAACCCGCGCGCGTACCCGGCCCTTCCTTTCCGGGTTAACGTAAGCCGCCATGCCGAACTCCAGCTCTGCGCACAGGCGCCCGGACGGGCTGCGTGGGATGCAGCTCCTCCAGTCTCCCGCGTGGAACAAGGGAACGGCGTTCACGGCCGCCGAGCGAGCTCGCCTCGGCCTCCATGGCCTGCTGCCGCACCAGATCGAGACGATCGACGACCAGCTCGTCCGCGCTTACGAGGCGCACCTTGCCAAGCGCACGCCTCTCGGGCGTCACATTCAGCTGCGCGCGCTGCAGGACACGAACGAGATCCTCTTCTACCGGCTTCTCCTCGCCCACATCGAAGAGATGCTGCCGATCGTCTACACGCCCGTCGTCGCCGAGGCGTGCCAGCAGTTCAGCCACATTTACCGGCGCCCGCGCGGCCTCTTCATTCCCTACGACATGCGGGATTCGATCCCCGAGCTCCTGCGCAATCGGCCAAACCCCGAGGTCGACGTGGACGTCGTGGTCGTGACGGACGGCGAACGCGTCCTCGGCATCGGCGACCAGGGCGTGGGCGGCCTCGGCATTCCGATTGGCAAGTTGACGCTCTACACGCTCATCGGCGGCGTCCCTCCCGCACGCACGCTCCCGATCGTCCTCGACGTGGGGACGAACAACGCCGAGCTGCTCGACGACCCGCAGTACTTCGGCAGCCGGCAGAAGCGCGTCTCGGGCGAGGCGTACTTCGCGTTCGTGGACCGGTTCGTCGAGGCCGTCAAGCAGGAGCTGCCGGGGACGCTCCTCCAGTGGGAGGACTTTGCGACGCCGAACGCGCGGCCGCTCCTGAACCGTTATCGCGATTCGCTCCTCACGTTCAACGACGACATCCAGGGCACCGCGGCCGTCGCGCTCGGCGCGCTCCTTGCGGCGACGCGCGTCGCGGGCAAGGGCCTCCACGAGCAGACGATCGTTTTTCTCGGGGCCGGCTCTGCCGCGATCGGAGTGGCCGACACGTTGCGCGCGGCGATGGTCGCCGACGGCCTGACGGACGCCGAGGCGCGGCGGCGCTTCTGGATCGTGGACGTGGACGGCCTTCTCCTTCACACGCGCGCCGGCCTGACGGCCGAGCAGCGCGTCTACGCGCGCGCGGCGGAGGACGTCGCGGGCTGGCCGCGCACCCACCGCGGGGAGGTGGGCCTCGCGGACGTCATCACGAGCGTCGGAGCCACGGTCCTGATCGGCCTCTCGACGGCGGCCGGCGCGTTCACCGAGGCGATCATCCGCGAGA
>JBDTTJ010000333.1:0-3511 GCA_039930645.1 Acidobacteriota bacterium
AGTTCATGGCGGCCCGCTACTTCACGACCCCGATCTACTACGTCAACGACCGGCCCCACATCGGGCATCTCTATACGACCGTCGTGACGGATGCGCTCTCGCGCTTCTGGCGCCTGCGCGGCGAGGACGTGCGGATGCTGACGGGCACGGACGAGCACGGCCAGAACATCGAGAAGGTTGCGAAGAAGGAGGGCGTCGCCCCCATCGTCATTGCCGATCGCCACGCACCCACCTTCAAGAACCTCTGGCAGACGTTTGGGATCGCGAACGACGACTTTATCCGGACGACCGAGCCGAGGCACCGCAAGGGCGTCGAGGAGATCATCCGGCGTCTCGACGCCGCAGGCGACCTCTACACCGCGTCGCACGAGGGCTGGTACTGCCCGCCCTGCGAGGCGTTCTATCCGGAGAAGGATCTCGTGGACGGCACGTGCCCCGTGCACGGGAGCAAGCTCGAGCTCCAGAAGGAAGAGAACGTCTTCTTCCGCCTCTCGAAGTACGGCGACCGCCTCCTGAAGCTCTACGACGAGGGTGTGGACGGCAAGCCGTTCGTCTACCCCGAGTCGCGCCTCAACGAGGTCCGCTCCTTCGTCGCGGCCGGCCTCAAGGACCTTTCCGTCTCGCGCACATCCATCTCGTGGGGCCTCCCGTTTCCGGGTCGGCCCGGCCACGTCGTCTACGTCTGGCTCGACGCGCTCGTGAACTACGTCACGGCGCTTGGCCTCGGCTCGAGCGACATGTCGCTCTACGAGCGCTACTGGCCTGGCATTCACGTCATCGGGAAGGACATCCTCCGCTTCCACGCTGTCTACTGGCCCGCGTTCCTGATGTCGGCCGGGCTGCCCGTACCGCGCCAGATCGTGGGTCACGGCTGGTGGCTGCGCGACGCGCGGAAGATGTCGAAGTCGGTCGGCAACGTCGTCAGGCCCGACGAGCTCGTTGCGGCGTTCGGCGTCGACGCGCTGCGCTGGCACTTCCTCGCCGCGATGTCGTTCGGCCAGGACTCGAGCTTCTCCGACGAAGAGTTCCTCTCCGTCTACAACGCTGACCTCGCGAACGGCCTCGGGAACACGCTCTCGCGCGCCGTGAAGATGGCCGGCGACGCCTTCGGCGGGAAAACGCCCGCAGAGGCCTGCGACGACAACGAGATCCAGGCCGCCGCGCGCGATGCGGTCTCCGCGTGGACGTCCGCGTTCGAGGGGTACCGGCTGCAGGACGCCGCGGGGGCCGTTCGGACGCTCGTGACGCGCATCGACGGCTACATCGCCGCGAAGGAGCCGTGGAAGAAGGCGAAAGCCGAAGGCGTCACCCCCGCGCTCCACCGCATCCACTTCGCGACGCTCGAAGGCCTCCGCGTCGCGGCCTGCATGCTCGCGCCGATCGCCCCGCGCACCACGACGGAGGTGTTCCGCCGGCTCGGCATCGACAAGCGCGCCGAAGACGTCCGTGAATCCGATCTCGCGTGGGGCGGCCTCCCGCTGAACGCCTCGCTCCCGCAGGCGCCGCCGCTGTTCCCGAGGGCGGACGCGAAAGAATATTTTGCTTCGAAGGAGAAATCCGTGACTGACGAAGGCAAGAAAGAAGATTCTTCGAAGGGTGTGTCGGCTGATTCTGCCGCTGCCACCGCATCGCCGTTTGCAACGGCGCCGCTCGCGACGCAGCCGGATCCCGCCCCGACGGCCTCACCCTCTTCACCTTCAAAGAATCTCTCTTCCTCTTCCGCTCCCTCCGAAGCCAAAATCCCCATCGACGACTTCCTGAAGCTCGACCTCCGCGTGGGCGAGGTCATGGCCGCCGAGAAGGTCGAGAAGTCGAAGAAGCTCATGAAGATGACGGTAAAGATCGGCGAGGAGACGCGCTCGATCGTCGGCGGGATCGCGCTGGCCTACACGCCCGAGCAGCTCGTCGGAAAGAAGTTCATCTTCGTCGCGAACCTCGCGCCCGCGAAGCTCATGGGCGTCGAGTCGAACGGGATGATTCTCGCCGCGACGATCCCCGAGACGGGCGAGCCGTCGCTCCTCATGGTGGATCCGTCCGTCCCCTCGGGAGCGAAGGTCAAGTAATGGCCCGTGTGCCTTCGTCCGAGGTGCCGGCCGACCCGGCCGCGAGGGCGAACCTCGAGAAGATCCTCGCCTCGCCGACGTACACGCGCGCGCAGGAAGACCTCGGATTCCTCGCGCGCCGCGAGCTGCGCGGCGTGCGCCTCATGCTCGAGCTGGAGAAGGCCGATTTCCAGCTGGACCAGGAAGGCGTCCGGACGACGGTCGTGGTCTTCGGCGGCGCCCGCCTGAAGGAAGGCGACCGTTGGTACGCGGAGGCGCGGGAGTTCGGGCGAATCGTCTCGACGACCTGCCAGGCGAACGGCATGTGCGACTTCGTCGTCACGACGGGCGGCGGCCCGGGCGCGATGGAGGCCGCGAACCGCGGCGCGTGGGACGTCGGAGCCAAGACGGTCGGCTTCAACATCCAGCTCCCGCACGAGCAGTTTCCGAACCCGTACATCACGCCGTCGCTCTGCTTCCAGTTCCACTACTTCGGCACCCGCAAGATGCACCTCCTCATGCGGGCGCGCGCCCTCGTCGCCTTCCCGGGCGGCTTTGGGACGCTGGACGAGCTCTTCGAGACGCTGACGCTCGTCCAGACCGGGAAGATGAAGAACCTCCCGATCGTCCTCGTCGGGCGCGCCTACTGGGAGAAGCTCGTCAACTGGCAGTTCCTCGTCGACGAGGGCGCGATCGCGCCCGAGGACCTCGGTCTCATCTCCTTCGCCGAGGGGGGCGCCGAGGCCTGGGCCGCGATCGTCGACTTTTACTCCCGGCATCCCGCCCTCCCCGGCCCGCTCTTACGCTGATGCCGGCCGAGTACGCGGACTCGCACGGCCATCTGACGATGGTCTTCGACGGCGGCGACCTGAAGGGCGCGCCCCGCGCGCCGCGCGCCGACGAGGCGAAGCTCCTCGTGACGCGCGCGAACGACGCGGGCGTCACTCGCATCCTCGTCCCCTCGACCGACCGCGAGGACCAGCGCCGCGCCGTGGACATTGCCGAGCGCTTCGAGGGCGTGTACGCGGCCGTGGGGTTCCACCCCCACGAAGCCAAGGAGTTCGACGAGGACAGGGACGTCCCGCTCTTCGAGGAGCTCTGCGCGTCGAAGAAGGTCGTCGCCGTGGGGGAGATCGGCCTCGACTACCACTACGACCACTCGCCGCGCGACGTGCAGAAGCGCGCCGTGGCCGCACAGCTGCGCTTCGCGAAGAGCCGCAACCTCCCGGTCCTCCTCCACAACCGGCTCAGCGAGGCCGACCTCCTGCCGATCCTCGAAGCCGAGTACCCCGGCACGCCCGAGGAGCCGCGCGGCGTCTTCCACTCCTTCTGCGCGGACGTCGCGACGGGGGAGAGGGCGCTCGCCCTCGGCTACCTCGTGAGCTTCTCGGGCATGCTCACGTTCAAGTCCGCCGATAACGTCCGCGAGGCGGCCGCCGCGCTGCCGCTCGGCTCGACGCTTATCGAGA
>JBDTTJ010000334.1:0-3507 GCA_039930645.1 Acidobacteriota bacterium
GACGTCGCGGGCAAGCGCGTCGTCCTCGATACGCCGCCGGGACTCCTCGACTAGGCCGCCATGCGTTTCGACGTCGTCACGCTCTTTCCGGGGTTCTTCGCCTCGCCCTTCGACGAGTCGCTCGTCGGCCGCGCGGTCGGGGCCGGGCTTCTCGACCTGCGCGTCCTGGACCTGCGCGATTTCAGCGACGACACCCACCGGAAGGTGGACGACGAACCCTATGGCGGCGGCCCCGGAATGGTCCTCACCGCTCCCGTGATCTTCGCGGCCGTGGACGCGCTGCGGAGCGAAACGGGAGCCGCGGCGCCGCACGTCGTCTTCCTTTCCCCGCAGGGACGGAGGTTCGACGCCACCGTCGCGAAGGAGCTCGCGGCGCGGCCGCGCGTCGCCCTCGTGTGCGGCCGCTACGAAGGCGTCGACGAGCGCACGCGGGAGGCCGGCCTTTTCGACGAGGAGATCTCGCTCGGCGACTTCGTCCTCTCCGGCGGGGAGGTCGCGGCGCTCGCGATCGTCGAGGCCGTTTCGCGCTACGTGCCCGGCGTCGTCGGCGACGAGGGGAGCGTTCGCGCGGACAGCTTCGAAGACGGCCTCCTCGACCACCCGCATTACAGCAGGCCGCGGGAGTTCCGGGGTCTCGCCGTGCCGGACATCCTTTTCTCGGGCCACCATGAGCTGATCCGGCGCTGGCGGCGTCAGCAGCAGCTCGAGGCCACGTGGAAGCGCCGTTCCGATCTTCTCGAGAAAGCCCCCCTCTCAGCGGAGGAAAGGGCCTACCTTGAGCGACTTGCGGCCCGGCCGCGATCCACGTAGAATCGACCGCTACGGGCGAACTTTCCGGGGTGCGGATGTACGTGTCCCTGCCTGATTCCCCCCGTCAGTTTCGTGTTGGAGGTTCCGCGATGTCGGACAAGCTTCTGATGGCCGAGAAGGCCGGACTCAGGTCGGATGTTCCCCCGTTCGCTCCCGGCGACACGGTCAAGGTCCACGTCAAGGTCAAGGAAGGCGAGAAGGAACGCATCCAGGTCTTCCAGGGCCTCGTCATCGCCCGCAAGGGCGGCGGCGTGAGGGAGACGTTTACGGTTCGCAAGATCTCCCAGGGTGTCGGCGTCGAGCGCACGTTCCCCGTGCACTCTCCCGTCCTCGAGCGCATCGAAGTGGAGCGCCACGGACAGGTACGCCGCGCGAAGCTTTACTATCTCCGCGCGCGCCGCGGCAAGGCCGCTCGCATCGCCGAGAAGCGCGACAACTAGGCTCCATACTCCCCGCCGCGGGCCGTCCCGTGGCGGGGTACAGTTGAGGCACGATGGGACCTGGCGCCGGCCGGAATGCATGCGACCTGGGGTCTGAGAGAAAACGTGTCTCTGCATTGTTTCGGATCGAGGACGACGCGCGAGCCGAGGGCCACCTCCTGATCGCCGGCGTCGACGAGGTCGGGCGGGGCTGCCTCGCGGGACCGGTCTACGCGGGCGCGGTCGCGTTCGAGGGGCCGGTGCCGCTTCTCGGCCTCGACGACTCCAAGGCTCTCCTGCCCGAGGTTCGCGAGGACCTCGACGTGCGCATCCGCGCCTCGGCGGCAGGGGCCGCGGTCGGCGCGGCGACGGCCGCCGAGATCGACGCGCTCGGCATCGTGGACGCGACGCTTCTCGCGATGCGCCGGGCCCTCGAGAACCTCGCGCGCGACGGAGCGAGGCCGTCCCTCGTCCTCTTCGACGCGGTTCACATGCCCGGCCTCGACGTCCCTCAGCGCGCCTTCATCCGGGGCGACGCGCGTATCGCGGCCATCGCCGCGGCGTCGATCGTCGCCAAGACCGCGCGCGACGCCCGCATGGACGAGCTCGACGAGGTCTTCCCGTTCTACGGTTTCTCGTCGCACCGCGGCTACGGGACACCGGAGCACCTCGCGGCGCTGAGGCGCCACGGTCCGAGCCCGGAGCACCGTCTCACCTTCGAACGCGTCCTCGTGCGCCGCCGCGCCGGGGCGTCCAGGGCGGCCTGACGCATGGCCGGAACGAATCGCGCCGCTCTCCTCGCCTCGGCGGAGAAGAGCCTCCAGAAGGGCAAGGTCGACTCGGCTCTGAAGGACTACCTGAAGGTCCTCGAGGAGGCGCCGGGCGACATCAACATCCTCAACAAGGTCGGCGACCTCTACACGCGCCTCAACCGCAACGAGGAGGCAATCCCGTACCTCACGCGGATCGCCGAGCACTTCGCGCGCGACGGCTTCTTCCTGCGCGGCATCGCCATCTACAAGCGCATCAACCGCCTCGACCCCGCGCGCCTCGACGTCTACGAGCGGCTCGCCGAGCTGTACGCCAAGCAGGGGCTCACGACGGACGCCAAGAGCCAGTACCAGGTTCTCGCCGACTACCACGCGCGGAACGACAACGCGATCGGCGCCATCGGCATCTACCAGAAGATGGTGGGGATCGACCCGCAGAACATCCAGCTGCACGTCAAGCTCGCGGACTTCTTCACGCAGGCGCGCCGCAAGTCCGACGCGCTCAAGGAGTACACGGTCGTCGCCGCGCTCCTCAGGGACCGCGGCGCCCTCGACGAGGCGGTCCAGGTCTACGAGAAGGCGCTGCAGATGGCGCCGGACAACGTCGAGGTCCTCCGGTCGTTCGTTCCCCTCCTCGTCTCGGCGTCGCGCGCCAAGGAGGCTCGCCTCTTCGTGAAGCGCGCGCTCGAGACGACGCCGCGCTCGTTGCCCCTGTTCCTGCTCGCGGCCGAGGCCGCCCTCCAGGACGGCGACCTGAAGGACGCGCAGGAGTGGCTCGGCAAGGCGCAGGCCATCGAGGCGTCCAGCGAGGAAGTCCTCCAGCTCGCCGTGCGCGTGCAGCAGGCGGGCGGCACCGCCACGCTCACGTTCGAAGCCGCCGCCGCGCTCGCGGACCAGGCCATGCGCCGGGGCGAGGCGAAGAGGGCCCTCGGGATCCTCGTGCCGCTCGCCGAGGCCTCCCTCGACCGCGAGGACGTTCTCTCTCGGGTCATCCACGTGGCGGAAGCCGCGGGCGATCAGGCCGCGGTGATCCGCTTTCGTTCAGCGCTCGTGGACCTCCACAGGAAGCAGAACCGGATCGGCGACGCGGCGGAGGGACTGCGCACTCTCCTGAAGCTCGTTCCCGATTCGCCCGAGTTCCGTACCCGCCTCGCGCAGCTGGACCCGTCGCTCGGGCGCGGAGTGGAGCGCAGCGGTTCGCGCGAGCGCCCCGCAATCCCGCCCCCGTCGATGGAGACGAGCGGACGACGCGCGAGGCCCACACCCGCCGCACCGGCCGACGAGACGCCTCGTCCCGCGCCGCCGGTTTCCGAGCCGGCGTCGCTGGAGGTGAGCGCCCCGCTCGACGTGCCGCCGATCGAGGTGACCGGCTCGCGCCGGGCGCCCGCCGCGCCCATTGCTCCGATTCCGCCGCCGCCGTCCTTCTCCGCCGTACCGGACGCTCCGGCGGCGCCCGAGTCCACGGGAGAGTTCGTGTTCGAGCTCGAGGACGGCGACCTCGTCCACGA
>JBDTTJ010000335.1:0-3487 GCA_039930645.1 Acidobacteriota bacterium
TTCGCCGGCCGTCTTCCCGAGGAGGAGCTTGCCGAGCTCGGAGAGGTACGAATACACGCCCTCGTCCGGCTTCGAGTCCCACGGGCCGAGGAGCGTGACGGTCTTCTTTCCCTTCGGGCCTTCCAGCGTCACGCGCGCGCCGGGGCGGATCTCGGTCGTGTCGATCGTCGCGGGATCCAGCGCCCGGGCCTTCAGAAGCTCCTCCTGGATCTTGCCGGCGCGGGCCGAGAGGAGCTGCTGCTTGTCGCGCCGGGCCTTGTATTCGAAGTTCTCCGAGAGGTCGCCTTCCGCCGCCGCGAGCGCGATCCCCTTCGTGTTCTCGGGAATCTGCACCTTCAGGATGTCGTCGAGCTCGGCGCGCTTTCTCTCGATGGCCGCCGCCGTCACGAAGAACGTGTCGTCCTCCGCCTTGCGGAGGTCCTTGAAGCGCATCTCGGCGGCCGCGAGGAGGCCGTCGCGACGCAAGGGCTCGAGCTCGTGGTGGCGCGAGAGCCCGGCCAGGAACGAGCGTGCTTCCTCCACCGAGGCCTGCTTCACGAGCCAGCCCGCCACGAGGCCGGTGCGGTCGAACATCTCGCGCACCTTCGTGCGCAGGCCCCCCAGCTCGTCCCAGGAGATCGCGTCGAGAAGCCGGCCGAGGACGTTCGGGTTGAGGCGGGCCCGGAACGCGTCGTCCGTCGCGGACCGCTGCGCGAACCACACGAAGGCGCGCGGCCCCGAGCGCGGGTTCTTGAGGAGCTTGTCGAGGGTCCGCTCGCGCGTCGACGGGTCGATCTCCGCGAGCTTCCGGTCGATGAGCTCGATCGTCCGCCCGTCCTCCTCCTTGAACATCCACTCCGCGAGGACGACGGGGGCTTCCGCCGGGTTCTCGCGAACGAGGATCTCGAGCGCCCGCTCGCGGATCGTCCGGTCCGAGAGGCGTCCGAGGAGGGCGAGCGGCCGCGCGAGGACGTGGCGTTCGACGTCGGCCGCGTGGGTGACGCCGGGCACCTTCTCGACGAGGACGGCGATCTCGAACGCAGTGGCAGAGTCCCGGTCCTCGAGCTCCTCGGCGTCTCTCACGAGGAGCTTCGCCATCGCGAGCGCGAGGACGGTCGAGCGCTTCTGGTTCTTCCGGAAGAGGTCGATGCGGTCCTTCAGGGCGGCTCGCTCGAACTTCGCGAGGAGAGTCGCGTCGGCGGCGTCCGCCGAGTCGGACCACTCGACGGTCGCGCTCTTGCCGCTGCCATGGACGACGACCTGGGGGTTCTTCTTCGAGGCGGTCCACCAGGAGGTCCAGGCGTCCTCCGCTACGAGGCCCTTCACGGCCTCCTTGACCTCGGTCATCGTCAGGGCGCGGCCGAAAGAGTCGATGAGGTGCTTCAGGGCCGCCCCGGGGTCGCCGACGACGCGCTCCCGCAGGGCGTCCGGCGCCGTGAACTTCTCGTTCAGGAAGTGGCCCGGCGGAAGCGAGACGAGCTGCCGGGACGCGATTCCGATCGGGACCGCGACACCTTTGGCGGACTCGAAGTCGAGCCGCACGACGTTGAGCGCGAAGTTCGTCTCCACGACCTTACCGGCGCCGCGTCCGGCCATCGCGAAGACCTTGCCGGTTTCGAACGGGAGCCAGGCCTCGGCCTTTTCGGCGCGGGCGAGGCCGTCGAGCGGGTCCTTCGCCTCGCGGAACTTGAATCGGCCGAGGAGGCTCGTCAGCGACGCGGCTTCCGGCCATGCGGCCGCGAGGACGTCCTCGAACAGGCGGTGGAAGCCGTCGGGAGTCGACGGCGTCGCGCCGGCCCGGACGGCTTCCTTCAGGATCGTCCAGCGGAGCCTCGGGGCGTCGGGGTCCTTGGACTTCTTGAGGGCCGCGTCCGCCGCGCCCGCGAGAGCCTGCAGGCGCGGCTTCTGGCCCGCGCGCGCGAACCCGCGCAAGGCCGCGAGGATCGTCTCCTCGTTCAGGAGAGGGTCGGCGAGCGCCTCCTGGAAAACGGTCTCGACGAGATCGAAGCGCTTCTCGGTGAGAAGGCTCTGCAGCGAGGCGCCGCCCGTCAACCGAGCATTCCCTTCTTGAGGTCCTCGGAAGGGGGCTTCGGCCCGAGCCACAGCGCGAAGAGGGCCTCGGCGAACTCCTTGCCCTCGATGACGCCGAGCTCCTTGTCGCCGTGGGAGACGATCGTCCCCTTGCCGGGGAGGTACGAGAAGGAGAGTGTCTGGGTCTCCTTCATGTCCGGGATCATCCCGTAGAACTTCTCGATCGCGGCCTTCTGGGCGGCGGCCTTTTCCCTGGCGTTGGCCTCGAAGCCCTCTACGAAGCCGTCTTTCAGCTGGCCCTTCGAGACGTCCCGCAGGAACGTCATCCGGACGGCCTTCGCCCCGTCGGAGGCGAGGATCGCCGCGGCGTCCTTCGAGGGCGCCTCGAGGTAGAGGCCGCCGACGTAGACCTTGAAGATGGCCTTCTTCCGGAGGCCGAGGCCGTTCAGCTTCAGCGTCTTGTCACCCACGGAGAGGGTCTCGGGCATGTTCACGCCCGCGAGCTCCTTCGCGGCGGCCGAACGGGCGGGGATGACTGCGGCGAGGGCCGCAGCGGCGAGCACGAACAGGGTGGCGCGTTTCATCGCAATCCTCCTCAAAGGGAAGAGGATTCTAGCTTTGCTTCGGACCCGGGCGCTGCGTCGAGCGCTTCGGACGGGGAAATGGGGAATTTCCTCGAAAGTGAAAGAATCGGAGGCACTGCCGAAGCAGAGGAGGAGAGCCGATGCGCAAGCCCCGCGCTCATTCACCTTCCAGGAAATCTCCCGGTCCTGCTCCGGGTCCGAAGCAGAAGAAACCCCCGTCCGTCCCCGCCTTCCCCACCCTCGCGGTCGTCTTCGAGTCGATCGAGGTGCGCGACAGCGGCTGGCCAGGCGACGCCGGGCACCCGACGGACCTCTCACTCATCCTCCAGCTCGAGATTCCGTCGGCGGCCGCGCCGAATACGGCGCTCGCCTCGGCGCGCATGCCCTTCCGGGCGGCCTCCGGCCAGACGGTCGGCGCGGACGACCTGCCCCCGGACGCGTCCGGGCGCCCGTTCTTCGGCGACCCCGTGAGGGTCTCGAACCACGTGAACCTTCATGCGCGCCTCTTCGTCGACCGCACGAACGCGATCGGGCCGATCCTCGGCGCGGCCCTGAACACCGTGATCGGGACGTTCGTCGGGAAGATCCCGCTCCTCGGCTCCCCCGTTCGCGACGTCCTCCACATCCAGATCGGGAACGTGATCTCCACCGAGCTGGCGCGCGCGACGGCGATCGTCCCGGTGGACACGTCGATGAAGGGAACGCATGCGGTCACGATCGCGCTCGTGGCGCCACGCACGATCCCGGGCGTCTACGCGCCGCCGGGAAGCCCGGAGGGCTACCGCAAGGGCGTCGTCGTGACGGAGGGCGACCTCGTCGCTCTCCTGCACGTGAGCCTCACGCTCGCTCTTCCGCGCTAGAGCGCGTCTCAGGGAGTCCGGGTCGGCGTCGGG
>JBDTTJ010000336.1:0-3483 GCA_039930645.1 Acidobacteriota bacterium
CGTCATGAGGAGGACGCGTTCGACGAGGTTCTGAAGCTCGCGGACGTTGCCGGGCCAGCGGCGCGTCGCGAGCGCGTCGAGCGCGGCGGGCTCGAACGTCTTCGCGCGCCGCCCGCGCCTCCGGGCGACCGACTCCGCGAAGTGAGCCACGAGGAGCGAGACGTCCTCGGGCCGCTCGGCGAGCGGCGGGACGACGAGAGGGACGACGGCGAGGCGAAAGTAGAGGTCCTCGCGGAAGGCGCCGGCCCGGATCATCGCGGGGAGATCGCGGTTCGTCGCCGCGACGATCCGCACGTCGGTCGTCATCGTCTTCGTGCCGCCGACCCGCGTGATCTTCCCGTCCTGGATCGCGCGGAGGATCTTCGCCTGCGTGCGGGGCGACATGTCGCCGATCTCGTCGAGAAAGAGCGTCCCGCCGTCCGCCTGCTCCCACTTGCCCTTGCGGTCCTCGAAGGCGCCCGTGAACGACCCCTTCACGTGGCCGAAGAGCTCGCTCTCGATGAGCTCCTCGGGGATCGCGGCGCCGTTGACCTCGACGAACGGACCCGCGGCGCGCGGCGAGGCGCGGTGCAGCGCCCGCGCAACGAGCTCCTTGCCCGTCCCGCTCTCGCCTGTGATGAGGACGCGCGCGTCCGAGGCGCCCGCCCGCGCGATCTCGGACTTCAGGCGCGACATCGCGGCGCTCTCGCCGAGGAGAAGCTCCCCTTCGGCCGCCCGTGCGTCGCGGCTCGCGAGCTCGCGCTTGAGGTCGTCGCGCTCGCGCGCGAGGCGGGTGCGCTCGAGCGCCTTCTCGAGGGTCAGCAGGACGCGCTCGAGGGCGAGGGGCTTCTCGAGGAAGTCGTCCGCCCCGCGCTTGACGGCCCCGACGGCCGTCTCGACCGTGCCGTGGCCGGAGATCATGACGACGGGGCCGGAGAATCCGCCCGCGCGGAGCCGGTCGAGCACCACGAGGCCGTCCACGTCCGGCAGCCAGACGTCGAGGAGGACGGCGTCGGGCGGCGCGTCGCCGAGCGCCCGCCGGACCGCGTCCTGCCCGAGGCCGACCGTGTCCACCGCGTAACCCTCGTCGCCGAGGATCTGGCCGAGCGTCTCGCGGATCCCGGGCTCGTCGTCGCAGACGAGAATGCGCGCCGCGCTCATGCGCGCCTCACGCAGCAGGCCATTCGAGGAGGAATCGGCATCCGTGAGGAGCATTCTCCTCCACGCGCACGGCGCCGCCGTGCTCGGCCGCGATCCGCGCGACGATCGCGAGGCCGAGGCCCGAGCCGCGGCCCTTCGTCGAATAGTCGGGGTCGAACACGCGCTCGCGGTCCGCGGCGGCGATTCCGGGGCCGTCGTCCTCCACGGACACGACGGCACGCCCTTCTGCGACGCCCACGGCCACCCGCACGCGCCCGCCTTCCCCCGCCGCGGCGACCGCGTTGTCGACGAGGTTGATGAGCGCACGGCGGAGCTGCCCCGCGTCGGCCCGCGCGGGTCCGAGCCCGTCCGGCGCCTCGGCAGTCACGGCGATGCCGCGCTTGACGCCGTCGTAAAGCTTCGCGACCTGGAGGGCGACGGCGCCGATGTCCGTGGGCGCGAGGACCGCCGCGGGCAGGCGCGCGAAGCGCTGGAACGTGTCCACGAGCGCCGAGAGGGCGGTGACCTCCTGGACGATCGTCGAGGCGCCCTCCTCGACGACGCGGGGGAGGCCGTCGCCGGAATCGGCCGAGGACGCCGCGCGGCGGCGCATGCGCTCGGCCGCGAGGCGAATCGGCGTGAGCGGGTTCTTGATCTCGTGGGCCATGCGGCGCGCGGCTTCTTCCCACGCGGCCGCTCGCTCGGCGGCGACGAGGGCGGTCGTGTCCTCGAGCGTCACGATGCTGGGGCCGGCGCCGCCCGAGCCGGCGGGCGCCTGCGCGAGGTGCGCCTCGAGAACGCGCCGGCCGATCTTGAGCGTCTCCTCGCGCGGCCCGGCGCCTCGTGCGCGGGAGAGGAATTCGCGGAGGGGGGCGAGCGACGCGGGTGCGAGGAGGTCGTCGAGTCGCTCGACGGCGACTTCGCCCTCGCGGTCCAGGAGGCGGCGCGCCGTGTCGTTCAGGAAGGCGAGCCGGCCGTCCTCCCAGAACGCGATGACGCCCGCGTCCAGGCGTTCGAGGATCGAGCCGAACCTCTGGCGCTGCTCGTCCAGCTGCTGGTTCGTGGCCTCGAGCTCCGCGTTCGCGGCGACGAGCTCGGCCCGGCGCCGCCTCAGCTCGGAGGTCATCGCATTGAACGCGCGCGACAGCGCGCCGATCTCGTCTCCGCCCTCCACCTCGACGAGCGCGTCGAAGTCGCCCGCGCCGACGCGGCGCGCCGAGGCCGCGAGCGCTCCGATCGGGCGCGTCACGCGTCGCGCGAGGAGCAGGCCGACCCAGACCGCGGCGAGGAGGACGACGAACGCGAGGAGGAGGAAGAGGAGGATCTGGATCGCCTCGAGCGAGGCGCGCTCGGCCTTCAGCATCGCGTAGGCGGAGGTCGCGCGACCGAGCTCGCGGATGGGCTCGGCCTCGGCGGGAGGCTCGAACGTGCCGACGAGAAGCGTTCCGGACGGCGAGGCGAAGAGCGACCGGCCGGTCTGCCCGCCGTCGTGCGTCGCCTCGATCCGGCGCGAGACGCCGCGCGCTGTCGCGTCGGCCACCCAGTCCGCTGCGGCGTCGGCGACGTCGCGGATCGGCCAGCGCGGCGAGCTCACGGCGACCGGCGGGCCGCCGGACCGCCTCCATTCGAGATAGTCCACGCCGGATTCCTCGCGGGCGGACGACAGGAGAGCGACGAGGTCCTTCTCGGGCGCGGCCGCGAGACGCGGCAGGAGCCGGTCGGCCGTACGGCGCTCGAGAGCGGTGGAGCGCGCGCGCACGAGATCGGCGACCTGCCGCCCCGCGCGGATCGTGTTCTCCACGGGCGGCGCGAACCAGCGCTCGACGCTCTTCTGCAGGAGGCCCGTCGTCGGAAGGATCAGGAGCGAGATCGGCAGCAGCGCGAGCCCGACGTACGCCGCGACGACGCGCGCCCGGAAGCGGGAGCCGAAGACGCCGCGCCGCGATTCGAGGACGAGCTTGATTCCGTTGCGGACGAGGACGAACAGGAGCACGAGGATGAGAACGACGACGATGTAGAAGAGGACGAAGAGCAGGACGCGGTTCGTCGCGGCGGCGGCCGTGAGGTCGCGGGTCCTGAGGACGAGCGCGTACCCGCCCGCGAACGCCGCGCCGAGCGCGAGGCCGATCGCGAGGAGAATCCGGTTGTCGCGCGTCCACCGGTACGGCGGGACGGGCGGCACGGACTCCGTCAGCGGGCGCTCGTCGCCGTCCATTCGAAGATCCCCGACCGTGCCCAGTCTGTCTCGTCGCTCGTCGGCACGACGCCGAGCGCGACCCCGCTGCCGTAACGGCAACGCAAGCGCACGACGAGCTTCTTGCCCAGGAGGTGGTCGCCCATCGTGAAGACGGGCAGGCCCGGCAC
>JBDTTJ010000337.1:0-3429 GCA_039930645.1 Acidobacteriota bacterium
GGTTCGCGACGCCGACGGCGTCGAGCGTCCCGCGGATGATGTGGTAGCGCACGCCGGGAAGGTCCTTCACGCGGCCTCCGCGGATCATGACGATGGAGTGCTCCTGGAGGTTGTGCCCGATGCCGGGGATGTAGGTCGTGACCTCGATGCCGTTCGTGAGGCGCACGCGGGCGATCTTCCGCAGAGCCGAGTTCGGCTTCTTCGGGGTTGTCGTCTTCACCTGGGTGCAAACGCCACGGCGCTGCGGGCAGGACTGCAGGGCAGGCGACTTCGTCTTGTAACGGACGGCTTCGCGGCCCTTTCTCACGAGCTGGCTGATCGTCGGCATGGGACTTTCGAGACTCCTTCGGAACGCTGGGCGAGTCGAATGACGGACTATCGAGTGGCGAACCGGCCACAAGGAGGCCGATTTCCGGGCGCGACACGGCGGATAACGCCGGGCCGGTCCCCGGGGAAACCCGCGAATCATAGTGACCCCCCGGAGGGCTGTCAAGCGACAAACCCCTCCGCAGAGTGAGTTTCAGGTCCAGTGAACGGGCTCGGCGGCCGTTCGGACGCCGGCCGGCGCCGGCGAGGCAGATCCGTCCGTCGCCACGAGACCCGGGTAGAGCTCGCCGACGCGGGCCGCCACGCCCTCCGGATCCAACCGGAAGTGCCGCCGCTGAAAGGCCTGGGGGCCGTGCTCGACGAACTGATCCGGGATCGCGTGCGAACGGACTCCAGAGGACGGCAGGCCGGCGGCATGGACGAATTCGAGCACCGCGCTCCCGAATCCCCCCTGGAGAAGGTGCTCTTCCAGGGTCAGAAGGCGGGGGCATGCAGCCAGCAGGTTTCCCACGAGTTCAACGTCCAAAGGCTTCACGAATCGAGCGTTAGCAACGCCACAGTCGACGCCAAGCGCCTTCAGGGCAGCGGCGGCCTTTTCGGCTACGGGCACCATGGAGCCGTAGGCGAGGAGGTTCAGGTCCTTGCCGACCGACAGGATCTCACCCTTCCCCGCCGGAATCGTCTTCAGGACGGGGTCGAGCGGGGTGCCGAGCCCGGCGCCCCGGGGATAGCGGATCGCGAAGGGCCGGCCGGACCCGATCGCCGTGAAGAGGAGGTGCTGGAGCTCGTTCTCGTCCTTCGGCGCGGCGACCGTCATGTTCGGGATGCCCCGCGTGTAGGCGATGTCGTAGATCCCCTGGTGGGTCTTGCCGTCGTCCCCGACGAGGCCGGCCCGGTCGATGCAGACGGTCACGGGCAGGTTCTGCAGACAGACGTCGTGGATGAGCTGGTCGTAGCCGCGCTGGAGAAACGTCGAGTAGATCGAGACGACGGGCCTCCAGCCCGCCTTTGCCATGCCTGCCGCCATGATGACGGCGTGCTCCTCGGCGATTCCGACGTCGAAGACGCGGCCCGGGTACACCTTCTGGACTTCGCCGAGTCCGGTGCCCTCGAGCATCGCGGCCGTGATCGCGACGATCTTCGGGTCCGTCTCCATCATCGTGAGGAGCGTCTTCGCGAAGACCTGCGAGTACGTCGGGGCCCCGCCCGTGGAGGCGGCAGGCGAGGGCGTGCCGGGCTGGTGGAAGCGCGACGGGTTCTCCTCGGCCTTGTCGTAGCCGCGCCCCTTGTGCGTGAGGGCGTGGATCACGACGGGCGTCCCGTCCTTCGAAACTTCCTTCGCCCGCGCGAGCGCTTCCTCGAGCTCCTTGAAGTCGTGGCCGTCGATCGGCCCGACGTAGTGGAAACCGAGCTCGTCCCAGACGAGGTTCGGGAAGAAGAGCCCCTCGACGGAGTTCTTGATCTTCTTCGCGAGGCCCCAGGCCTCCTCCCCCTTCGGGAGCTTCTTGAAGAGGCCGTGCCCCTTTTCGGTCAGGCGCTTGTAGGCCGGGTGGAGCTCGAAGCGGTTCCGCCAGTGAGCAATCCACCCGACGTTCTCCGAGATGGACCAGCCGTTGTCGTTCAGGATGACGACGAGGCGCTTGGGCTTTATGTGGACGATGTTGTTGAGCGCCTCGTAGCTCGTTCCCGAAGTCATCGCGCCGTCGCCGACCACGACGGCGACGTACGGATCGTTCGGATCCCCCTGGAGCGCGACGGCGAGGCCCATCCCGAAGGAGAGGCCCGTCCCCGCGTGCCCGGCGGCGAACGTGTCGTGGTCGCTCTCCATCGGTTCCGCGAAGCCCGAGAGGCCGCCCGGCTTGCGGATCGTCGCGAAGCCGCCCGCGCGCCCGGTGACGAGCTTGTGCGTGTAGCACTGGTTCGACGTGTCCCACACGAAGCGGTCCTTCGGGCTGTGGAACGCGCGGTGCATCGCGAGCGTGAGCTCGACGACGCCGAGGTTCGAGGCGAGGTGGCCGCCCGATCTCGTGATCGTCTCGACGATCACCTCGCGACATTCGGCCGCGAGGCGGGCGAGCGATTCGTGGTCGAGGCTCCGGAGGTCGTCCGGCCCGCCGATGGTGTCGAGAAGGGTCATCGAGGCTCCCCCGAAAGCGTTCGATCATACAGGGGCGGGCGCTCGCCCCGCGCGATCGCGCTGCGCACGCCGCGCGCGATGCGGAACACCTCCGGACGACCCACCTTCGCTCCCGGCCCCCGTTCCTCCACCTTGGCGAGGGCCGCCCAGGCGAGCGCCACCGGCAGCGCCGTGAACTCCAGGATCCCGGCCGGCGCGCCGGCGGCGTGCAACGCGTCGATGTACTCCCCCGCCGTGTCGAGGTCCCGCCGGGCGAGCGCGAAGACCTCGGCGCGGGGGACCTCCGCAGGCAGGTAGCGGCGTCCCTCGGCAGCGTCCTCGTCGGCGTCCTTCAGGATGTTCACGAGCTGGAGCGCCTCGCCGAAGGCTCGGGCGCGCGAGCGGAGCTCGAGCGCTTGTGTTCGAAGAGAAGATTCTTTGAGTAGAAAGAGCTCCGTGAGCAGCTCTCCCACGATGCCGGCCACGGTGTAGCAGTAGGCCTTGAGGTCGTCGAGGGAGTCGAGCGTCAGCCCCCGGTCGTCCGTCCGGGCAACGAAGCGCGCCATCCCCTCGGCCGAACGGACCACATGGGCGCGAAGGATGGCCGTCGCTTCGGGCCGTAGAGCGGCGAAGGCCTCGAAGACGAACGGCGTCTCGGCAATCAGCTCGCGGTAACCCGAGTGACGCGAAACGCCGGCCTGCGTCCAGGCCTGCCCGAACCGCTCCGCCTCCGCCCGTGTCCCGTTCTTCAGAAGAAATCCGAAATCTCCCAGCGCCGCGATGCGGTCCGCGGGCGGCCAGTGGGTGGCGTCCTCGAACGTGTCGGCGATCCGGAAGAGGAGGTACGCGACCGTCACCTCGCGCCGCGTGGGCTCCGGCAGCGGGGGGATCGAGAGCGCGAACGTGCGGCTCGTCTTCTCGAGGAGGTCGAGGAGGTCGGCCACGCGCCCATGTTACCGGGGTACTCTCGTCCGCATGAAAGACGT
>JBDTTJ010000338.1:0-3427 GCA_039930645.1 Acidobacteriota bacterium
ACGCGCGCGCAGATCGCGCGCCGCCGCGTCCAGGCGTTCAAGCCGGTCCTCGACAACCGTTACGCCGAGATGGAGGTCGTCTCGCACGGCGGCCTGCGCCTCGTGGCCGTCGCCGTCACCACCTCCGCCGAGGTCCTCGCGAGGACCGACGCGCGCACGGAAGTCGTAGGGATCGACGAGGCCCAGTTCTTCGACGCCGCGATCGTGGACGTCGTGAGCCGGCTGGCGGATCTCGGCAAGCGCGTGATCATCGCGGGCCTCGACCAGGACTACCTCGGCCGCCCGTTCGAGCCGATGCCGGCCCTGATGGCCGCCGCCGAGGAGGTCACCAAGACGCGCGCGATCTGCGTCCGCTGCGGCCAGCCGGCGAGCCGCACGCAGCGCCTCGTCGAGTCCACCGAGCGCGTCGTCGTCGGCGCCGCCGGCCTCTACGAAGCCCGCTGCCGGCGCTGCTTCGAGCCCGGCGTCGCGAGCGCCGAGGGCAAGCTGCCCTTCCCGGACGGCTCTTCAACCGATTGAGTTCGAAGAGGTTGCGGAGATCCTCAGAGGATCTGTGAATTCTCCTGTGGATTTCGATGTGCAAAAGCGGGCGCTCCCCCGTCCTCCGCTTCGTTCACAAACCCTGCACGGATTCCTGTGCAGCGGCCAAACCGCTGCGAATGTTGGGGTTTGCCGCGTAAGGCCTGCCAGAGGCTTGCGCCAAGCCGCATGGATGGCCGGTTCTGGCGAATTACACAGGGCAAAATCAGCCAGGCATGCGGGTTTGATCGCGATCACCCTTCAAAAGCAGCTAAAAATGCCGGTTTGGCTCCAAATCCCGCCCGCGGGACGCTACCAGCCGGCGCTTTCGCGGTGCTCGCCGAACACGGAACGCAGCGCGTCCACGACCTCGCCCAGCGTCACGAGGCCCGAGACGGCCTCGACGATCGGCGGCAGGAGATTGCGGCCCTCGCGCGCCGCGTCGGTCACGGCCTTTTGCAGCCGCGCCGCGGCCGCGGCGTCGCGCCGGGCCCTGAGCGCCCTGAGCCGCGCGACCTGGTCCGTCTCGACGGCCGGGTCGATCACGAGCGTCGGGATCGGCCGCTCCTCGGCCACGGTGAACTCGTTCACGCCGACGACGATCTGCTCCTTGTCCTCGATCGCGCGCTGCGCGCGGTAGGCCGCATCCTGGATCTCGCGCTGGTAGAAGCCCGCCTCGATCGCCTTGAGGGCGCCGCCCATCCCGTCGATGCGGGCGATGAGCGCACCGGCCTCCGCGACGATGCCCGCCGTGAGGGCCTCGACGGCCCACGAGCCGCCGAGCGGGTCCGCGACGCGCGCGATGCCCGTCTCGTGCGCGATGACCTGCTGCGTCCGGAGCGCGAGGAGCGCCGAATCCTCCGTGGGCAGCGACAGGGCCTCGTCCTTGCCGTTCGTGTGGAGGGACTGCGTGCCCCCGAGCACCGCCGCGAGTGCCTGGATCGCGACGCGGACCACGTTCACCTCGGGCTGCTGCGCGGTCAGCGTCGAGCCGGCGGTCTGCGTGTGGAAGCGGAGCGCGGCCGCGCGCGGGTCCGTCACGCCGAAGCGTTCCCCGACGAGACGCGCCCACAGGGTGCGCGCCGCGCGGAACTTCGCGATCTCCTCGAGGAAATCGTTATGGACGTTGAAGAAGAACGACAGACGCGGCGCGATGGCGGCGGGATCGAGGCCCGCCTCCCGCGCGGCCGTCAGGTACTCGAGCCCGTCCGCGAGCGTGAACGCGACCTCCTGAACCGCCGTAGAGCCCGCCTCGCGGATGTGGTAGCCGGAGATCGAGATCGTGTTCCAGCGCGGGACCTCCTTCTGGCAGAACGCGAAGACGTCCGTCACGAGCCGCATCGAGGGCTTCGGCGGGAAGGCGTACGTGCCGCGGGCCGCGTACTCTTTGAGGATGTCGTTCTGGATCGTCCCGGAGAGCTTCGCCCACGGCGTGCCCCGCCCCCTCGCGACGGCGAGCAGGAGCGACAGGAGGATCGACGCGGTCGCGTTGATCGTCATCGAGATCGACACGGCGTCGAGCGGGATCCCGTCGAGCAGCGTCTCCATGTCCTCGAGCGACGCGATCGGAACGCCGACCTTGCCGACCTCGCCGCGCGCGAGCGCGTGGTCCGAGTCGTAGCCGATCTGCGTCGGGAGGTCGAACGCGACGGAGAGGCCGCTCTGGCCGCGGTCGAGCAGGAAGCGGTACCGGCGGTTGGACTCCTGCGCGCTCGAGAAGCCCGCGTACTGCCGCATCGTCCAGAGCTTCGTGCGATAGCCGCCGGGCAGCGTGCCGCGCGTGAACGGCGCCGCGCCGGGCTTTCCGGGATCCCAGCCGGCCGGCACGTCCGCGGGGCCGTAAGCAGCTTTCACGGGCAGGCCGGAGGTGGTCGTGACGCTGGAGTCGCTCATGAGGCCGATGCTAAGCTGGTCCGCCCGAGGTTCCCAAGTGGCCCTCCCTCGTCTCCCGGCGCTCCTCCTCGCGGCCCTGCTCGCCGGGGCCACCGCGCACGCCTCGGAGGATCCCCTCCTCCTCTCGCTGCTCGAGGCGAAGAAGGCCTACAAGGAGAAGCGCTGGGACGACGCGGACGCCGCGCTCCGGCGTCTCCTCGAGCTCGCCGCCTCGCCCGGGCGCGAGCCGGCCCTGCCGAAGATCCTCCCCGTCTACCACTTCTACGCGGCGGCCGTCGCGTGGGAAAAGAAAGACGAGGCCCGCGCGCGCGAGGAGCTCGCGCGCTACTTCGAGTTTCAACCCGACGCCACCCTCGACCCGGGGGCGTACCCGAAGAGCTACTGCATTTTCTTCGACGCCCGGCGCACGGCCGCCGCGGGCCGCAACCCGGCGCCGCCGCCGCCGCCCGGGCTCCCCGGCCTCGGCACGACTCTGCCGGACGAAGGGACGATCCCCCAGTACACGGGCGACCCGGCCTGGGCCGCTACCGCGGTCACCTTCCTCCTGACGGAACCCGAGAAGAAGGACTTCGCGGCGCTCGGGGACGACGCCGCGCGGCGGGAGTGGGTCTTCCGGTTCTGGAAGAAGTTCGACCCGGACCCCGCCACGCCCGACAACGAGGCCGAGCGCGAGTTCTACCGCCGCGTCCAGTACGCCGAGTCGCACTTCTCGACGGAGACGACGCGCGGCTCGCTCTCGGACCGGGGCCGCGTCCTCCTCGTCCTCGGCCCGCCGTCCTACGTGGGCCGCTCGCCTCTCTTCCGGTCGGAGGATCCGATGACCTACCTCAAGACGACCGCGCCGCAGATCGTCTCGAGTCCGACGGGCGGCGCGGCGATCGTGCGCGTCCCGACGAGCTCGCGCGGCAGCGTGACCCCAGGCGACATCGAGGGCGACGTCGAGATCTGGTACTACCGCCGGGACCGCGTCCCGAAGGGGCTGCCCTTCCAGGAGCTCCACTACCGTTTCATCTCG
>JBDTTJ010000339.1:0-3422 GCA_039930645.1 Acidobacteriota bacterium
TGCCGATGAAGAGGCCGCAGACGATGAAGATCGGCGCGAGGATGATGTTCGCGATCAGGCCGCCGCCGCCCATTCCCATCGCCCCGAAGCGGCTGTACTGGGCCGGCAGCATCTTCATCAGCCCGGCCCCGAACATCGTGCTCCAGACGGCGTTGAAGATGGCGCCCACCCAGGCGACGATCAGCGCGAAGAGCAGCGGACGCGTGTAGTCGCCCGTCTCGCGCGTACGCGCCCAGGCCTGCTCGGGCGCCGTGATGAAGAGCTTCGCGGTGTCCAGGAACGACTCGGGGCCGATGGCCTGCGTCTCCCACGCAAGGCCGGAGCCGGCGGGCATGAACGGCGGCGGGCCCTGCGGCGGAGGTGGAGGCGGCGGCGGGTATCCGGATCCGGGCGGCGGAACGCTCGACATGGAGTCCTCCTCTCAGATGGTTCGGACGGATCCTATCGCTGAGAGGAGAACACTCCAACACGCTCCCGTCTGTCGAGTGTTAGGTGCTGCGACGCATCGGACACTTCCGAGGAGAAGATGGGTCAGTTCGTTCGGCTCGCCGCGACGTTTGTCTTCCTCCATGCCGTCTCGGTCGTTGCGCAGGATCTGTCCGTCGTCGCCGAGCTCCCGGGCGCCGTCGCTGATTCGAGCCAGCCGCGTGCCGGCGTCCTCCTCCTCGCGAAGAACGGTCCAAAGTTCATCGTGAACCTCGCGACGACCACGCATTCGATCCGGGTTTGGCCGGTCGGGCGGGTTTCGGAGCCGATCATCTCCAGCCTGCCCGACGGCGTGGAAACAAACGCAATCGGAGTATTCGCCGATTTCGACGGCGACGGGCTTCTGGACGTTGCGATCCCGGGCGCGAACCGGATCGAGTTTCTGAAAGGCGATGGGGCGGGGCATTTGGTTCCGGTGGCGACGCTCACGACGAGCTTCAAGCCGTACTTCCTCACGGCGGGCGACATCAATGGCGATGGTCGAGTGGACCTCGTTGCCGTGCAGGCGGACCAGAACCCAGCGGCCGTTCTCACGTGCTTTCTCTCAACGGGCGCTTTCGCGTTCGCACCCCCTCGCGTCACGACCGTGACGACCTGCTGCGGTGTGGGGAGCCTGACAGCCGGCGATATCGACGGGGACAGACGCGCTGACCTCGTCATCGCGTCGGGCCGGGGCCCAGTGTCGATCTGGCGAAGCGAGGGAGACGGTTCGTTCACGCGCTTGAGCGTGAACTTCACCTCCTATACCCCGGGGGTGCCGATCCTCGCGGATCTCGACGGGGATGGGCTCCCCGAGATCGTGTTCCGGACCTTCTTCCCGTTCCCTCCATTTCCCATATCCGTGTACAAGAACGACGGCGGAGGGAACTTCCACTTACTCGCCAGCATCGGAGCCAGCGAGTCTGCAGACCCCCCGTTTCTTTACGACGTCGACGGCGACGGTCGACCCGAGATCGTGTTCCGGGAACAGACGCATACCGGGACCCCTTACGTCTCAACCTGGAGCACCTACGTCTCGATCTGGAAACTCGTCGGGGGCACGTTCACCGAGGGCAGGCAGACCCTTCCGAACACCCACATGACCTTCTTCGGTGCGGTCGACTGGTATGGGGACGGCAGGACGGAGTTCGTCGGCGCGGGCGCGGACCGCATCCAGATATTCGGCAGCTCCGGCGTAAGGACTGATGTTGCGGTCGTGCCGGTCCTGCTCTCGACGACCGGGCTCCTCGGTTCGCGCTTCGACTCCGACCTGCTCCTGACGAACTCAGGGACGGCAGCCGCCCATGCGACCCTTCGATACACGGCGTCCACGGGGGGCGGCAGCGGAACCGTCGAGACGGACCTCGCGCCGGGCCGGCAGTTCTTCACGCCCTCGGCCGTGGGCTTCCTCCGCGCCGCGGGCCTTCCGATTGCGGCAGAAGGAAATGCGATCGGCACGCTGCGTGTCGAAGTGACCGGAGCTTCGTCGCCGGGCGCCGTCCGCGCGGGCGTCAGGACCACGACGCCAGGGGGCGCCGGCGTCGCGTTTGCCGCGTCGCCCTTCGTATCGCTCCTTCGAGGGCCGTCCATCCTGCCGTGGCTGACGGAAACCTCGAAAGACCGAACGAATCTCGCATTCGTGAACGCGGGCTCTGCAGCCGACGGCCCGGTCACGCTGCGCGTGGAGATCCACGCAGCCGACGGCTCCTTGTCCCCTGCGACGCTGCCGGATGTCGCGCTTCAACCCGGCGGCTTCTCACAGATCGGTCATGTTCTGGCCACGGCCGGGCTTTCGTCCCCACTTGGCTGGGCGCGCGTCACGCGGATTGCCGGAACTGCCCCCTATCTCGCCTGGGCGACCGTAAACGACTCCGTGAGCAGCGACGGCTCGTTCGTCCCAGCGGTCCCCGAGTTCGCCGCGTTCAATATCTTCTGGGTCGTGCCGAGCGCTGTCCAGACAGCCCGATATGCCACGGAATTCGTCGCGACGAATCCTGGCCTCGACCCGACGACTCTGCAGGTGACGCTCGCGTCGACCGGAACGGTCTTCGAACAGACTCTCGCTCCGGGCGAGACGTTCTACGTGACGGACTTCTTTGCGGAACTTCGGAGGCGCGGTCTTCCGGGCGCTCCCGCGGCGGGCGCGAACGTCTCGAGTCCGCTTTCCCTGCGCGCCTCGGGATACCCGCAGATTTTCGCGGGAATCCGGGTTTCAAGTGGCGCCGCCGGAAGGCCATCCTATGGAGTCTTTGAGCTCGCGACACCGCAGGATCCTCTCAACGCATATTCCGCCGTCGTGCCGGATCTCAGGCAAGACACGACGACGCGCACCAACCTCGGGATCGTGAACCTCGTTTCGGGTCCGATGACGTACAGGCTCGAAATCGTAGACGGTGAGACGGGAGGCCTCGTCGCCTCCCGGGACGACCTCGTTCTCGCCGCCAATGAATTGAGGCAGCTCAATTCCGTTCTCCTCGACCTCGCGCCCGCTACGACCCGGGCGTGGGCGCGTGTGACCCCGCTTGCCCCCTATGCACCTGTGCGGTTCGGCGCCTACGCCGTTGTGAACGACGGACCCCGGCCCGGGCAGGGGACGGACGACGGGTCGTTCGTGCTCGGAATCCCCGAGTAGCCTCAACGTCTCGCCTGCCGGGCTGCCGTGCGCGGATGCGAGAATCGCGCCATGCGCACACTGCGTCCCCGTCCCGTCGTTCTCGCCGCCCTCCTGACCGCCCTCGTCCTCGCGCCCCTCGCGCGCGCCGCCGACGCGCCGGCCGCGGCCACTTCAACGGCAGCCAAGAAGGCCTTCGGCGTCGACGACCTCTGGTCCGTCAAACGGGTTGGCGCCCCCGTCCTCGCCCCCGACGGCACGCGCGCGGCCTACGCCGTCACGGCCTACGAAGGCGACGAGATGAAGGCGAACGCGGACCTCTGGCTCGTGGACGTCGCCTCCGGCG
>JBDTTJ010000340.1:0-3420 GCA_039930645.1 Acidobacteriota bacterium
GAGCAAGGTCGTCCCGGGGCTGTGGCTCGCGGGCGAGGTGCTCGACGCGTTCGGCCCGATCGGCGGCTTCAACTTCCAGTGGGCGTGGGGCACGGGCTGGACGGCGGGGGAATCCGCGGCGCGCGCCTGATCAGATCGGCGGCTCGTCCCACCACTTCGAGAGGCGTCCCTTGGGAAGGTCGGGCGTGGACGTGCCCGCGTGCGCGTAATGAGACACGTCGTTGAAGAGAGTGAGCCGTGCCTGCGACGGTCCCTTGAAATCGAGAACGTTCAGGCAGGCCGGGCTTTGGTCGAGGCGGTCGCGATACGTGCGCGGGTCGAAGCCGATCAGCGCCGAGAGGACGAGCCGGATCGTGGCCTTGTGCGAGACGACGAGGATCGACCGGCCCGCGTACTCGTTGACGAGCGCGACGACCGCGGGGAGCGCGCGGGCGGTCACGGCGAGACCCGTCTCGCCGGCCTCCGGCGAGAACGTGTACGGGTCGCGCTCCCAGCACGCGTACTCCTCGGGCCACCGGGCCTCGACCTCGGCGCGCGTCCGCTGTTCCCATCGGCCGTGCGAGATCTCGCGCAGTCCGTCCACGGGCAGAACGGGCAGGCCGTGCGGAGCGGCGAGGATTTTCGCGCTCTCGACCGTGCGCTTCATCGGGCTCGCGGCGACGGCGGCGAGCGGCTCGCGCGCGAGACGGGCGGCGAGGTGGTGGAGCTGTTCCCGCCCTTCCTCGGAGAGCTCGACTTCCGTCTCGCCCGCGAAGCGGTCTTCGGCCGAAAGCGTCGTCGCGCCATGGCGCACGAGAAAGACGCGCGTCGGCATCAACCCTTCACCCGGAAATTCCGCTCGGAGAGGATTCTTCGAAGGGTCGCGCGGTGGTCGCCCTGGAGCTCGATGAAGCCGTCTCCCGCGGTGCCGCCGGTTCCGAGCATCTTCTTCAGCTCTTTCCCCAGACCTTCCAGGAAATCCGAATTCCTCGGCAGCCCATCCAACACCGTGACCGCCTTTCCGCCCCGCGCCTTCGTCTCGAGCCGCAGCTTGACGGCGACCTTCGGAGGAATCTTCTCGTCGACCTTCGAAGAGCACCTGCACTCGTCCGAAGGCCAGCCGCACGCCGCGCAGACGCGGCCCGTCGCCGTGGAGTAAACGAGGCGGACGGGATCGCGGCGGTTCATGCGGGGATTATGCTTCGCGTGTCGTGGCCGATCCGATCAGCGCCCCGCCCGGCGTCTTCGTCCCGCCCGCCGCAATCGAGGCGCACGCCGTGCGCTCGGGCGGGCCGGGTGGACAGAACGTCAACAAGGTGGCATCCAAGATCCTCCTCGAGGTGGACCTCGCGAAGGTGGAGGGCCTCGACGCGCCCGCGCGCCGGCGCCTCGCGACGCTCGCGGGCCGCCGCCTCGGCGCGGACGGCGTCCTGCGCGTCACCGCTCAGGAGAGCCGCGACCAGTACCGCAACCTGGCCGGGGCGCGCGACAAGGTCCGCGAGCTTCTCGAGAAGGCGCAGATCGCGCCCAAATCGCGCCGCGCGACGCGCCCGTCGCGGGCCGCGAAAGAGAGACGCCTGAAGGCCAAGCGCGTGGCCGCGACCCACAAGGCGCGGCGCGGCTCGGTCCGCGACGACGACTGACCCGAGGAGATGGACATGAACCGGACGTGCGCTCTCGCCCTCTTCGCCTCGATCCTCTCCATCCCGTCGCCCGCGCACGCGCAGACGAAGCCGGACCTCCGGATCACGGCGTTCGGGTTCAGCGGCCCCACGGCGAACAGCCTCCCGAAGCCCACGTGCGAGCCGAACACGGTCGTCTACAGCTTCGCCGTCGTCGTCACGAACGCGGGGACGGGCCCGTCGCCGTCCTCGACGTCGCTCGGCGGCAAGCCGCTCCTGACCGTCGCCGCGCAGGATCGCGCGGGGTGGCTAATCAGCCTGCCGCTGCCGGAGATCCCGGCCGGGAAGACGGCCAGCGCGACCGCCGACATCCTCTTCCTCGCGGCGGACCCGGCCTACATGGTCAAGGCGAACCACCCGTTCCTCGCGACCGCCGACCCCGGGAACCTGGTCGACGAGTCGGACGAGACGAACAACACGAAGGGCCCGCTCACGATGGGCCCGCCCGCCGGCTGCGAGCGCTTCTTCAAGAAGAAGTGAGGCTCAGGCCCACGCGCCGGAGGCCGGCTTCCGGATCGGCACCGGCCGGCCGTCCTCGCCGACGTTCACGTAGACGACCTCGGCCTCCGTCACCTTCAGGACCTTGCCCGATTCCTTCCACCGCTCCGCGGTGACGGTGACCTGCACGCGGATCGAGGTCGTTCCGATCTTCACGACCTTCGCGTAGAAGCTCACGACGTCGCCTACGTAGACCGGGTGATGGAAGACGACCTCGTTCATCTTCACGGTCACGACGAGGTTGCAGAACGGCCGCGTCGCGATCGCGCCGGCCTGGTCGATGTAGGCGAGAAGGACGCCGCCGAAGATCGTCCCGTGTCCGTTCGTGTCGCGGGGCAGCATCGAGACGCGGATCGCGGGCTCGTGGGCGTTCGTGTCCATGGGACGACGATACCGCGGCGCTAAGATCGCGCGCATGTCCGACACGAAATCCACGCTCTTCCTGGGCCGCGCCGTCGATGCCTCGACCGGAAAGACCGGCAGCGAGGATTTCCGGCTCGACCCCTCCGACCTGACGACGCACGGCCTCATCGTGGGCATGACGGGCAGCGGCAAGACGGCGCTCGGCATCGTCCTGATCGAGGAGCTCCTCCAGCGCGGGATCCCGGTCCTCGCCGTGGATCCCAAGGGCGATCTCGGCAACCTCCTCCTGAACTTCCCGACCCTCGCGCCGGAGGAGTTCGCGCCGTTCGTCGACCCGTCCGCCGGGACGCCGGAGTCCGAGTCGAAGAAGTGGGCGGACGGCCTCGCGGGCTGGGGCCTCGGCCCCGCGGACGTCAAGGCGCTCCTCGCGAGCCGCGACGCCGTCGTCTACACGCCGGGCTCGACGTCGGGCGTCCCGCTCGACCTCTTCGGCGCGTGCCCGCCGCCGCCCGAGGGCGCGGACGAGGAGGACGGCCGCGACCTCGTGGGCTCGTGGGTGGGCGGCCTCCTCGGCCTCGCGGGCCGCGACGCCGACCCCGTGAATTCGCGCGACTTCGTCTTCCTCGCCGCCTGCGTGGACGCGCTCTGGGCGGACGGCAAGACGGCCACGCTCGAGACACTCCTCGACACGGCCTCGTCGCCGCCGTTCGCGAAGGTCGGCGCGCTCTCCCTCGACGCTTTCTATCCGGCAAAGGACCGGCAGGCGCTCGTGCTGGCGCTGAACGGCCTTCTCGCGTCGCCCGCCACGGCGGCGTTCCGGCAGGGCGACGACCTCGACGTCGCGCGGATGCTCGCCCCGGCGAAGGACGGCAAGGCGCGCCTCTCGATCGTCTCGATC
>JBDTTJ010000341.1:0-3416 GCA_039930645.1 Acidobacteriota bacterium
CGGTCGCGATCCCGTCGTTCCTGGCCCGCGTGTACGTCTGGATGGCTGCGGGGCTCCTCGTCACGGCCGGCGCCGCCTTCGCGACGCTGTCGAACGAGAGCCTGCTGAAGTTCGTCTTCGGGAACCGCATGGTGTTCTTCGGCCTCATGATCGGCGAGCTCGCGCTCGTCGCCTGGCTTTCCGGGCTCGTCGGGCGCCTCTCCTCCGGCGCGGCCGGCGCCGTCTTTCTCTTCTACTCGGCGCTGAACGGCCTCACCCTTTCCGTCGTCTTCCTGGCCTACACGTCCGCGTCCGTCGTATCGACGTTCGTCGTGACGGCCGGGATGTTCGGCGCGATGAGCGTCTACGGTCTCGTCACGAAGCGCTCGCTCGACGGCCTCGGCTCCTTCGCGTTCATGGGCCTCATCGGCGTCGTCCTCGCGTCCGTCGTCAACATCTTCCTCCGCAACGACATGCTCGGGTTCGTCGTGAGCTGCGTCGGAGTCATCGTGTTCACGGCGCTCACGGCGTACGACACGAAGCGGCTCAAGGCGATGGCGGCGGCGGTCGACGGCCGCTCCGAGGAGGGCAAGCGCGGGGCGATCTCGGGCGCCCTCGCCCTCTACCTCGACTTCATCAACCTCTTCCTCATGCTGCTTCGCCTCTTCGGAAACCGGCGGTAAGCCCATCGAAGCTCCCACCGGTTTCGACGCGTTCCTCGCGTGGGCCGTGTCGGTGGTCGGCATCGCCACCGGCGTGGCCTACGTGCCGCAGGCCCTCCGGATCTGGAAGAGGAAGAGCTCCGAGGACGTCTCGATCACGACGTACCTTCTCTTCCTCGGAGGCCAGCTCGTCTACCTCCTCTACGGGATCCGCTTCCACCAGATGCCGATCGTGATCGGCATGGCCGCGAACATCGTGGGAAGCCTCGCCGTCATCGGGTCGGCCCTGAAATTCCGGAAGTGAGGCCCCTTCCGTCGCCGCGCGGCGCGGAGGCCTACCTCGCGATCGACAAGCCTGCCGGCGTCGCGGTTCACGGCCCGCACGGCCTCATCGGGCCGCTGCGCAAGGAGTTCGGCGACAACCTCGCCCTCGTCCACCGCCTCGACAAGGAGACGTCCGGCGTCCTTCTCCTTGCGCGGACGCCCGAGGCGCTGCGCGCCGCGCTGGAAGCGTGGCCCACATCCGTGACGAAGACTTACCGCGCGGTGACGCGCGGCGTGCCGTCGCCGCCCGAAGGCGTCGTGACGGAAAAGCTGCTCGAGCACCGCACGGGCAAGCCCGAGCTCCTGAAGCGCGCGCTCAAGGCGGCCTACGGGCCCTCGCGCGCGGGACACCTTCTCTCGGGCAGGCGCGTCCTCGCGATCCCGGCGATCCCGCCGCCGGGCCGGACCACCGTGCACCCCGCCGGCCGCGAGGCGCGAACGGCGTACCGCGTCCTCGAGGACCGCGGCGCGACGGCGCTCGTCGAGCTGACACCCGAGACCGGCCGGATGCACCAGCTGCGCGTCCACCTCGCCCACCTCGGGACGCCGCTCCTCGGCGACCCCCTGTACGACGCCGCCCGCGCTCCGGAGACGCCCGCGCCCGTCCTCCACGCCGCGCGCCTCGCCTGGTCCGATCCGCCGGGCGCCCCCGGCGCCGTCTGGGCCTGGGAGGCGCCGCCCCCCGCGGCCACGCGAGTTGGGCCATGATCCCGGCGTGACCGACTCCGCCCTCCCCCTCGACGCCCTCGGCCCCGTTTTCGAGCTCTCGGCCGAGCGCCCGCTCGCCGTGTTCGACCTCGAGACGACGGGCACGGACCGCCTCTCGGACCGCATCGTCGAGGTCGCGGTCGTGCGTTTCGGCAAGGGCGGCCAGGTCGCGACGCTGGACCGGCGCGTGAACCCGGGCGTGAAGATCCCGCGCGAGTCCACGCGCGTGCACGGCATCTCGGACGCGGACGTCGCCGAGTGCCCCACGTTCGCGGCGCTCGCGCCCGAGCTCGTGGCGTTCCTCGACGGCTGCGACCTCGCGGGCTACAACGTCCGCCAGTTCGACGTTCCGGTTCTTCTCCGCGAATTCGAGCTCGCGAAGGTCCCGTTCTCGATGGACGGGCGGCGGATCGTCGACATGCAGACGATCTACTTCCGGCGCGAGCCGCGCGACCTCGGCGCGGCTGTGCGCTTCTTCGCGGGGCGCGAGCACGCCCTCGCCCATGCGGCCCTCGCGGACGCGGTCGCCTCGGCCGAGGTTCTCGCCGGGCAGCTCCGGCGCTACGCGGACCTCCCGCGCGACGTCGCGGCGCTCCACGAGCTTTCGCGGCCGCCCGAGGGCCGCTACGTCGACCCCGACAAGCGGTTCCTCTGGCGCGACGGCGAGGTCGTGTTCGCGTTCGGCCAGCACCGTGGGACGCGGCTCGCGGAGGTCGCCGAGAAGAACCCGTCGTACCTCGACTGGATCGTCGACGGGAACTTTCCGGACGAAGCCAAGCGCATCGCGCGCGACGCGCAGCGCGGCGTCATTCCGCGCCGGGACTGAGCAATTGAGCGGCCCGCCCGTGCCCCGCGGCCTCGTGAGGCGCCGCAGCCGGCCCGCGCGCCTCGCGCTGCTCGCGCTCGGGTGGGTCCTCCTCGCGATCGGCGTTCTCGGCGGGCTCCTGCCCGTCCTCCAGGGCTGGCCGTTCGGCGTCGCGGGGATGGCGATCCTCTACATCGAGAGCCGCTGGGTGCAGCGCAAGGTCCGCCGCTTCCGCCAGAAGAACCCGAGGTTCGAGCGCACCTGGCTCAAGGCCCGGGCGTGGCTGCGCGCGCGGCGGCGCCGAAAGGCGGCTTCGCCTCCGGCGGCATGACCCGGTTGCCGTCGAGGACGGCGCCCGGGACCGGCAGGAGGTCGAAGGGATGGCGCTCCGGCTCTTCAATCCATCTGACGTCTGAGGAACGTCGGGATGTCGAAAGTGTCCTCGCGCGGGTCCCGCATGTTGATGAGGTTCACGCCGTAGCCCTGGTCCTCGGGAGTCGGGTGCATCGCGGGCTCGGCTCCCGGCCGCGGCCGCTCCGGCGCGGCGACGCGGGCTCCGGACGAATTCACCGGGAGAGAGACCTCGCGGCGCGAGGCGAGCGCGGCGGGTGCGTCGAAGCCCGTCGCGATCACGCTGATCTTGACCTCGTCCTTCATGTCCTTGTCCTGAACGAGGCCGAAGATGACGTTCGCCTCTTCGTCGGCGGCCTGCTGGATGATCGCGCACGCCTCGTTGACCTCGGCGAGCGTGAGGTCCTCGCCGCCGGTGACGTTGATGAGGATCGCGCGGGCGCCCTGGATGGACTGCTCCTCGAGGAGCGGGTTCGAGATCGCGCGCTGCGCGGCCTCGACGGCGCGGTGCTCGCCCGAGGCCGTGCCGGTCCCCATGAGCGCCATGCCCATGTTCTCCATGACGGTCTTCACGTCCGCGAAGTCGA
>JBDTTJ010000342.1:0-3411 GCA_039930645.1 Acidobacteriota bacterium
GGAGGTCGGCCACGCGCCCATGTTACCGGGGTACTCTCGTCCGCATGAAAGACGTCAGGCTCCCGCTGTCCCTGCTGCTGGCCCTCGGCCTTTCTACGACCGCGACGGCGGCGCCGCCGGCGTCCGTCGCGCCGTCCCTCGCACCGCTGCGATTCGCAATCTCGTATTCGAAGGATCTCTTTCCCGGCCCCCTCGACGGCCGGGTCCTCCTCATCCTCTCGAAGGACGACAAGGCCGAACCGCGCAAGCAGATCGACATCGGTCTCAAGACGCAGCAGATCTTCGGAGTGGACGTGGACGGCCTCGCCCCCGGCGCCCCGGCCGTCGTCGACTCGGCGGTCCTCGGCTACCCGCTGGAAACCCTCGCGGCGATCCCGAAGGGCACGTACGTCGTGCAGGCGGTCCTCCACAGGTACGAAACGTTTCGCCGGGCCGACGGCCACGTCGTGAAACTGCCGATGGACCGCGGCGAGGGCCAGCACTGGAACCTCGCGCCCGGAAACTTGTTTTCGACGCCGAAAAAGACCGAGTTGGACCCGTCCCGGGCCGCGACGGTCCCGATCCTCCTCGATCAGGTGATCCCGCCGATCCCCGAGCCGAAGGCGACGAAGTTCGTCCGGCACGAGCGTATTCGGAGCGAGCGGCTGTCGAAGTTCTGGGGGCGAGACATGTATCTCGGCGCCCATCTCCTCCTCCCGCTCGGGTTCGACGAGCACCCGGACGCCCGCTACCCGCTCGTCATCTTCCACGGGCACTTTCCGGAGACGATTTCGGGCTTCCGCGAGGAGCCGCCCGACCCAAACCTGAAGCCGGAATACAGCGACCGTTTCCGCCTCGAGGGCTACAACCGGATCGAGCAGGAGCAAGCCCACCAGCTCTACAAGGACTGGACGTCGCCCGGCTTCCCGCGCGCGATCGTCGTCGAGATTCAGCACGCGAACCCCTACTACGACGACTCGTACGCCGTGAACTCGGCGAACCTCGGCCCCTACGGCGACGCGATCGAGTACGAACTCCTCCCCTACCTCGAGAAGAAGTACCGCGCGCTCGGAGCCGGGTGGGCGCGCTTCGCGTACGGCGGTTCGACGGGCGGCTGGGAGGCGATGGCCGTCCAGGTCTTCTACCCCGACCACTACAACGGGATCTACGCGGCCTGCCCCGACCCGATCGACTTCCGCGCGAACACGGTCTTCGACCTCTACGCGGAGTCGAACGCGTACTTCCCCGACGCGCCGTGGAAACGGGTCCCGCGCCCCGGCCACCGCGACTCCTTCGGCCGCATTGCCGCGACGGTCGAGGACACGAACCGGCTCGAGCTCGTCCTCGGGACGAAGGGCCGCTCGGGCGAGCAGTGGGACATCTGGCAGGCCGTGTACTCCCCCGTCGGCGCGGACGGCACCCCGAAGCCGATCTGGGACAAGCGCACCGGCGTCATCGACAAGGAGGTCGCGGCGTACTGGAAGGAGCACTTCGACCTGACGCACATCCTGAAGCGGGACTGGGACAAGGGGCTCGGGAAGAAGCTCGAAGGCAAGCTGAACATCTTCGTCGGCGAGGCGGACAACTACTTCCTCAACAACGCCGTCGTCCTCGCCGAAGAGGTCCTGAAGTCCGTGAAGAACCCGCCCTCCGGCGCGTTCGTCGACTACGAGCCCCGCGCGGAGCACTGCTGGAACGGCGACCACACCCGCCCGAACGCGATCTCGCGCCTCAGGTACCACCAGTTCTTCCTGCCGAAGATCGTGGAGCGCATCAAGAAGACGGCGCCGCCGGGCGCGGACCTGAAGAGCTGGAACTACTAGAGAAGAAAAGGGGCCGGCTCGCGCCGGCCCCGAAAAACAGACTTTCTTAGAAGGTAAGAGAGCGGGGGCTCTCTCCCTCATTCGAAGAAATCTTCTCTCTCTTCCTAAACCTCATCATCCAGATCCGCCGCGATGACCGGCGTCTCGTCGTCGAAGTAGAGCTCCTCCGTCTCCTCGGGCGCGGGCGGGATCTCTTCCCGCTCGAGGACGACGTTGCGGTAGTAGTCCATGCCGGTGCCGGCGGGGATGAGCCGCCCGACGATGACGTTCTCCTTGAGCCCGCGCAGGAGGTCGACGCGGCCCGCGATGGATGCTTCCGTGAGGACGCGCGTCGTCTCCTGGAACGACGCGGCCGACACGAACGAGTCCGTCGAGAGCGACGCCTTCGTGATGCCGAGGAGGAGCGGGCGCCCCTGCGCGGCCTTGCCGCCGGCCCGGAGGATGCGGTCGTTCTCCTCGTTGAAGCGGAAGCGGTCGACCTGCTCGTCCACGAGGAACTCCGTGTCGCCGACCTCCTCGACGCGCACGCTCCGCATCATCTGGCGGACGATGACCTCGATGTGCTTGTCGTTGATGCCGACGCCCTGCGAACGGTAGACCTCCTGGATCTTGTCGGTCATGTACCGCTGCAGTTCCTTCTCGCCCTTGACGGCGAGGATGTCGTGCGGCGACGGATCGCCCTCGGTGAGCGGATCGCCCGCCTCCACCCTCTCGCCGTCCTGGACCATGACGTGCGCGCCGCGCGGGACGAGCATTTCGCGCTTCTGGCCGTCCTCGGATTCGACGACGATTTTCTGCTGGCCCTTGACCGTGCCGGCGTGGTGAACGACGCCGGAGATCTCGGTGATGACGGCCGGCTCCTTCGGGCGGCGGGCCTCGAAGAGCTCGACGACGCGCGGGAGACCGCCGACGATGTCGCGGGTGCGCTTCTTCTCGACTGGCTTCTTCGCGAGGGCGTCGCCCGGGTTCACCGAGTCGCCGTCCGCGATCATGAGGTGCGACGGGATCGGCAGAGCGTACTTGCGCTCCTCCCCGTTCTTGCCCGTCACGACGAGCGTCGGCGAGCGCTTCTCGGTCGTGCCGGTCGTCTCGACGACGATCTTCTGCGTGAGGCCCGTGACCTTGTCCGTCTCCTCGCGCAGGTTCTCGCCCTCGAGGATGTCCCTGTAGGCGACCTTGCCCGCGATCTCCGAGAGGATCGGCGACGCGAACGGGTCCCAGGTCACGAGGAGCTGACCGGGCTTCACCTCTTCGCCGTCGACCACCTTGAGGGCGGAGCCGTAGGCGAGCGAGTAGCGCTCCTTCTCGCGCCCCTTGGCATCGAGGAGGACGAGCTTCGAGTTGCGGTTGACGACGACCTTCGTGCCGTCCTTCTTGCTGACCGTCGTCGCGTTGAGCAGCTTGATGATGCCGGGGTTCTTCGCGACGTGCTTCGCCGCCTCCGAGACCCGGGCCGTGCCGCCGTAGTGGAACGTGCGCATGGTGAGCTGCGTGCCCGGCTCGCCGATGGACTGGGCGGCGATGACGCCGACCGCCTCGCCGATGTCGACGAGATCGCCCGTGGCGAGGTTGCGCCCGTAGCACTTGCGGCAGACGCCGCGGCGCGTCT
>JBDTTJ010000343.1:0-3383 GCA_039930645.1 Acidobacteriota bacterium
GGGGCGTACGAGGTCTCGCACGTCTTCGCGGGGGGTATCACGGTCGTCGCCCGCGACCGCAACCAGGTGACGCGGCAGGGGAGCGCGCGCGGCGAGATCACCGCCGACTTCCAGGTGCTCACGCTGCCCGACATCGTGATGACGACGTCGGTCGGGTCGATAGGAGTCGCGGTCCGCGACCCCGATTCCGGCGCGCCCGTGGCGGACGCGGTTCTCACGCTCTCGAACGGCGACGTGACGGTGGCGGACGTCAACGGCCAGGCCTCGTTCGACGCGCTGCCGCTCGGCACGTACTCGGCTCACGCGTTCCACGCGCCGACCGGGCGCGCGGGGCTTACGAGCGGCCTTCGGCTGCAGAACGCGGGCGACCGCGTGGACGCGATCGTGGTTCTCGACACGCGCGGCCAGGTCGCGGGCACGCTCTTCGACGACGCGGCCAAGACGGCGGCGGTCGGCGGAGGAACGATCCAGCTCACGGGCCGCACCAACGGCCGTTCCTGGGGGACGTCGATTACGGCGCTCGCGACGACGTCCTCCGACGCCGCGACCCTCGGGCGGTTCCTCTTCGACGGCATTCCGCCGGGCGCGTACGCGCTCGCCGCGGGCGTCACGACGTCTCCGCGCCGCGCCGCGGCCTCGCTCTCGACGACGGCGACCGCCCCGGTCGTCTCGATCGACCTCGTTCTCGAGCCTGCCCTCGACCGGTTCGTCCGGCTCTTCGAGAACCTCACGGCCGGAATCTCCGAGGTCAACCCCGCGAACGGCATCTACGCGCTCACGCTCACGCAGTCGGCGGGCTGCCCGCCGGGCTGCGTCTACGCCTTCACGACGGGCACCCCCTTCGCGCCGTATCCGGGCCACCTCTATCGCTTCCAGAACGTCCTGACAGCGCAGAGCCTCGCGGTCTCGGCGCAGGAGTCGAGCGGCAAGCTGAGAACCGGGAAGATCTCGGGCACGGGCGCGTTCGCGGGCAGCGGGACGTCGTCCGACCCGTACCGGCTTGTCCTCCGCGCGAAGGGGCGCGTCGTCGTCACCGTCCGCGACGCGGCGAGCCAGCCCGCGCAGGCGAGCGTTACGATCGACTCGGCCGGCGGCCACTACGAGGCCGCGACGGACGCGGCGGGTGTCGCCACGTTCGACGCAGTCCTGTCCGGCGACGTCTACGCGGCCGCGCGCGTCGCGGCCACGGGCTTCGGCGGCACCGCGGTCGGGGCTCTGCAGTTCGACGACCAGACGCTGAACCTCGGGATCACGCTCGCGCCCGCCGTCCTCGCCCACGGCGTCGTCTACCACCCGCCGCCCGGCGACGTCTGGAACGGCGACGTCGGGACGCTGACGCCGGAGAGCCGCGCGATCGTCCAGATCCGCGACTCGGGAGGCACGCTCCAGATTGTGACGACGGGGGCTGACGGCACGTATCGCTTCTCGGGCCTGCGCACGGGCGCGTACACGATCAACGCGAGCGACGCGCTCGTGGTCTCGCTCGCGAACGGCGGCGGGTCGCTCGCCGGTCCGAACGGGAACGACAACGCGCTGCCGCCGCTCGTCCTCGACGCCTCGCGTCCGGCGATCGTCTCGATCGTCCCGCCGCCGGGCAGCGTCGGCGTCTCCCGCAACGCCCCTGTCGAGATCACGTTCTCCGAGCCGCTCCTCGCCGGGGTGCTTCCGTCGGGCGGTCCCACGTCGCCGTACTTCACTCTCCGCGCCGCGAGCGGGCTCTCGCCCGCGGGTGCGTGGACGGCCGCGACGAATCTCGCGGGCCAGCAGGTCGTCCGCTTCACGCCGGCCGGCCTCTACGACAACACCGCGGTTTACAGCCTCACGATCGCCGGAGGACCCTCCGGCGTGCGCGACCGCGCGGGCCGCCCGCTCACGGACCTGGGCGACGTCGGCTCCAACTTCTCGACGTCCGACACCCTCGGGCCGCTCGTCGTGGGGACCGTACCCGCACTCGACCGCCCGGTCGACCCCGTCGCGCCGATTCGCTTCGACTTCAGCGAGGTCGTCACCGCCACGCCGCAGGAGCTGGACGGCTCCGGGCCGACGCCCGCCGCGCAGCTCTTCTGGCAGCAGAATGGAAACGCCACCTGGCAGCCGGTGCCGATCACGATGTTCCTGTCGCGCGGCGGGTACTCGCTCGTCGTCCAGCCGCCCACGGGCGTCACGTACCAGAACGACAGCTTCAAGCGGCACATCCATCTCTCGCGCCTGAAGGACGCCACCGGCAACCCGATGGCGGACTACGACCGGGACTTCCGCGTTTACGACCTCAACCCACCGCACGTCGACGTCGCGTTCCCGGCGGGGGCGCCGGCGGGCCAGCTCGTCGGCGGATCGCCGTACACGCTCGCGCCGGTGCTCACGAGCCTCGACGACCCGCCGCAGGGGGACATCGACCGCGTCGAATACTTCCTCGCCTCGTCGGGCGACCCCACGACGCCCGCCTCGACGCCCGTCTTCACGGCGCGAGTCGCGCCGTTCGCGTTCACGTTCGTGGCGGCCTACGCGGGAAACGGCATCGACCCGCGGCTCTTCCCGGTGTGGGTGAAGGCGACCGACACGTCCACGAACGCGAGCAACGTCGTGAAGCTCGCGATGACCGTCCTGCCGAACGCGCCGCCCGTCCTCGTGTCTGTCGCGGCGGCCGCAACCGCGCCCGTTGCGGGGACGTTCTACGCGGGCTCGACGCTCGCGGCGACGGTCGCGGGCGTCGCCGATCCGGACGGAGCTGCGGTCACGCTCACAGCCGAGCTCCGGAAGAACAACGCGGGGAGTCCGAACGACCCGGCGGATCTCGTCGCCAGCCTGCCGTCGCAGGCGCTCACGAAGCCGGGCGCCGGCTGGGCAGCGCTGCCGCCGCCTGTCTTCGCCGCGGCGATTCCGATCGCGACGCCCGACGGCACGTCGCTCTTCTTCCGCGTCAAGGCGACGGATTCCCTCGGCGCCTCGGCGACGGCCGAATCCGCGCGCTTTGCGGTCCTGCACGACCCGAATCCGCCCACACTCGACAGCTTCGTCGCGCGTCTTTCCGGCGCTTCTTCGCCGTCCTCGCAGTTCTTCATCGGGCAGAAGCTCGTTCTCGAGTTCCGCGCCCGCGACGCCGAGACGGCCGTCCGCGCGACGTCGATCGCGCTCTCAGGGGTCTTCGCGTCGCCGCAGTCCTCGACGCTCGTCGGCGGAACGACAGACCTCTATCGCACGGCCGAGCTCACGGTTCCGGCCACGGTCCCGCCGGGCGGCCTCTCGGTCACAGCGACCGCCTCGGCCACGGACTGGGGCGGCAACACGGGCACGTCGCCGCTGACCTTCAACGTCTCGCCCACGCCCGACCCGTACGCGCCCGTGGCGACGTGGCTGACGCCCTGGGAAGGCGGCGCGTGGCC
>JBDTTJ010000344.1:0-3362 GCA_039930645.1 Acidobacteriota bacterium
CTCCTCCTCGTCGCCGAGCGCGTCACGGTGCGCCTCGTCGCGCGGCGCGTGCGCGCCCTCGGCTTCAACTTCCGGACGGTCGTCCTCGTGGGCGACACGCCCGGCGCGGCCGCGATGGCGAAGCTCATCCGCGACCACCCGTGGTGGGGCCTCAAGCTCCTCGGCCTCATCCGCGAGAGGCCGATCGAGCCCGGGGAAACGACGACGTCCAACGGCGTGCCGTACCTCGGGACGCTCGAGGACTTCCCGCGCGTCTTCATGGAGTTCAGCGTCGACGAGGTGCTCCTCGCGGTGGATCGCGGAGACCTCCCGAAGATGGAAGACCTCTTCCTCCTGTGCGAGGAAATGGGCGTCAAGACGCGCCTCGTCCTCGACTTCTTCCCGCACGTCCTCGCGCGCGTCGAGCTCGAGGAGCTCGACGGAACGCCGCTCCTCACGTTCTCGACGACTCCCGACGACAGCGCCGCGATGATGGCCAAGCGCACGGTCGACGTGCTTCTGTCGATTCTCCTCGGCGCCGTCGCGGTCGTCCCCGTCACGCTCGCCGCGCTCGTCATCAGGCTCACCTCGAAGGGCCCCGCGCTCTTCCGGCAGACGCGCGTCGGCCTGAACGGACGGCCGTTCACGCTCGTGAAGCTCCGGACGATGGTGGAAAACGCCGAGGAGCGCCTCGCGGAAGTCGCGCACCTCAACGAGCACGAGGGCCCGGTCTTCAAGTCCGCGATCGACCCGCGTCTCACGGCGTTCGGCCGGCTCATCCGGCGCTTCTCGCTCGACGAGATCCCGCAGCTCTGGAACGTCCTCCGCGGCGAAATGTCGCTCGTCGGGCCGCGGCCGCCGCTCCCGGAGGAAGTCGCGCGCTACGAGCGTTGGCAGCGGCGGCGGCTCTCGATGAAGCCGGGCGTCACGGGCCTGTGGCAGGTGTCGGGCCGCAACGAGATCCCGCGCTTCGAGGAGTGGACGAACCTCGACCTCGCGTACATCGACAACTGGAGCCTCGCCCTCGACGCCAAGATCCTTCTCCGCACGATCCCGGCGGTCCTCACCGGCCGCGGCGCGCGTTAGGGGGACGGCAGTGGCGGCCGCGTGGGTCGACGCCTGGCGCGACCCGCGCTTCCGGCTCCGTCTCGCCCTCACCGTTCCCGCGCTCGTCGCCGTTCTCGCGTTCCTCGCGCGCTTCCTCACGTTCGTCGAGGCGCGGCCGGGCGTCGCCCTGCCCGACCCCGTCCTCGCGCTCCTCGCGCCGCGGGACCTGACGTGGCTGACCTTCTCTCTGATCTATCTCGGCCTCGCGTTCGGCGTCGCGCGCCTCGCGACGGACCCGCGCGCCCTTCTCGTTGCCCTGCAGGCCTACGTCCTCATGGTGATCTTCCGGATGGCCGCCATGTGGGTCACGCCGCTGGAGGCGCCGCCCGGGATGATCCCGCTCCACGACCCGCTCGTGCGCCTCTTCGGGCCGGGAAAACTCCTCACGAAGGATCTCTTCTTTTCGGGCCATACGTCGACGCTGTTCCTGCTGGCCCTGGCGGTGCCCGGCCGGCGGTCGAGGGTGTTCTTCCTCGCGTGCACGGGCGCCGTGGGAGTCAGCGTCCTCGCGCAGCACGTCCACTACACGATCGACGTCCTCGCGGCCCCGTTCTTCGCGTACGCGAGCTTCAGGATCGCCCGGAACAACGCAGAACCTTAGGCCCCGCGAGAACCCGGCGGATCTGGCCGAGGTGCTTGCCCTCGTGCCCCGCGAGAAACTCGAACCAGTCCACTCCGCTGAAACGCCCGAGGAGGAAGTGCGGAAAGACCATCTCCGCGAAGCGCTCCTCGCCCATGCGCTCGGCGATCGCAAGGAGGGCCGCCCGCGTCTGGCGAAGGTTTTCGACGACCTCCACCGGATTCACCTCGGAGCGAGGGCGCGGACGCACGAGCTTCGGCGCGCGAAACTTGATCTTCCAGAAGACGGGCGACATCGGAAGGCGGTACCACCACGCGTACTTCGGGACGCGCGTCGGCTCGCCCTTCTCGTGCTTCGTGAGCGCCTTGACGAGCGTGCGCTCGGCCGTGCCGATGTGGTCAAGGACTTCTGCCGCCGACCAGCCGCCGTCGGCCGGCGGGCAGAGAAGCTCCGCGGCGGACTTGCCCCCGACGGCCTCGTAGATCCCGGCGCGCACCGCTTCCATGCGCTCGCGGGCCTGACGGAGTTCCTCGGCGCGGCTCATAATCCCCGCTCATCCTGATCGGGAAGGGGGCCTCCGTCAAATGCAAATCCGCCTCGCGCTCGTCCTGCTCGCCGCCGCGCTGACCCTCCCGCTCGCCGCGCAGCCGCTCACCGTCACGTGCGGAAAGCTGCTCGACCCCGGAAGCCGGTCGACGAAGACGAATATGAAGATTTTCTTCGAAGGGGGAAGAGTCCTGCGCCTCGCTGCGTCGAGCGACGCGGCGGCGACCGCGCCCTCTTCACCTTCCAGGAAATCCGAATCCGAACTCGATCTCTCCTCTTACACCTGCCTCCCCGGCCTCATCGACGCGCACACGCACCTCCTCCTGCAGGGCGACGCGCTGCCGGAGGAGTACGACGAGCAGGTTCTCAAGGAGTCGACCCCGTACCGCGCGCTTCGCGCCGCCGCGGCCGCGCGCATCGCGCTCGACCACGGCTTCACCACTCTCCGCGACCTCGGGACCGAGGGCGCGGGCTTCACGGACGTCGACCTCAGGAAGGCCTTCGACCGCGGCATCGTGCCCGGCCCGCGCGTCTTCGCCGCGGGCCCCGCCATGACGCCGACGGGCCGTTACCCGCTCCTCGGCTTTTCGTGGGAGCGCAAGATGCCCGACGGCGTTCTCAAGTGCGACGGCGCCGACGAGTGCCGCAAGGCGGTCCGATACCAGGCGCAGTACGGCGTGGACTGGATCAAGGTCTACGCGGACGGGTCGTACTACCGGACTCCGGACGGCGGCTGGGCGTCGATCCCGAACTTCACGCAGGACGAGATGAACGCGATCGTCGACGAGACGCACCGTCTCAGGAAGAAAGTCGCCGCGCACTCGATGACGCCGACCGGCCACCGGATCGCGCTCCAGGCGGGCGTGGACTCGCTCGAGCACGGCGACGTGCTCGACGACGAGACCGTCAAGGCGATGGGCGCGAAGAAGGTCGCCTACTGCCCGACGATCACGGCGCTGGACTTCGTGAAGGGCCCGCGCAGCAAGACGAACCCGATCTGGGACCAGCTCTGGGCCGCCTCGCAGCAGTCGTTCGAGCGCGCGTACAAGGCTGGCGTGCCGATCGCGTTCGGGACGGACGCGGGCGGCTTCGACTGGGACAAGCGCAACCAGGCCGGGGAGTTCTCGTTCATGGTCGCGTGGGGCATGAC
>JBDTTJ010000345.1:0-3322 GCA_039930645.1 Acidobacteriota bacterium
CTCGTCGCCGTCGCGTGCGGCGCGAACATGAACTTCGACCGGCTGCGTTTCGTCGCCGAGCGCGCCGAGCTCGGCGAGAAGCGCGAGGCGATTCTCGCGGTCACGATCCCCGAGCGACCGGGCTCCTTCCGCGAGTTCTGCGCGATCGTCGGGCGGCGGAACATCACGGAGTTCAACTACCGGTACGCCGACGCGAAGGACGCGCACGTCTTCGTCGGCGTCGAGGTGGAAAACCCGCGCCAGACGGCGGCGCTCATCGGGGCGCTGCGGCGGAAGGGCCTTCCCGTCCTCGACCTCTCCGAGAACGAGATGGCGAAGCTCCACGTGAGGCACCTCGTGGGCGGCCGAGCCCCGGCGGCGCACGACGAGCGGCTGCTCAGGTTCGAGTTCCCCGAGCGGCCCGGCGCGCTCCTGAACTTCCTCGACCACCTCCGGAGCGACTGGAACATCAGCCTCTTCCACTACCGGAACCACGGAGCGGACTACGGCCGCGTCCTCGCGGGCATCCAGGTGCCGAAGAAGGACGACGCCAAGTTCCGGCGCTTCCTCTCCGAGCTCGGCTACCGCCACACCGACGAGACGAAGAACCCGGCGTACCGGCTGTTCCTGGGTTAGAAGCGCCTCAGGGCGCTTTCTGCACGGTCTCCCACTGGATCTCCGATCCCCACGTGGAGTGCGGGATCGCGAAGACGAGGAGCGTCGTGACGGCGGCGGCGAGGATCTCGATTCTTGCCGGGCGCCCGGGGCGCTGGACGAGGAGGGCCCCGGCCCAGAAGAAGCCGGCGATGAGCGTCTTGTTGTCCGTGAGGTCCCATCCGAACGGCACTCCCGTCCAGTAGGCGTCGAACGCGGCCTTCTGGACGATCGGTCCGAGAATGAAGCCGCCGACGGCGATGAGCCCGAACGTCACGAGCGCGAGGCGGCGGGTGGGCGCGCCGGCGAGGGCCGCGAGGCCCGCGGCCGTGGAGAACAGCATCCCGAGGAACATGCACAGAACGTGCGGGATGAGGATCGCCGTCGAAACGTCGCCCTTGAAACGCGTGACAGCGGGGCGCGGCGGGAAGACGGCCGTCTCGCCGCCCTTCGCGAGGCGCACCTGGTACTCGAGTTTTCCCGCCGGCGGCTGATGGGGGAGCGCGGCGACGAGGTCGGCCCCCGCGCGCGTCATCGGGATGACCGTCCAGTCGTCGTCCGTCGGATAGCGGCGGAACGCCACCGCACCCGTGAGCGCGGCATCCGGAGCGGCGACGCGGACGGGCTGGTCGCCCGGCCCGCCGTGCGTGCGCGTGAGCTTCAGGTCGAGCGAAGTTCCGCCGACGGCGACGCTCCCGCTTACCGGGTACGTCGGCCCGGAGCGACGCTGCCAGACGGCGGAAGTGAGCGTGATGACGAGCGCGAGGACGAAACGGACGGCGGGGTTCTTCACACCGTCCGATTTACCGGGCCCGGCCCCTCTCGTCAATGACGCACGCTCACTGCATCCGTTTGATCTTCGGCGCTATGCGCGGCGCGCGGGCCTTCAGGATCCTGCGATCGGGATGCGTCGGGCGGTCGACGCCGTGGCCGAGCACCTCGAGGAGGTCGGACGTCGTGAGGATGCCGACGAGGCGCGGCGTCCGCCCGGGCTGGACGACCGGCAGGCAGCCGATGCTGCGGCCGCGCATGAGGTTGGCGGCCTGGCGGATGGACATTTCCGGGTCGGCGGTGACGACGTTCGTCGACATGACCTCGGCCACGCGGTGGTTACGGCGGAAGCCGTCCTCTTTCGCGGCTCCGAGGTCGTGGGACGACACGATGCCGACGAGAGCGGCTTCGTCGTCGCGCACGACGAGGTGGTGGACGTTCAGCGCCTTCATGCTGGCGTAGGCGGTTTCCGCGGTCTCGGCGGCGCTGATCGTCCTCACGTGCGGGGTCATCACGTCCTGTACGCGCATGGACCCTCCTTGGCGGGGCGCTCGGCGCGCCTGCTTCCGTTGGGAAGGTGGGGCCGCGCCGCCGTCCGCGCATGGAGCAGATGAATCAGGGGGGGATCGCCCGAAATCGTGGATAGTGTCTTCCGAATCTCTGAAAGAGGCCCTTCAACCGAGCGTTCATCGACTCGAGAGGTGGATTCCATGAGCAGCATTTCACCCGGATCCCGTGCCACCCGTACCGCAGGCTGGGCCGGCCTCCTTTCCCGGATCGCGGCAGGGCTTCTCGTGTACCTGGTCGTGAGCGGTCTGCCCCTCCGGCTGATCGGGTTCTCCTCGGTCATGGAGTGGACCGTCCTCCTCCACACCCTGGCTGGGTTCCTTTCGCTCGTCCCGGTCGGGCTCTACCTCTGGCGGCATTTCGCGGAGTACCGGGCCGACGCGCTGACGCCTTCAAAGGTGCTCGGCTACTGCGGGTTTGGCGCGGTGGTCCTCGCCGAGGGGACCGGCCTCTGGGTGACGTACCTCGGTCTCTTTTCGGACCGTGTGCCGCCTGGGGCCCGGACGCTTCACCTCATCCCGTCGATCGCGCTCGCGGTGCTTCTTTTCGCGCACCTCTGGCCGCTGCGCCGAAGGAGCCCGGCCGAGGGCGTGACCCAGGAGGCTTTCTCCGCCGTGCGCCGCGGGTACGTCGGTGCGCTCATCGGGGTGCCCGTGGTTCTGCTCCTTCTGGCCTTCCCGGCGAGCCTCCTCTACAACGGCCCGAAGACGGCCGGACAATTTCCGAAGGACTACCGGATGCCGTACGGGCAGAACCGCCCGTTCGCGCCGAGTCTGGCTCGAACCGAGTCGAACGGCGCGCTTGCCCCGGAAGCGCTCGCGGGCTCGGCGGCGTGCGGGGAAGCGGGTTGCCATCCGACGGTTTTCGCCGAGTGGTCGGTCTCGGCCCATCGCTGGTCCGCGCTCGACCCCGCCTTCCAGAGAGTCCAGGAGGAGATGGGCAAGCAGAACGGCCCGGAGTCGACTCGCTATTGCGGCGGTTGCCACGATCCGATCTCCCTTTTCTCGGGCGCGAAGGTCGTCTTCAAGGAGAAGCTGACGGAGGACCTCGGGTTCCAGGAGGGAGTTTCCTGCCTCTCGTGCCACGCCGTCACGAAGACCGACGTGCAGGGCAATGCGAACTACGTCATCCGGCCTCCGAAGCGGTACCTGTTCGAGACGTCGAAGAATCCCGCCTTGAAGCTCGCCTCGTATTTCCTGATCCGGAGCTACCCCGGTCACCACGTGGACTCCCTCGAGAAGCGCCTCTTGAAGACTCCCGAGTACTGCGCCGCCTGCCACAAGCAGTTCGTCGACCAGGAGGTCAACAACTTCGGCTGGGTCCAGCTCCAGAACCAGTACGACAACTGGCG
>JBDTTJ010000346.1:0-3314 GCA_039930645.1 Acidobacteriota bacterium
GCCTGAAGGACGTCCTTCGACTCGTTCAGGGCCGCGTCGATCGTGATGCAGCCCTCGACCGGGCAGACCTCGACGCACTTGGGGGCGTCGAACGCGCCGACGCACTCGGTGCACTTCTCGGCAGCGATCACGTAGTACGAGTCGCCCTGGCTGATCGCCGTGTTCGGGCAATCGGGCTCGCAGTTGCCGCAGTTGATGCAGGTCTCGTCGATCTTCATCGCCATGGTGGTCACCTCTCTCCGCCGGGCACGATGCCACGGCGTCTCAGTCCGGAAAATGATGCAGATCAATTACTCCTGACGCAGCGCGCAACCCTCTCCAGCGCCGTGACGTAAAGTCCCGGCGTGGGCCCGCTCGCCATCTTCCCGGCGCTGTCGTTTCTGGTGCTCGCGGCGCACTGTTTCCGCGCCGGAAACCTCGCCCTCTTCGCCGTTTGCCTGCTCTTCCTGCCGCTCCTCTTCGTGCCGCGCGTCTGGGCGGCGCGGGTGGTCCAGGCGGGGCTCGCGCTCGGCGTCGTGGAGTGGCTGCGGACGCTCGTGGCGTTCGCGGGCCAGCGCCGGGCGATGGGCCTTCCGTACACGCGGCTCGCGATAATCCTCGGAGGCGTCGCGCTCGCAACGGCCGCGTGCCTGCTCGTGTTCCGGTCGGAGCGGGTGAAGAGGTTCTTCGGGCTGGACGCCTAGAGGCCCATCAGCGCGAGCTTGTCGATGAGCTCGGCGACGCGGGGATGGGCCGTCAGCTCGGTCCAGAGCCAGCCGTGAGACTCCTTCATCTCGGCGAGGTGGGCCTTCACGCTGGCCGCGTCCTGCGCAAGCACGGCCTCGCGCAGGGCTTCGACACGAACCTTCGTGTCGGACGTCGCGCGGTTCCCGATCTTCTCGTGGAGGTCGTCGAAAGCCTCGTGGACTTCGCCGGAGTGGTCCTTGGGGTCGGCCATGGCTGAATTGTAGGCGCTCAGGGGCGCCCCTTCGCGCTATCTTTCGCTCATGGATCTTCCTTCCAAGCATCTCCTCTTCTCTCTCGTCTCCAATTCCCGCGTCGCCTCCCTCGGCACGCTGCACGACGGCGCGCCATTCGTCTCGATGGTCCTGACGGCGCCCGACCCGAGTCACTCCGTGTGGTTCATCCACGTGAGCCGGCTCTCGGGCCACACGCAGGACCTCCTGAGGGACGGGCGTGTGAGCCTGATGCTCGCGCTGCCCGACACGGGCGAGAAGGACCCGCAGCAGCTCGCGCGCCTCACGCTCGTCGGCGAGGCCACCGAGCTCCCGGGCGGCTCGCCCGAGGAGGCCTCCGCGAAGGAGATCTACCTCGGGAAGTTCCCGCACATGGCGGAGATCGTCGAGCAGCTGGGCGACTTCTCCTTCTGGGTGATCCGCCCGAAGTCGGCGCGGTTCGTGGGCGGGTTCGCGCGCGCGTTCACGCTCGACCCCGCCGCGCTCCGCGCGGAGATCGCGGCCGGTGCGAGCGCGTGACGATTCCCGGGATTCCCGGCCTCGCGACGCACGACGTCGTCCCGCTCCTGCAGGTCGCGGTCGGGCCGGTCATCCTGATCTCGGGCGTCGGGCTGCTGCTCCTCTCGATGACGAACCGCTTCGGGCGGCTCATCGACCGCTCGCGGCAGCTCGCGCGCGAGCTGCGCACGGCCCGCGACGAGGACCGCATCGGGCTGATCGCGCAGGTGCGCATCCTCATGGCGCGCGCGCGGCTCGTCCGCCTCGCCATCGCGCTCGCCACGACGAGCATTCTCCTGGCCGCGCTCCTCATCATCCTGCTGTTCCTGACGGCGCTCTTCGGCTTCGAGCTCGCGGTCGTCCTCTCGCTCGTCTTCATCGCGTGCATGGCGTGTCTCATCGCGTCGCTCCTCGTCTTCCTGCGCGACATCAACGTTTCGCTGCACGCCTTCAAGCTGGAGATCGAGTCCGCCGCCCAGCACCGTCCCTGACCGAAAACTTACGCTTGACTTACGCCTTCCCCGGACCTAGCTTCGGGGGGTGCCGGCGCTGCCCCTTCTTCCGCCCGAAATCGCCGCCCAGCTGACGACGGGGGCCGATCTCGCCGACCGCGAGCGGGGCAACCGGCGGCCCGCCATGCTGCCCACGCGCGTGCCGGCGCTGGACCGGCTGCTGGGCGGAGGCCTGCCACGGGGCAGCCTCGTGGAAATGTCGGGCCGCGCCTCCTGCGGGCGCTTCTCGGCGGCCCTCTCCGCCCTCGCGGCCGCGACACAGTCGGGCGAGGCCGCCGCGCTCGTCGACCCCGGCGACCACTTCGACCCGCAGGGCGCCGCCGACATGGGCGTGGACCTCCCCCGCCTCCTCTGGCTGCGCCCGCGCGGGCTGAAGACGGCTCTCTCCGCGTGCGAGACGGTGCTTTCCACCGGCTTCGCGCTCGTCGTCCTCGACCTCGGGCTCGCCCGCGTCTCGCGCCGGCGCTTCGACGACGCCGTGTGGCTGCGCCTCGCGCGCCGCGCGCGCTTCCACGAGACGGCGCTCTTCGTCCTCTCGCCGTACCGCGTCACGGGCACGGCGGCGCACATCGTGCTGTCGGCGGGCAGCACGCGCGCCGCGTGGGACGCCGCACGCGGGGCGCTCCCCCTCCTCACCGGGCTCGAGTCGCGGATGTTCCTGGAGAAGACGCGAGAAAAAGGCGACGCGCACACGAACGGCGCCCACGCGCCCCTCCGCCTCGCACTCCTCGACGCGGTGAATGCGGGAAGGGCGGGCGAAGAGAAGAAGGAAGAGAAGAAGAAAGAGAAAGATTTCTTAGAAGGTGAAGAGGGGGAGGCGCGCGTGGCGCGCGCCCCGGGCGCCGTCGCGGTTGCTGCGGCCGCCGGTGCTGGCCACTGAGCCCGCCGCCACCGGGGGTATTCACTTTCAAAGAAATCCGAATCCGAAAGCAGCATGAATCCTCCGAATCCCTCGCGTCCCCGTCTCGCCTGTCTCGTCGTGCCGCTCTTCCCCCTCGCAGCGCGGCTGCGCGGCGAGCCGGCGCTCGCCGACGAGGCGGTCGCCGTCTGCGAGGGCAACGGCACGGCCGCGCGCGTCGTCGCCGCCACTCGCAAGGCGCGGCGCGCCGGCATCCGCCCCGGCTTCACGCTGCCGCAGGCGCGCGCGCTCCTGCCGAACCTCCTCGCCCGCCCGCGCGACGCCGCGGGCGAACGGGCCGCGCAGGAGGCGCTCCTCGACGCGGCCGGCACGATCTCGCCGCGCGTCGAGGACGGCGACGACGGCGTCGCCTGGGTGGACGTGGACGGCCTCTCGCGCCTCTTCCCCGACGAGCGCGACCTCGGCCGCGCGCTCATCGCCGCCGCGAAG
>JBDTTJ010000347.1:0-3287 GCA_039930645.1 Acidobacteriota bacterium
GCAAGAAGAACGCGCCCTGCATCATCTTCATCGACGAGATCGACGCGGTCGGCCGGCACCGCGGCGCCGGTCTCGGCGGCGGGCACGACGAGCGCGAACAGACGCTGAACGCCCTCCTCGTCGAGATGGACGGCTTCGAGGGCAACGACGGGGTCATCCTGGTCGCGGCCACGAACCGCCCCGACGTCCTCGACCCGGCGCTCCTGCGCCCCGGCCGCTTCGACCGCCGCGTCGTCGTGGACCGTCCGGACGTCAAGGGGCGCGAAGGCATCCTCAAGGTCCACACCCGCACGATCCCGATGTCCGACGACGTCGACCTCTCGGTCGTGGCGCGCGGTACGCCCGGTTTCGCCGGCGCCGACCTCGCGAACCTGGTGAACGAGGCCGCGCTCGCGGCCGCCCGCGTCGACAAGAAAAAAGTCGACATGGTCGATTTCAACTACGCGAAGGACAAGGTCCTGATGGGCGCCGAGCGGAAGTCCATGGTGATGTCGGACGAGGAGAAACGCGTCACGGCCTTCCACGAGGGCGGCCACGCGCTGATCGCCTCGTTCGAGGAGCACACGGACCCGCTCCACAAGGTCACGATCATCCCGCGCGGCCGCGCGCTGGGCCTCACGCAGCAGCTGCCGCTCGAGGACAAGTACACGTATTCGAAGGAGTACATCGAGGCCGAGCTCGCCGTCATGATGGGCGGCCGCCTCGCCGAGGAAGTCTGCATCGGCCGCATCACGACCGGCGCCTCGAACGATTTCGAGAAGGCCACCGAGATGGCAAAGCGCATGGTGTGCGAGTGGGGCATGAGCGAGCTCGGGCCGATGTCCTTCGGCCGGCCCGAGGGCGAGGTCTTTCTCGGGCGCGACTTCTCGCGGCAGCCCGACTATTCCGAGGACACGGCGCGGAAGATCGACGACGAGGTCAACCGCATCGTGACGACCTCGTACGCGCGCGGGAAGAAGATCATCGTCGAGCACCGCGCCGCGCTCGAGGAAATCGCCAAGGCGCTCCTCGAGAGGGAGTCCCTCGACGGCGAGGAGATCTACGCGATCATCAAGCGCGTCACCGGCCACGAGGTCGCGAAAAGGCCGCCCGTGAAGCCCGAGCCGCCGAAGCCCACCGCGCCCGCCACCGTCACGCAGAAGGACGAGGGCGCCGCGCCGGCGGGCGGGTTGATTCCGGTCCCCGCCTGAGGTGACGTTCCATCTGACGCTTCCGGAGGGCCGCGAGCTCGCGCTCGGGGCCCTGCCGGGCGTCATGGCGATCCTGAACGTCACTCCCGACTCCTTCAGCGACGGCGGACGCTTCGCGTCCGCGGAGGCGGCCGGCGAAGAGGGCGTGAGGTTCGCCGAGCTGGGCGCGGCGATCCTGGACGTCGGAGGCGAGAGCACGCGCCCCAGGGGCGCCACGTACGGAGACGGCGCGAGAGAGATTTCTTCGAGTGAAGAGATCGCCCGCGTTCTTCCCGTTCTCTCTTACCTTCGAAGAAATCTCCCGTCTTTCCCTCTTTCCGTGGACACGCGGCGCGTGGACGTGGCGCGGGCGGCGCTCGACGCGGGCGCCGACATGGTGAACATCGTCACCGGCCTCGACATCCCCGACGAAATGCTCTCGCTCGTCGCCGCCCGGCGCGCGGCACTCGTCATCAACCACTGCCGCGGAACTCCCTCTTCCACCTTCGAGGGATCTTCTTTCCAGAACGTGACCCTCGAAGTGGCCTCGGACCTTCGCGCCGCGCGTGACCGCGCGCTCTCCTCCGCAATCCGAGCAGAAAATATTCTCCTCGACCCCGGCCTCGGGTTCGGCAAGACGCCGGAACAGAACTTCGCCCTCCTCGGCGCGCTGGACCGCCTCGCGCCGCCCGGCGTGCCGCTCGTCGTCGGCGCGTCGCGCAAGGCGTTTCTCGGGACGGTCGCAGGGGCGCCCGCTTCGGACCGCCTTCCCGAATCGCTCGCCGCTGTGGCCGTCTGCGCCGAGGCGGCACAGAAGCGGCCCGTCCTCGTGCGCGTCCACGACGTCGCTGAAACGCTTCGCTTCCTCACAACGCTGGGACGCGCGGGACGCCCACCGCTCGCGTAACATCGAGTCCGAATGCGCAGGCTGTTCGGAACCGACGGCATCCGCGGGAAGGCGGGCGAGCCTCCGCTCGACGCCGCGACGGTCTCGCGCGTCGGAGCCGCCCTCGCGGCGTCGCTCGGCCATCCGAACCCCAGCGTCGTCCTGGGCTGCGACACGCGCGAGTCCTCGGGCGCCATCGTGCGGGCCCTGGCCGGCGGCCTGACGAAGGCCGGAGGATTCGTGCGCTTCGCGGGCGTCGTCCCCACCCCGGCCGTCGCGTTTCTCGCGAAGGAGCTCGGCGCCGACGCCGGCGTCGTCGTCTCGGCTTCGCACAACCCGTGGACGGACAACGGCGTGAAGATCTTCTCGGGACTCGGCCGCAAGCTCCCCGACGAGGTCGAGCTCGAGATCGAGCGGCACATCGCCGAAGCGGCGCCCGCGCCGTCCGCGCCCGCCGTCGTCGAGCCGGACCTCGGCCGCGCGTACGTCGCGCACCTGGTCTCGACGCTTCCCCACCGCCTCGACGGCCTCAGGGTCGTGATCGACGCCGCGAACGGCGCCGCGTTCGAGGCCGCGCCCGCCGCGTTCGAGGCCGCCGGCGCGACCGTCATCGCTCGAAACGTCTCTCCGGACGGCAAGAACATCAACGAGGCCTGCGGGGCGCTCCACCCCGAGGAGATGCGCGACGCCGTGCGCGACGCCGGCGCCGACCTCGGGATCGCGCTCGACGGCGACGCGGACCGGATCATCGTCGCCGACGACGCGGGGACGCTCCTCGACGGGGACGACGTCCTTTTCCTCTGGACGCTCGAGATGGAGCGCGAAGGCAAGCGGCCCGAGTCCGTCGTCGGCACCGTGATGTCCAACTGGGGCCTCGAGAGGGCGCTGAAGGACCGCGGCGTCGTCCTCGTGCGCGCGGCCGTCGGCGACCGTTACGTCGTCGAGCAGATGGAGAAATCCGGCGCGCTTCTCGGCGGCGAGCAGTCCGGGCACCTCATCCGCGCCGACCTCACGACGACGGGCGACGGCACGCTCACGGGCCTCCATCTCGCGGCGCTCGTCGCGGCGTCGGGAATGAAGCTCTCCGCGCAGCCCCGCTTCGTCCACACGCCGCAGGTCCTGAAGAACGTGAAGGTGAAAGAGCGCGTGCCGTTCGACGAGATCCCGGGCTTCGCGCCCCTGTGGCGCGCGGCCGAGGCGAGGATGTCGGGCGCCGGCCGCATCCTCCTGCG
>JBDTTJ010000348.1:0-3268 GCA_039930645.1 Acidobacteriota bacterium
TCCGGCCGGGCGGGAACGCGACGCGGCGGTGGACGACGAGCGGAGCGTCCGCCGCGGCGCGGCCGAAGACCGCGGCGCCGTGGCCGTGCGCATCTCCGGCGTATACGATCTCCGGCCGGAAGGAGCGGGCCTCGCGCGCGACCGTGAGGAGCAGGGCGGGGGAGGCCTCCGAGCCTGCGGGCGCCTCGGCCGTGTCGACGCCGGAGGCGCGGGCCACGCGCGCGAGGGGCGCGCTGCGGCGCGCAAGCAGGCGGACGGCGTGACCGCGCGAGGCGAGGCCGGCCAGGAGGAGCGCGGACTGCCGCTGCCCCCCCCGCATCCCGGGGCCGAGATCCAGCGCGAGCAGCCTCACGGCCGAGGAGGATAGCGCCCTGCTAATGTCCGCGCCGTGCGCGCGCCGCTTTCGGTCGTGATCCTGACGAAGAACGAGGAGGACCGCCTGCCTGCCGCCCTTGCGTCGGTGGCCTTCGCGGACGAGATCGTCGTCGCTGACACCGGCTCGACCGACGCGACGGGAGAGCGGGCGCGGCTCGCGGGCGCGCGCTTCGTCGCCATCGGCTGGGACGGCTTCGTGGGCTCCCGGAACCGGGCGCTCGAGCTCGCGCGCCACGACTGGGCCCTGGTTCTCGACGCCGACGAGCGTGTTTCCGAGGCGCTCCGGCTGGAGATCCTCGCCGTGCTCGACGCCGACGACCCCGCGGTGGCGGGCTGGCGCATGCCGCGCCTGTCGCACTTCCTGGGACGGCCGATCCGGCACGGCAGCTGGTACCCGGACTACAAGCTACGGCTCGGACGCAGGTCGCGCGGACTGCGCGCCGAGGGCGGGCGCGTGCACGAGGCGCTCACGGTGGACGGAAACGTCGGACGCTTCGTCTCACCGCTGATCCATCACCCATACCGGGACCTTTCCGACGCGCTCAAGAAGGCGTCGCGATACGCGCAGCTCGGCGCGGAGGACCGATACGACCGGGGGGCGCGCGGCAGCGCCGCGGGCCTCTTCCTCCGGCCGGCTTTCGAGTTCTTCCGGTTCCTCGTGCTCAGACGGGGCTTCCTGGATGGCGCCGTCGGCTGGTCCGTTGCGTTCCTGCACGCCTCGTCGTACTTTCTCCGCGCCGCGTTCCTGCTCGAAATCCAGCGAAAGCCCGCGTCCGGCGGAGATCAGGAGCGTTGAAGGAGAGGATGATGACCGTCAGCTTCCGTCGTGTTCTGGGCGGGACCCTCGCGCTCGCCCTCGTCTCCGTCATGAGCCTCTCGGGCTGCGGGAAAAAGGGATCGCTCGAGAAGGCCGGCGCCGCCGCCGATAAGGCAATCGAGAAGGCCAAGGACGCCGCGGCCGAGACTGCCAAGTCCTACGGCGCCGCCGCCGAGAAGGCCATGGACAAGGCCGTCGTCGCCACGAAGGAGGCCGCCGACAAGGCCGCCGCGGCCACGAAGGACGCGGCAGCCAGCGCCGCGAAGGCCACGAGCACGGCCGTCGCCCCCGCCACCAAGCACTAGGACGTCCCGCCGCATGGCGGACTCCCTCGGGAAAATCGCGCGCGAGATCGCCGCCTGCCGCGCCTGCCCTCGCCTCGTGGCGTGGCGCGAGGCCGCGGCCGCAACCCCCCCGCGACGCTTCCGCGGCCAGCGCTACTGGGCCCGTCCGGTGCCCGGCTTCGGGGACCCAGGCGCGCGACTCCTCGTGGTGGGCCTGGCTCCCGCCGCGCACGGCGGCAACCGGACGGGACGCGTGTTCACGGGCGACGCGTCGGGCGATTTCCTGTTCGCCGCGCTCCACCGCGCGGGCTACTCGTCCCAGGCGGAGTCGGTCTCCCGCGACGACGGCCTCGTTCTGGCGGGCGCTTACGTCGCTGCCGCGGCGCGCTGCGCGCCGCCGGACAACAAGCCTACCCCGGCGGAGTTCGCGCGCTGCCTCCCGTTCCTCGTCCGCGAGATCGCGGCCCTGACCCGGTTGGAAGTGATTCTCGCGCTGGGCGCGCACGGCTGGCGGGCGGCGATCGAGGCTCTGGCCGCGAACGGGGGGGAGAGGCCGAAGCCCCTGCCGAGGTTCGCACATGGGGCGGAGGTGGAGATCGGCGGCAAACGCCTCCTCGCCTCGTACCACGTGAGCCAGCAGAACACCTTCACGAGGCGCCTGACGCCGAAAATGCTGGATGCGGTTCTGAGAAGAACGAGAGAGATTCTCTAGGAGGTAGCGGAGCGGGGGGGGTCCGGAGCGTGTCCGCGAGGCCTGCCCTGGCCGGGGCGCCCGCTTCACCTTCGAAGAAACACTCTTTTTCCCTCTCCGTATCAGTCTCCATGATGAAGAACCTCCGCACCCTTGCGCTCGCGGCGGCCGCCGTGCTCGTCACCCTCCGGGCGGGTTCCGTCACCGCCCAGCCCGACTACCTCCCCCCCAGCGGGGACAACCAGCGGGCCTCCGTCGCCCAGCAGGTCGGGCCCGTGGACGTCACGATCTCGTACGGGAGCCCGCGCGTCGTCCTCAAGGGGAACGACCGCCGTGGCAAAATCTGGGGGAAGCTCGTCCCCTACGGGATGACCGAGCTGGACTTCAACGACTGCAAATCCTGCCCGTGGCGCGCCGGCGCCAACGAAGGCACGGTCTTCACGACCACCGGGGAGATCAAGGTGCAGGGCAAGTCGCTCCCGGCCGGGTCGTACGGGCTCTTCGCGATCCCCGGCCCGGGGGAATGGACGTTCATCTTTTCGAAGAACACGACGTCCTGGGGCGCTTACTGGTACGACCCGAAGGAAGACGTCCTCCGGGTCACGACGAAGCCCGCGAGGAGCGAGTATCACGAGTGGCTCGCGTTCGAGTTCACCGAGCGCGAGAGTGCGAAGGCGACGGTGGCCCTGAAGTGGGAGGAGCTGCAGGTCCCGCTGACGCTCACGGTCGACGACGCTCCGGCCCGCTGGGTCGCGAAGATGAAGGACGCGCTGCGCGGCTACACCGGATTCACCTGGGAGAACTGGCAGCAGGCCGCGGACTACTGTCTGAAAAACAAGATCAATTTCCCCGAGGCGCTCGACTGGGCGCAGCGGGCGACGGGGCCGAACTTCGGAGGCGCAGGACAGGTCCTCGCGCAGACGACGCTCGCGCGCGCGCAGGCGGCGAACGGGATGGAGGCCGAGGCCGCGAGGACGTGGGAGAAGGCCGTGAACCTGCCCGGTGCCGCGCCGGTCCAGATCCACATGGTCGGGCGCGGTCTCCTTGCCGAGGGCAAGAACCAGCAGGCCCTCGCGATCTTCCAGACGAACGCGAAGCGCT
>JBDTTJ010000349.1:0-3266 GCA_039930645.1 Acidobacteriota bacterium
CACTTCGCCGTCTCCCGCTGATGCTCGCCTTCTGCCTGGCCGCTCCCGCCCTCGCCCAGGGCCGGCCTGATCCGGCGGCCCTCCTCGCCGCTCAGAAGGACGCGCTGAAGGCCTTCGCGGCCATGGACGGCGTCTGGCGGGGCCCCGCGTGGACGATCCCTCCCTCGGGCGAGAAGCACGCGATCACCCAGACCGAGCGCATCGGACCGCTCCTCGACGGCGCCGTGAAGGTCATCGAGGGGAAGGGCTATGAGGCGGACGGGCGCGTCTCGTTCAACGCGTTCGGGACGATCTCCTTCAACCCCGCGAAGAACGCCTACACGCTTCACTCGTACGCGATGGGCAACGCCGGCGACTTCGCCATCAAGCCCACGCCCGACGGCTACATCTGGGAAATCCCGGCCGGGCCCATGACGATCCGGTACACGGCAGTCATCAAAGACGGGATGCTGAAGGAAGTCGGCGACCGCCTCGAGCCCGGCAAGGATCCGGTCCGCTTCTTCGAGATGACGCTCACCCGCATCGGCGACACGACGTGGCCCGCGGGCGGGGCGGTGCCGCCGAAATAGTCCCGGTGCGTTAACGCGTCCCCGGGCTTTCTTCTGGCGCGCGCTCCATCCGCGACATACATTGAGACTCGCTCTTGCAACGACAGAAGGAGACCCGATGAGAATCGTCGCCCGCGCTTCTCGCTCTGGCCGTGTGCTTCGCCGCGGACCTCATCGCTCGCGCGCGCCGCTAGGCTCAGCCGTGCCGATCGACCCGACCGCCCGCCGCGACTTCCGGCCCTTCCTCGCCGCGTTCGTGCTTTTCGCACCCTTCGGCCTCGGCGCTTCCGTGGCGCTTGCGGCCGACAACACCCCGACTCCGCGAACCACGTCCCGCAGAAATCTCGTCAAAGTGCGGCCGAGGGTTCCGCAGTTTCCTCCCGACGTGAAGGCCCGCGGCGACCGACTCTGGAATGCGGCGTCACCCGCGGTGAAGGCCTGGGCGAGCCAGAACGCGCCCTATGTCGCGAAGGGACCCGGCGACCCCGAGGCCCTCGCCCACGCCGCCGCTCAGGCCCGGTCGGCCAACACCCGCGGCGGCGGCGCCGCTGACTCTCTCGCGTTCCTCCTGCTCTACGAGGCCTCCAGGAGCCTGCAGGCCAAAAGCGACCTCGACTCCATGTCGGAGATCGGCGAGATGGAGTCGTTGCGCCTCCAGATGGCGCTGGACCGCCTGAGCAAGATGATGTCGATGCTCTCGAACCTGATGAAGAAGATGTCGACGACCCAGGACGCCATCATCCAGAACATGAAGTAAGTTCGTGAACGACCTCGCCCGCCGCGATTTCCTGCGCTTCCTCGCGGCCAGCCCGCTCCTCGCCGGGCTCGGCAGCCTCGACGCCTTCGCCGACGGGGTCGAGCCGCTCGCCGACTCCGCCGCGAAGGCGCTGGACGTCTTCGAGCTCGAGGCCATCGCGAAGAAGAACCTTCCGCCAGCGCACTGGGGCTACATGGCGACCGGCGTCGACGGCGATGCGACGCTCCGGGCGAACGGCGAGGGCTTCGCGAACCTCGCGCTGCGCGTCCGCCGTCTCGCGGGTGTCCGCGCCCCCGATACGTCTGTCTCCCTTTTCGGCACGACGTGGGAAACGCCCATCGTTCTCTGCCCCGTCTCCAGCCAGCGCGCGTTTCATGACGACGCCGAAATCGCGACGGCGCGCGCCGCGCGCTCGCGCAAGACCCTGCAGATCCTCTCCACGCTCTCGTCCACCGGCGTCGAAGACGTCGCTGCCGCGCGCGGCGGCCCGGTCTGGTATCAGCTCTATCCGACCGATCAGTGGTCCGTCGCGCAGGGCCTCATGAAGCGCGCCGACGCCGCCGGCTGTCCCGCGCTCGTTCTGACCGTCGATCTGCAGGGCGGATCCAACCGCGAGACCGTCGTGCGCGGGCGACGCCTCGACACGCGCGACTGCTCGTCGTGCCACGCGGCCGACCCGTTCGATGTCGCGGGCGCGCTTCCCCGCCGGGCGATGTTCAGGGGGCTCGACGTTTCGAAGGTCACGTGGATCTTCCCGCCCGACGCGACGTGGGACTATGTCGCGCGCATCCGAGCCGCGTGGAGAGGGAAGCTTCTCCTCAAGGGCATCGTCACACGCGAGGATGCCGAGCTCTGCCTCGCCGGAGGCGTCGACGGCATCGTCGTCTCGAACCACGGCGGCCGCGCCGAGGAGAGCCTCCGCCCCTCGATCGACAGCCTCGTCGAGGTCGCAGCGGCCGTGAAGGGGCGCGTCCCCGTGATCCTCGACGGCGGCATCCGCCGCGGAACCGACATCTTCAAGGCGCTCGCGCTCGGCGCGACCGCCGTCGGCATCGGGCGGCCGCAGGTGTGGGGCCTCGCCGCGTTCGGGCAGGCGGGCGTCGAGGCCGCGCTCGACATCCTGCGGCGCGAGCTCGAGATGGTCATGCGCCAGGCGGGCACGACGAGCTTCGCGAAGATCGACCGCTCGTACGTCGTCGACCGGCGGCGAGGCTGAATTTCGGTCTAAGAGGCATCGGGAGAGAATGGACTGGAACCGGAGGCTCCGCGATGCGTAAACGTGCCGCCACCGCTGCCCTTCTCGCTGAAGGCCCCCGCAGATGCCCGGTGAGCAGCGTCCTCGCCCTCGTGCTCGCCGCGTCGTTCTCCACTGCCGCCGCCACGATTCCGCCCGACCTCGAGGCGCGCGCCGCCGAGTTCCGGAGGCAGGCGTCGCCGCAGATTCTCGCCTGGGTGCACGACCAGGGGGTGGCCCTGGCGCGAAGGAATGGGCCGGTCGACCTCGCAGCACTCGAGCAGACGATCCGGTCGCGCTTCGTCGCAAAACGAGCCCCGGCAGGCAGGGAGGCCACGACCCCGACCGGGTCCTACGCGAACCTGGGCGCCATCGGCGATGGCGACATCATGGCGATAGCCTTCCTCGTGATGATGGAGGCGGCGAAGTCCGCCCGGGAGGACCTCAAGGAGATCATGGGCCAGGTGAAGGCGATCAACAGCGCGAAGACGCAGCAACGCGGGCTGATCAGTGAAATCAATCAGGCGTCAGGCGCAAAGGCGGCCACGCCCACACCTACGCCGACGCCCGACCGTGTCGCCCAGCTCGTCGCCGCCGCGCGGAGCGTCCATGGCAAGACTCACGCCGCCAACCTGTCGGCCGTGGCGCAGCGTTGATCCGGGAACTCCTAGTTCTTCGCGAGCGCCTTCAGGATGTTGACGACCATCCCGGGCAGCTGCCCCGGGTG
>JBDTTJ010000350.1:0-3262 GCA_039930645.1 Acidobacteriota bacterium
TCGTCTTCGCCCTCAAGGGAACGTTCGACGTCGTGACGGCGCCGGACGCGGTGGCGGGTCTCGCCCTCGTCGCGCGCGAACCCGATCTGTTCCTGATCGACCTGCGCCTGCCGCCGTCGCACGAGGCGGAGGAAGGGCTCGGCCTTCTCGCCACGATCCGGTCGAAGCGCCCCGAGGCCGCCGTCGTCGTCATGACGGGCGAGATGGACCGGCGGTATGCGCTCCGAGCCGTCGAGCTCGGCGCCTTCGACTTCTTCCGCAAGCCCGTCGAGAAGAGCGATCTCCTGCTCGTCCTGCGCCGCGCGCTCGAGCGCAGCCGCCTCCTCGCCGAGAACCGCGCCCTGAGGGAGGAGATGATGCGCGGCCGGTCCTTCGGGGGCCTCATCGGCGCGAGCGCGCCGATGCGGGCGCTCTTCGCGAAGATCGGACGCGTCGCTCCGTCCGACGCGACGGTGCTCCTGCAGGGCGAGAGCGGCACGGGCAAGGAGCTCGTGGCCGAAGCCATCCATCGGGGCAGCCCCCGCGCGGAGGGTCCGTTCATCGCCGTGAACGGCTCGGCTCTCCCGGAGTCGCTTGCCGAGTCCGAGCTCTTCGGCCACGAGAAGGGGGCGTTCACCGGCTCCGTCGCCGCGCGGCCGGGGAAGTTCGAACTGGCCAACGGCGGCACGCTCTTCCTCGACGAGGTGGCGACCCTTTCGCCCGCGATCCAGTCGAAGCTCCTCCGCGTCCTCGAGAGCCGGGCGTTCGAGCGAGTCGGCGGCAACAAGACGATCACGGTGGACATCCGACTCATCGCGGCGGCCAACCAGAGCCTCTCGGGCCTCGTCGCGAAGGGCAGATTTCGCGAGGATCTGTTCTACCGGATCAACACGGTCGTCCTCGACCTGCCCCCTCTGCGCGAACGGCGGGACGACATCCCCCTTCTCGTGGAGTTCTTCGCGATGCGCGCCGCGCGGCGGCACGGGCGGCCGTCAAAAACGTTCACGCCCGAAACGCTCGCGGCCATGGAGACTCGGCCGTTCTCCGGAAACGTCCGGGAGCTCGAGCACCTCGTCGAGATGCTGACCGTCATGGTGGACGAAGAGGCGATCCTGCCGGACCATCTTCCGGCGCCGGGCCCGGCGGATGCCGGCGCGGCCGGCGCCGAGCTCCCCATGGCCGCCGCCGTTGCCCGGTTCGAGAAGGATCTGCTCGTGAGGGCGATCGCGCGCGGCGGCGGGGTCAAGGCGAGGGCGGCAGAGGCCCTGGGCCTCGACTCGAACCAGATGAAGTACCTCTGCCGGAAGTACGGCCTCTGAGGGCGGTTGAATCCGTCAACTCCGGGTTGAAAAAATAAACCGGAGATGCCGGTCCGCAAAGTCTCCTGCGAACGGTTCTCGGCCGAAACGCTCCGTTCCGCAGCGCTCGCAGCGATCCCGCAACCTGGCAGCGCTCTTGCGATAGCCCGAGTAACCCAAGCGGGAAAATTGGAAAGGGAGGCAACCATGGCGAACGAAGTAAGAATCAAGCTGACCGCGGAGCAGAAGGCCAAGATCAAGTCGGCAACCGGCCAGGTCATGAACGAGATCAGGGTCGGAAGCCTGGGGAACAGCCCGGCCGTGACGAGCGCGAAGACGCTGTCGGCCCGCAGCGCCCGCGAGACGCTGTCGGCCCGCAACGCCCGCGAGACGCTGTCGGCTCGCAACGCCCGCGAGACGCTGTCGGCCCGCAACGCCCGCGAGACGCTGTCGGCTCGCAACGCCCGCGAGACGCTGTCGGCCCGCAACGCCCGCGAGACTCTGTCGGCTCGCAACGCCCGCGAGACTCTGTCGGCTCGCAGCGCCCGCGAGACTCTGTCGGCTCGCAGCGCCCGCGAGACGCTGTCGGCTCGCAGCGCCCGCGAGGCGCTGTCGACGCGTGCGACGCGCGCCACGGACAACGACGAGTAGGGCGACTCAGTGCGGACTCCGCGAGGGGCTCTCCCGGCCGGGAGCGCCCCTCGTCGTGTTTTCAGCGCGTTACCAGAACACGGTCCTCATCCATCGGCCGAGGATACGGAAGCCCCGCGCGGCCCAGGAACGGCGCGGGCCGGCGATCTTGGCTCGAACGAAAGAGCCCGGCCGCAGCGTCTCGCCGGGATTCGGAAAGAACGCGAGCGCCACGAAGCGGTCCGGCATCTCACCGGGCAGGGACGGCTCGACACCTGGCGCCGCCGTTCCTGGCTGTCCGGCCGCCGCTGGCGCGATGTGCCGGACGGCGCCGTGGATCGCCTCGAGCGGCCTCTGCCGCACGTAGGCGGTCACCTCGGCTCCAACCCGCAGGTCGTCGTGGAGTCTCTCGGAGACCGGGAGCGCCACGACGAGCTCGCGACAATCCCCGACCTCCAGGAGCAGGCTTCCCTTCTGCACGAAGCGGTGCTCGAGGTCCTCGGTGCGCGGCGTGAGGACGCGCCCGGCGAGCGGGCTGCGCACCGCGAGCTTTTCGAGGCGGGCGTGAGCGCCGGTGAGGGCGACGCCCGCGGACTCCGACTTGCGCTCGTCCCGGTAGGCGCTTCCCGCGTCGCCCTCCGAGCGCGAGGCGCGCGCTGCCCCGGCCGACCGCTCGCGGTCGCCGGCGGACTCCGCCGCCGCGGCGGTCGCGGCCGCGCTCGACATCCGGACAAGAACGTCTCCAGCGTGGACCGCGTCGCTCTCCTTCGCGAGCACCGCCTCGACCTGTCCGTCCTCGGGGGCCTCGACGCGCAGCCGCGCGGCAGGGGCGAGGACGCCCTCGCTGGTGAGGGTCTGCCGGCTGAACGGGACGAAGAGGAGCAGCAGCAGAGCGGCCGCGAGGGCCGCGAGGCGGGGCCGGGCGGCGCCAGACATCAAAAACTCCTTCTTGTCGAGGTAGAGGAGGCGCGCCGTCTTGAATACGAGCCGGACGCGCTTCTTGAAGATGAACGCGAGGGAGGCGACGAGGAGGACGACCGCGAAGTCCGGGAGGATCTTGTGGTACAGGTTGTTCAGGACCCCCGCGATGAACGACATGATCACGCCGACGTAGGCGAGGGCGAGGGGCCCGTAGATCCAGTAGATCCGGCGCCGCCGCTTCGTGGTGACGGGGACCTGCACGTCGAGGCGTAGGACGTGTTTCTGGAAGAAGAGGCCGAGGTAGTGGAAGGACTCCTCGCGCAGGTCGGGCATCTCGAGGAGGCTCGTGAGGGCATGGTAGCCGTCTATCTTCACGAGCGGGTTCACGTTGAAGAAGATGGTCGAGATGCCCGTGAAGAGCATCGTCTTGTACG
>JBDTTJ010000351.1:0-3223 GCA_039930645.1 Acidobacteriota bacterium
GTCGATCAGGGCGTTCGCGAGGAGGAATTCGCGGTGGCAGTTCACGCGCGAGTTCTTGATCGGCACGCCGTCCAGCGCGACGCGAATTTCAGAGACGCCGCCGGTGTTCTCGAGCGAGGCCTCGAGCGCCCAGCCGTTGACGAACATGAGGATGCGCGGGTCGACGATGTCCGTCGGGCCGCCGGACGGGCCGCCCGGCGACACCGGGAAGCAGTTCCCGAACCAGTTCGCGTTCAGGAGCGGGAACTCGACCATGCCGAAGGGGCCGGTGTTCGGGGCGTTGTTGAAGACCTGCACTCGAACCGTTCCGAGGAAGCCCTGCTGGCCCTGGTCGTCGACGGCGCGGACGGTGATCGTGTGGACGCCGTTGGGGTATCGCGTCGAGTCGATGTTCAGGATGAAGCCCGAGACCATCGCGGCCGGGTTGTCCGGGAAGTTCGCGGCGACGTCGGCACGGTACACGCCCGTGACGGCCTGCCGCTCGAGCAGCCCGTCGACGAGAACGTCGACGTGGTCGACTTTGCGGTCGTCGAGCGCCCAGCCCACCACCGAGATAACTCCGCTGCCGGAAGCCGAGCCGTTCGGGAGCGGGAGATCCATGTTTCCGAACGGCGCCTGGTTCTTCGCGTTGTCGATCTTGATCGCCTTGGGCGCGAGGAAGTACGTGCAGCCGGCCGTGTCCGTGATCCCTACGTAGATCGTGTGCGACCCGTTCGAGTAATTCGACGCCTTGAAGGACGCCAGCCATCCGGGGTACTGACCGGGCGTGCCGGCGTACTGCGGGAAGGCCTGGAGGATGTCGGGCCGCGGGAGGTTGATGTTCGCGCCGCCGGCCGTCGTGACGCGGTTCGCGTCGTCGGTGCCGTCAACGAAGACATCGACGTTGGACACAAGGTTGCCATCCAGCGCGTATCCCTTGACGACCACGTAACCGCTGACCGTCGCTCCGTCGACCGGAACATCCACGGATCCCAGCGTTTGCGAGGGGCACGCCAGAGCGCGCCGGACTTCCGCGCTGCGGGCGTCCACGCGGGGCGCTGCGAGCAGGGCCGCAGCCCCGACGGTTGCCGAGAGGATCAGGGCCTTCCGAATCATCACGAGCCTCCGTGCGTCGAGAAGAAATGACAGGGCGCGCTCGGACACCGAATCAAGAACAGAGATTGACGCGTATTCAGTCTAACGGGCGCGAAAGGCTCTGTCAAATGAGCCATTTACGTGAGAGCCGCTAGGGCAGGCCGTCCGTCCGGTCGAGGACGCGCACGTGCGCGACCGCCGACTCGCCCAGGGCTCGCTCGTCGTACCCGCCCTCGAGAACGGACACGATCCGCCCTCCGGCCCACGTTTCGGCGACCTCCTCCAGGGACCGCGTCATCCAGGAAAAACCGGCCGTCGTGACGCCCATCCCCCCGAGCGGGTCGCCTGCGTGGGCGTCGAAGCCGGCCGAGATCAGCACGAACTCCGGCTTGAACCTCTCGGCGAGCGCCTCGAGGGCCGCCGAAAAGCCGCCCGCGTAGGCGCCGTCCCCCGCCCCGGCACGCTGCGGTACGTTCACGTTCGCGCCCCGCCCCTTGCCCGCCCCCTGCTCGTTCGCGGCGCCGGTGCCCGGGTAGAACGGGTACCGGTGGACCGAGAGGTAGGCGACGCGCCCGTCCTCCCAGAAGATCTGCTGCGTCCCGTTCCCGTGGTGGACGTCGAAGTCGGCCACGAGGACACGCGTCGCGCCCGAGTTCTCGACGAGGTCCCGCGCCGCGACGGCGATGGTGTTGAAGAAACAGAAGCCCATTGCCTGCGCGGCCAGCGCGTGGTGGCCGGGCGGCCGGGCGGCCACGAAGACGGCCGGCGCGCGCTTCTCCAGGACCGCGTCGACGGCCGCGAGGACGAGACCCGCCGCCCGGTACGCGGCGCCGAACGTAGCGGCCGAGATCGGGTTGTCCGGGCAGTCGAACAGCGAAAACGGCGCCGTGCCGCCCGCCGGCGCCGCGTCGCACGCGGCCCGCAGGCGCGCGACGTAGGCCGGATCGTGCACGCGCTCGAGCGCCTTCAGCGTGCGCTCAGGGTCGGGCGGAGACTCCAGCCGGCGGCCCTCCTGGCGCAGCGCGTGAATCGTAGCCTCGAGCCGGCGCGCGTTCTCGGGGTGATAGGGGCCGGTGTCGTGCTCGAGAAAGATGGGATCGGTGAAGACCGGCACGTCGCGCACGAAGCAAGCGTACCGCAGGTGTGGGCTACGATCCGGCGGTGAGCTCCTCCGAAAAGGGCGGCAAAGCGCTGCGGGTTGCGGTGTCCCTCGGCCTCGCCGCCGTCCTTCTCGTGCTCTTTCTCCGGACGCTCGACTTTGCCGCCGTTGGGAAGGCGATCCGGGGCGCGCACGTGGGCTGGCTCGCCGCCGCCACGGCGTGCGGCCTCTTCGCGACGCCGCTCTTCCGTTCGTGGCGCTGGGGGCTGCTCCTCAGGAAGGCCGGGCGCCCCTCGGCGTACGACCTCAATTCGGCGACGTCGATCGGCTTCGCCGCGTCGACGCTGCTCCCCGCCCGCGCCGGCGAGATCGTCCGCCCGGTCGCCCTCGCGCGCCGGGCCGGGCTTCCCGTCGCGCCCTGCCTCGCGTCGATCGCACTCGAGCGGCTCATCGACCTCGTGACGTGCGTGTTCCTCTTCGTCGTCTACGCGGTCGGCTGGGCGCCGCAGAACATGGGCGGCGAGGCGGCAGGCCGATTCGCGACGCTGCGCCAATTCGCGCTCCTCTTCGGCGCGGGCACGCTCGCCGGCCTCGCCGTCCTCGGCCTGCTCGCCGCGAAGCCCGAGCGCACGGACCGCTTCGTCAAGCCGTTCCTCCGCCCGCTGCCCGAGAAGATCGGCGCGCGCATCGAGGCGATCCTGCTCTCGTTCCTCGACGGCCTCGGGGCGCTCGGCACCGCGAAGGACGTCGCGGTCGTCTCGGCCGCGTCCCTCGCGCTCTGGGCTCTCATCGCCGCCCAGGTCTGGATGACGCTTCTCGCCTTCGACCTCGCGCTCCCCTACCCGGTCTCGTTCTTCGTCATCGCGTGGGCGATCCTCGGCCTCGCGATCCCGACGCCGGGCGGCGTGGGCGGCTATCACACGGCGGTCGCCTATGCGCTGACGGGCTTCTATGGCGTCGGCAAAGACACGGCCGGCGCATTCGCCCTCGTCTCACACGCCCTCTCGTTCGTCCCGATCACGCTCGTCGGCCTCGCCTTCCTCCTCGCGG
>JBDTTJ010000352.1:0-3207 GCA_039930645.1 Acidobacteriota bacterium
GAGGTGCAGCGGGTTTCCCGTGCAGTCCTCGTGAAACGCAGAGGTGAAGCCGCGCGCCCGGAGCCCGCAATCGTTCGGGCGGAACGCGTCCCTCCGCCGGAGCGAAAACCGCGGATCGTCGACCGGAATCCCCAGGACTCCGTGACATGCACGCAGGAATCCGAGCGCGCCGGAATTCGCGGCGCCGAAGAAGGCACCGGGCAGTGGCGCCTGCGCATGCAGCGCCGCGTTCCGGATCGCGACCGAAGCAACGCCCGTTGGAGAAACCTGTTCGTTCGTGTGTCCCCTCGTCGGGCCATAGGGCGAACCGAAGGTGGCGAGATTCCGCGCGATGAAGGGCAATGACGGCAAGCCGACGAGCGCGGCCGAAAGGACGAGCGTTCGGAGGGGGACGCGGCGGGACCAGAGGCGCGCGAAAAACAGGAGCGCCAGGGGAGCGGAGATGATGAGCGCCGTCGGCTTCGTGAGCACGGCGAGCCCCAGGGCGAGCGCCGCGTAGGCCACGAGAGGCTCGACCTTCGGCTGACGCAGCGCGCAGGAGCCGAGATAGACCGAAACTGCGAGCCACGCCGCCGCGCCGAGGTCGTTCTGCGTGCTCGACGCCTGAAGCACCGCCGCCGGAAGAGTCGCCGCCAGAACCGCCGCCGTCAGCCCGCTCCGGGGAAATGACATCTCCGCGGAGCCGTAGACGGCGAGGACGGCGAGCAGGAACGAAAGCCATTGGACGAGGTTGAACAGCGCGTCGCCGCCGGTCAGAAGGCGGAGATGGAGGAGGAAATACTCCGAAAGCGGAGCGCCCTGAAGCTGCAGAAGAATCGACGTCGGATAGTGGGCGACCGACCCCTGCTGCGCCCAGTGCATCACGCGCGCGGCGTGATAGATCATCGAGTCGTAGTTGTTCGGCGGATAGACGACGGCGGCCGTGAGCGTGAGCAGGAAGAGGCACAGGAGAACCGGGAGAAGCAGGCCGGCGAGCCGATCGCGCGTGAACGCTCCCCGAAGACGGCGCGGCCCCGGCACGGCATCGTCTGCGCCCGCGTGCGCGCCGCCTCCAAAACGGTCGAGAAGGTGGAGAACGACGGCGGAAACCGTCCAGGCGCCGGCAAGCCATCCCGGCGAAAGGATCGAGAGGGCGCCAAGTCCCTCGGTCAGGATCACGGTGAGGGCGCCGAAGGAGACAGCCGCAAGAAAAAACGGAAGAAGCCGCCGACGCCCGAGGTGATGGCGCGCGACGAATCGGCGCGCCAAAACCGCGAGGAGAGCCGCGGAGAGCAAGGGCGGAAGCAGACCCAGAAAGCTCGGGTTCATGGAACGCATGCTTCCGTGATTCGACTCGGTCAAGGATAGCAGAGCCTTCCTCGACTAAGCTCGTGATCGCATGCACCCGGCGCCCGTTCGCACGACCCGCATCGCGATCGCCGCCGCCGTCCTCGTCGTCCTCCCGCTTCTTCTCATGATTCTTCAGTTCGGCGCCGGACGCGACCAGGGCGTCTACCTCGTCGCCGCGCGGGCGATGGAGTCCGGCGGCCTCCCCTATCGCGACGTCTGGGACATCAAGCCTCCAGGCATCTATTTTCTCTACGGTTTCGCGCGCACCCTCGGCGGCGGAGGCATGACGCCGGTCCGGGCCCTCGAGTGCGCCGCGCTCGCGTCACAGATCGTGGCGTTCGCGCTCCTCACGCGAAGATTCATCGGGTCGATCCAGCCGGGTCTCTGGGGCGGAGCGCTCGCCGTGATCCTCCACGCGCAGCTCGAGTTCTGGCACACCGGCCAGCCCGAGAGCTTCGGCGGGCCTGTTCTCGCATGGGCGCTCGTTCTCGCGTCGACCTCCGGCCGCCACCGCCGCGCGGGCCGGCTCGCGGCGGGAGCCCTGTTCGGCGCCGCGGGGCTCCTCAAGCCGCCTCTCGGAGGCGCGCTCGTGTCGACGGCCTTGATTCTGGCCTGGCGCGAGGCCCGCAGCGAGCCGGACAGGCCCCTGCGCGCCGCCGCTTCGGTCGGCTCCACACTGGCGCTGGGCGCGATCCTGCCCGTCGCCGCGACCCTCGCCTGGTTCGGGCTGCGCGGAGGGCTTCCGGATATGGCCGAGGTCTTTCGCGACTTCGTTCCTCGCTACACCGCTCTCGCCTTCCGCGCCGATCAGCTTCCGAGCCTTGCGTTTCGCGCGTTCACGGAATGGCTGTTCAGGTTCTCGAGCGTGATCCCGGCCGGCATCGCTCTCCTGCTCTGGAGGCGCGAGCCGGACGAGGAGGGACGATGGGGCCTCGCCCTGATCGCGGGAGTCCTCGCGCCCCAGATTCTCGGGATCGCGCTGCAAGCGAAGTTCTTCGAGTACCACTACGGGGCGGCGCTGCCGTTCGGCGCGCTCCTCGCCGGTTGGGGCGCCGCGCGCGGGCTCGAAGTCTTCCGTGGACCCGTCTCCCGAGGGATCGGCGCCGGTCTTCTGATCCTGCTCATGCAGGCGCGGCCCGAGTCCCGGCCGCCGTTCCTCGACCACTGCGTCCGAAGGCTGCGTGCCGCGATCTCGGGATCAGAGCGCATCGCGATCCTCGACGCGCTGCAATCCACCGGGGAAGTGGATGCCGCCGCGAACCGGGAAGCGGCGGCGTGGCTCCGGCGCGCGTCACCCCGCGACGCTCGCGTGTTCGTCTGGGGGTATGAGCCGGTGATCTACGAGGACTGCGGCCGCCTCCCCGCATCCCGATACGTCTACAACGCTCCCCAACGCGCGCCCTGGTACGCGTCGATCGCCAGGCCCAGGCTTTTGTCCGATCTGGCCCTCCACCCGCCCGCCGCCATCGTCGTCGAACGCGGCGACGTCATTCCGCAGGTGACGGGGGACTCTCTGGACAGCGATCGCGCCCTGGAGAGCTTTGCCGGGCTCCGGACGCTCCTCGAGACCAGCTACGAGGAAGAGAAGGGAACGGCGCGATTCCGGTACTTTCGGAGGGGTGCCGCTCAAAAAGAATAGGCCCGGCGTTTCCGCCGGGCCCGACCCAAATGAGAGGTTAGAGGTGGGAGAGGATCAGTACATCCCGCCCATGCCGCCGCCGCCGCCCATGCCGCCGGCCGGAGCCTTGTCCTTCTCCTTGATCTCGGAGACGAGGGCTTCGGTCGTGAGCATGAGGCCGGCGATCGACGCCGCGTTCTGGAGCGCCGACTTCGTGACCTTGGCCGGGTCGACGATGCCCGCCTTGAGCATGTCTTCCG
>JBDTTJ010000353.1:0-3170 GCA_039930645.1 Acidobacteriota bacterium
GGCGGCCCGGCCGCGATCCTCGCGCAGGAGAACATCAAGAAGGTCGAGATCATCGAGTTCCCCGAGCTCGGGATGGAAGCGGTTTACGCGATCGACGTCGTCGACTTCCCCGCCTTCATTCTCGTGGACGACAAGGGGAACGACTTCTTCCAGAAGCTCGGCTGATCGCAGGGGCGGGCTACTCCACTCGTGCGAGCGTGTGGAGCTCGGTATGCAGCCAGTCCACGCGCCCGCCCGCGCCGCGTGTCACCGCGAGGACGAGGACGCTGTCCGAGTAGAGGCCGTCGGACCTGCGATTCAGGGGCGCCCGCATGAAGCCGTGCTTCATCTGCAAGACTCCCCGGGTGTAGAGCTCCACCTTCACCGGCTTTCGGCACTCGAACGTGCCCTCGAAATCGGCGGCCCCGTCCCGGAAGGGCAAGGACTCGGGGGCGGATGAGGCGGGGCCCGGAGCCATGGCAACAGGAAGCGCGGCGTCCGCCGTGCGGCCCATGACCGCGGACGTCCGATTCGCGAGGACGATCACGGCCGTCTTCTCTTCCGGCGCCATCCGCACGATCGAGCCGTATCCCGCCCGCCCCCCCGCGTGGAAGACCTGCCTGACGCCGCGCCGCGTCTCGAACATGAGTCCGTAGCCATAGCGGCTTCCCGGGCGCTCGGGAATGTCCACGCGGGAGGTGAGAAGGGCGGTCACGACTTCCTCCGGCAGGACCTGGAGGCCCTCGATACGCCCGCCGTTCATGAGCGCGATCGGAAGACGCGCCATCTCGCGCGCGCTGGAATAAAGCGAGCCCGAGGGAAACGTGCCGGCGTGGTTCGGAGCCGGGGCGATCTCGCGGCGGCGGCCGTCGAAGGGCGCCGCAAGGGGGAGCCGGGCCGCCACCTCGGGCCGGAACGTGGAATGCGCCATCCCGAGCGGTCTCAGGACGAGACGCTCCATGGCGTCGGCGAACGGCTCGCGCGCCACGGTTTCGATCACGTGCCCGACGAGCCAGTACCCCGGATTCGAATAGGAAAGGAACCGCCCCGGCGGGAGGAAGACGTTCTCGTCGGTCCACGAACGCACCTCGCGGCCGAGCGCGCCGTCGTCACCGGGGCCCGTCATCGGCGCGTCGTCGAAGAGGCCCGCGGTGTGTGTCAGGAGCTGGTTCATCGTGAGGCGACCGACCTTCGGGGCGAGCCCCGCGACGTAGGCGGAGACGGGCCGGTCGAGGTCGAGGCGTCCTTCGTGCGCGAGGAGAAGCGCCGCGGCGGCCACGAACATCTTCGTCGTCGAGCCGACGCGAAAGAAGGTTCCCGCCGTGACCGGGTGGAGATTCCGGGGGTCCGAATCGCCCAGGCCGGTTGCGAACACGACGGAGTCGCCGCGGACCACCGCCACCGCGGCTCCGCGGATCTTCTTCGCCTCCATCTCCGACCGGAGCGCTCTCTCGAGACCAGCGAAGTCGCCGGAGAGCCGCGGGGAGGAGGCGAGGAGCAGGGCCGACAGGACGAGCGCGGCGGGCCGAATGCGGACTTCCATTCCCTTCCGAACGGGCCGGTCGGAAAAAGGTTCCGGGAATCCGCGGCTGGTCTCGAGACGCAGATCGCTGGCCTCTCGACGCCAGATCGAACCGCGCGTGCGACCGACACGGTCGGAGCATGCACGGCCAAGCTCTACCGCCAATGCGTGCGCAGCCCGCGCAGCCGCCTTAGGAGCCATCTCCGCCTGTTCAGCTCGGCGGTCGAATCTCTCGATCAGAAGGCTCGCGCGCTCGCGCTCCCGCCCGAGACGCCCTGACCGCCGCACCCCCGTATGACGTCCGTCATACGGGGGGCGTCTCCGAAGTGCTACCTTGTCGCGCATGTCGACTCCCGAGCCCGCCCCCGCGAGCGTCATCCCCGGCCACGACGTCCTGTCCCTCGTCGCCGCGCGCGGCGGGCACTGCACCGTCGCCGAGCTGAAGGCCGCCGCGACGCGCACGTTCGGCCCCGATGCCGTCTTCGGGAATTGCCACGGCGACCTCTTCGACTTTCCGGAGCTCCTCGCCTTCCTCGAGCGCAAGGGCAAGATCGCCCGCGTCGGGGACGAGGTGACCATGGGCCACGTCCCCGCCTGCTCCGGGCACTGACGCTCAGGGCCGGCGGGGGCTGGCCGGAGCGACCTCGGGCGGAAGGCCGTCGATCTCGAGCAGATTCGAGGTGGCCTGCCTCACCGCGACGACGGCGAAGCTCATGTCCGAGGCGAGCCCGAACGAGTGGAGCTCGACATCCGGCTCGAAGACGGCCAGCTTTCGCCGCGTGGCCGCCGTGTCCCGGCCCGGAACGACGTCCTGGACGAAGAGCGCCGTGCCGCTCCCGTCCCCACCCAGAAACGCGATGCCGCGGCCATTCGGCAGCCACCGGTGCCGACCGTTGATGAAGCCCTTTCCCGGCGGGAGGTTCGAGATCCTGAAGACGGGTGATCCGTCGGCGATGCGAACGACCTCGATCATCGGCACGGGAGCCTGGCTCACGAAGGAGACCCATGCCCCGTCGGGAGAGATCTCGGGGAGGAAGTTGCGTCCGGGAGCGATGATCTGTGCATCCGTGCCGTCCGCCCGGATCTTCCAGATGCCCCGCCTCGCGTCGTTGAACGACGCGTACACGGCCGTCGCACCGTCGCGGGAGAGGGACGGGTTCTCCGCGTCGACGCCGTCGTCGGAAATGCGACGCGGCGCGCTCCCGTCTCCCCCGGCTCCCCAGATCTCGTAGTGCCCCGTGCGCGCCGACGACCACAGCAGCGTCTTTCCGTCCCGGCTCAGGAACACGTCCGCGTCGCTCGCGGGGTGGCTCGTGAGCCGGCGCACCGCGCCCCCGCGGCGGTTCGACTCCCAGACGTCGGTGTTCCCTTCCCGGTTCGACGTGAAGACGACGGCATCGCCGTCACCCGAGACGACGGGCTGGAAGTTGACCTGCGATCCCTGCGTCAGCCACTTCCGCGGTCCGGCCGCGTTCGTGAGCGGGACTTCGAGAAGGTTCGTCGGGACCGACAGCGATTCCACGACCAGTCGTCCGGGCCCTGCGATGTCGAGTCCCGTCCCGACACCGAGGGAGTAGGCGATCGTCGTGAGGGCTCCGGAGCGAACGTTCTGCAGGTAGTACGCGCCCGGGCTGGCGGGCACGATGGCCTGGTCCCTCCTGCCGTAGAC
>JBDTTJ010000354.1:0-3163 GCA_039930645.1 Acidobacteriota bacterium
CGTCGTCATGCGAAGTCCTTCGGCGTGCCCGTCATGGCAGCGGAATGGGGATCCTGCGGGTGATCTCGGGCGGAAGGCCCGGGAAGGAGATGTCGACGGATTCGCGGTTGATTTTCTGGATCCGGAACCGCCCGTCGACGACGTCGCCCTCGCGGGCGTTGATGATGCGTCCCCCCTCCTCGAGCGCGACGATCGGGTTGTCGCGAGGCCCGAACTTCCCCAGCACCTTGTACGGAATCGCGGGGGGAACGATCGGGGTCGGGGTGGGCGTCGGCGCAATGGGCATCGGCCCGATGAAGAGCGGCGAGCCCGGCGCGATGGGCGTGGGGCGCGGCGTCGGGACGGGCGTCGGCGCCGGCGTCGGCTTGTCGTAGAAGCGGAAGACGTTGCGGTCCACCTCGCCGGCACGGGCGCCGCGCGGCGGGATCTGCGCGAGGTCCGGCACGGCCGAGGCGTCGGCCGGTCCGCGCACGAGGCGCGCGCGCTCGGAGCCGGGGATGCCCGCGGGAGCGTCGTCCGGCTTCGTGGGCCACCACGTCAGGGCCGCGGCTCCCGCCGCGACGGCCAGGAGAACGAGGAGGAGCCGCATGTTCGTCCTCGGCTGGTTCGCGGGCGCGCTCATTCGGGCACCCCCGAGTTCGGCGCGGCCTTGACGGGCGCGGCAGCCGCCGTGGGCGCTCGCGCGGCGGCCGCACGGGCCCCGCGCCGGGGCGAGGCGCCGTCCGGCCGGAAGTAGTGGGCGACCATGAGGTTCAGCCGCAGCATGTCGGGCTCACGGTCGTCCGTCGAGACGGCGACGTTTTCGAGGAGCAGAAAGCGCGGGTTGTTCTCGAACGAGAAGAGGAGCTTCTTCACGTCGGCGTAGCGTCCCTGGACGGAGAAGGTCAGGGCGAGGCGTGCGGCGCCCGCGGAGTCGTTCAGCGCGTACGCGATCTGGCCCGGCACGAGGCCCGCCCGCTGCGTGAGGGCGTAAACGTCCTCGATGAGCGCCGCGAGGCGCTCCTTGCGGGTTCCGAGGACGTCCTTGTTGAACGTCTCGAGGTCCTTCTGGATGTTCCTCAGGCGCTGTTCGGTCGCCTTCACGTTCGCCGCGGCGACCGCGGCCTCGTCCCGCTTCGTGGCGAGCTCGGAGCGCGTCGCCTCGAGGGCATGGACACGCGCGTCGTAGAACCCGTGGTACGTCACGAGGACCGCGACCCCGGCGACGAGGACGAGCGCGAGGCCCGCGATCAGCGGCGCGCGGGCCCGCCAGGCGGACGCGCGGAACCCGCGGCGCGTCACGCGGTCGAGCCCGGAGCGCAGGACGGTGAGGGCGCGGGCCCCCGCGGCGCCGGCGAAGACCGGGGGCTCGCTCATCGCGCGGCTCCCTCGGCCGATCCTGCAGCGGGAGCGACGCGACCCTCGACGTCGCGGTAGAGAACGCTCAGCATCAGGCGGCGGCCCTCCGGCACGCTCTTCTCGCCCCGGTCCTCGCTCGAGGGCGCCGGCCGCTCGAACCACGGCGACGCGTCGAAGGCCCGGATCGTCTTCGGCAGTCCGTTCGGGTCGCGCGAGATCAGGGTGAGGCCGACGGTCATCGACTCGCCCGACACGCCGCGGACCCCTCCGGCGGTTCCGGGAGTCGCCGCCGCCTTCTGGAGCGAGATGACGGCGATGCGCACGTCGGCGGGAAGCGTCCTCTCGAGGCGGGTCAGGAAGCGCGTCCAGGAGAAGGCGCGCCGGAGCGCGATTGCGTTCGCCTCGTCCACGTCGGCGGCGAGCGTGGCGACGTCGACGCGGGCGAGCGAGGCCTCGGCGCGCGCGCGCTCCTCCTCGAGACGCGCGATCTCGGTCTTCAGCTGCGTGATCGCCTCGCGCGTGCGCCGCGAATCGTCGAGGTAGCGGAACACGGTCCTCACGGCCACGAACGAGACACCGAGGACGAGCACCGCGAGGATCCCCGCCGTCAGGTTCGCGGGCCGCGTGTCGACGAACGGGCGCCGGGCGAGGTTGAAGCGGCCGGCCACGTCAGCGGTCCCCTGCGAGGGCGCCGAGGCCCATGAGGATCGCCGGGTCGGATGCGGACGCGGCCGGCGCCACGCCGGCGCCCGGGACGAGAGCGGAAAGCGCGAGCGGCGCCGGAGCGTCGAAGCCCCGCGTTCTCCGGAACGCCGCGAGCGCCTCGACGACGGCCGCGCCCTCGGGCCCGGCCGTGCAGGGCGCGGCGAGATCGTCCCCGCCGTCGCCCGCGCGCAGGTACGCCGCCGAGAGACGGATCTCGTGGAGGGCCCCCTCCGCGTCGCTGAAGACCGGGCGGGTGCGCGCGAAGCGCAGCGCGCCGTCCGCGAAGAAGACGGCCGTCGCCGTGTCGGCGTCCGCCCACACGAGGAACGAATCGCCGGCGGGCGCGGGCTTCGCGAGCGCGGAGACGGCGAAGGCGCCGGTCTCGAGCGCTCCGATCCGGATTCCGACCCGTTCGAACGGCGCCTCCCACGAGGCCGCCGCCGATTCGGGCGCCGCGAGGGCGAGGACGCGGGTCCCCGTGGCGCCGGGGCCGGCCGGATGCCACGAGAGGCGCAGCGGCGGAGCCGGCTCGCCGAACGCGCGGCCGAACTTCCACGCGATCATCTCTTCGGTCTCGCGGTGGTTGCGGTCGGCGTCCTCGACGTCCACCGCGAGCAGCTTCACGAACCCGTCGGGCACGACGAGCGACGCGGCCTGGATCTTCACGGCGACCTCCGCGAGGAGGCGCTGGAGAGCGCCCGCCACGGCAGGCCCGGCGACGGGGACGTCGCCCGGCCCGGGCGTGAACGCGTCCTGCGGCAGCGCCCGCGCGACGAATCGCAGCGCCGGCGCGGCGCCGAGCACCGCCTTCTTCGCCGGGTCCTGCGGGCCCACGTAGACGAGCCGGTCCCGTCCGAGCACGAAGGCGTGCGGCGGCCGCGGCGAGCGCCAGAACGACCGCGAGAAGGGGTTCTTGTCACTCAACGAACGTCACCTTGTTGATCTCGCGGAGCGTCGTCTCCCCCGCAAGAACCTTCTTGATCGCGCTCTCGCGCAGGAACGTCATGCCCTCGGCCTGCGCGGCCTTCTTGATCTCGGCGGCGGGGCGCTTGTCGAGGATGAGGCCGCGGATGCGGTCGGAGAGGTCGAGGAGCTCGGTGATCGCCATGCGGCCGTAGAA
>JBDTTJ010000355.1:0-3160 GCA_039930645.1 Acidobacteriota bacterium
ACGCCGAGGAGCGGGAGCGGGTAGTCGTACGAGCCGTCGTAGAAGAGGCCGGCGAGGCCGAAGAGCTTGACGCGCTTCTTGTCCTCCGTCACGACGCGCGCGCCGTCCTTCGCCTTTTCGAGGTACCGGACCCCCTTTTCGGTGTCGCGCACCATCGTGTCCTTCGAGGCGAACGCCTCCTCGCGTCCGGCGCGGAAGGACGGATCGTCGAACCGGATGTCCGTGAGCACGCTCTCGCGCTCGATCACCGTCGTGCGCGAAAACGTCTTCAGGATCCACTGGCCGGTCGTGCGCGTCGGGAAGCGGAGCGGCGGCCCGCCGTCGGGCGCCGGAACTTCCGTGAAGTCCGAGGTCTCGTCCACGGCCTGGATCTCGCCCGTGAGGTTCAGCTGGCGGGTGCGGATGCGCACGGCCCCGTAGCCGTCCCGGGCGATCCACACACGGCCCGCGTACGAGGGCTTGTCCGTCACGGCGACGCGCGGCTCGAAGTCCAGCTCCCAGCACGGGATCCCGTTCACCGCGTCCTCGCCGGCAAGTTCGTAGCGGTATGCGTCGTCGAGCGTCAGAGCGAGAGGCATGTCCGAGACCTTCTCCGGCTGCAGGAGAGGCAGCTCGGGGAGCTTCTTCGCCTTCCAGCGCACGCCGTTGAAGTACGCGTCGTGCCACGCCCAGTCGAAGCCCGCGCCCTTCTCGTAGAAGAACGGCCCGGCGAGCGTGAGGTCGAGCACGTTGTTGAGGTTCGCGAAGCGAAAGCGCATCGAGAGGGAGTTGGTGGCCGAGAGCGTCCTCCAGCGGGCGTCGCGCGCCGCCCGCCACGCCTGGTGTTTTGCGAGGATCTCCTCGGCGGTGATTCCGCGCGCGGCCGCGACGCCGACCGCCGCCTTCGGAGCTTCGGCCGGCGCCTTCTCCCGCGCGGCCAGGCGCACGGCGAGCGGGCCCTTCGCGAGGGAGAGAGTCAGGCGCGCCGGGACGGCCGAGGCGGGGATCTCGAGCCTCTTCGTGGCCCCGGTCGCGAGCTCGAGGATCTCGGCCGAGGCGTAAGGAGTCGAGTCGAGCGTGAGCGAGAAGCCGCCGGCGTCCGCGGGCGCGCCTCCGCGAGTGCCGGGCACGAGGACGACGCCGCCGAGGTCGATGCCCGACACGACACGGAACGCGTCGCGCGGCGTTCCGTCGGCGGCGGCGACCGTGGCCGTGCGAGTGTCCGGACCGAAGTCCCCGGCGACGAAGCGCGCGAACCGCTCGAAGACGGCGTCGTCGGCGGGCGGCCACGCGGGGCTCGCGACGACGAACGGGACGTTCTCCGGCGCGAGGCGCGCGGCGGCGGCGAGAAGCGAGCCGGGGGTGCGAACGGAGCCGTCGAGGTCGACGAGCCCGGGCCTTCCGAACGCGACGGAGTCGATGGCGGCCCGGACATCCCGGGCAGCCGTCCGTTCGTTACCGGCCAGGGCGATCAAGTCGAGGTAGGCCGCGTTTTCTTCTGAAAGGAGGAAACGGGACTCGGCGCTCACGAGATCGCCCGCGGCGCCGGGAGACGCTTCGAATGCGATTCGGGCGTGCGGCGCTGCGGCGCGCGCACCCGAAGACACCTTTCTGAGCAAATAGGACCGACCCTTCGGATCTCCGTTGAGAGGCGTTGCGAAGGCGATCGTAACGAGATCCGCGGTCCTTGCCTCTCTCAGGATCTCTTCGAGCCCCGGCCAGAGCTCCGCGACCGTCGCCGCCTCGGCCGCGCGCACGTCCACCGGCACGGCGGCGTCCGGCAGTTCCAGCTTCAGGCCCCATTTCCAGCCCGCGCCGTGCGCGTGCTCGGCGAGTTCGCGCGCCGCCGCGACGGCCGCCGCGCGACCGTCGGCCCACGTGGCGGCATCGATCCGGAGGAGGAGTCCCGGGGCGTTCGGCGAGGGGGCGGCGATCGGGAGATCGGCGATGCGCGCGATTCGCGCGTCGCGAGGACCGACGGCGAGCCACGGTGCGACGTACGGGCGGGGCGTCGCCCCCGCGGCAGCAGGGGCGAGCAGACCCCCAAGGAGGGACGCGAGGAGCCGGTGCCACTTCACGCCGACATTCTACGGGCGGAACGTCGTCAGAGTCCGTGCATGTGGTCGCCGCAGGGCTCGACCGCGAGCACGGCGACGAACCACGCGACGAGCAGTGCGGTCCCGCAGCCCTCCAGGACGCCGCCGGCGCGCAGGAGCGTGCCGGCGCCCATTGCGTGGGACTGCAGGAGCGCGACCGCAACCGCCACGAGAAGCACGCCGCCGCAGTCGAAACCGAGGGCCGCGGCCAGGAACCCCTTCGGGGGACGGCTCAGGTAGCGCCGCTCCGCGAGCCGCGCGAGGGCGACCCAGACGGCTGGCAGCACGCCCACGAGGGCCAGCCCCGCGAGGGCCGTGTCCCACGGGAGAGGCGCCCCGTGGAAGGCCGCGGTCAGGGCGACGACGCTCGTCGCGACGAGCGACAGCGTCGAGACCGACCGGCTCCAGAACTCGAGGGCGGTGCGGCGGGTCCAGGGGAATCGTCCGCGGGCGGAGACGGCGCTCGGCATATGCGGGGGCTGCATGCAATTGCTGGACGCAGCCCCCGCGAAAAGGTTTACGGATTCAGAACTATTTCTTGCCGAAACCCTTTCCGGACTTCGGTTCGGCCGAGGGATGCGGCGTCGCGATCGTCACGGGCCCGGCAGCCATGACGTCCGTGGTCGGAAGCCCCATGTTCGCGCGAATCTTCTTCTCGATCTCGTTCGCGATGTCGGGGTTGTCCCGGAAGAACTGCTTCGTGTTCTCGCGGCCCTGCCCGATCCGCAGGTCGCCGTAGCTGAACCACGCCCCCGACTTTTCGACGATCTTCATCTCGACGCCGATGTCGACGAGCTCGCCGGTCTTCGAGATCCCTTCGCCGTAGCCGATGTCGAACTCCGCGATTCGGAAGGGCGGTGCGACCTTGTTCTTGACGATCTTCACCTTCGTGCGGCTGCCGACGACGGCCTCGCCATCCTTGATCGCGTTGATGCGGCGGATGTCGATGCGCACCGAGGAGTAGAACTTGAGCGCGCGCCCGCCGGTCGTCGTCTCGGGGTTGCCGAACATGACGCCGATCTTTTCGCGGATCTGGTTGATGAAGATGAGCGTCGTCTTGGACTTCGAGACGACGGCCGTCAGCT
>JBDTTJ010000356.1:0-3159 GCA_039930645.1 Acidobacteriota bacterium
TCAGGGCGAGGCCGAGCTTCACGGTGGCCTGGCGGATCTCGCCGAGCGCGGCGCGGGGGACCCGCGTGTAGGGCGGGAGGACCGCGTAGGAATCTCCGGAGTGAATGCCCGCCTGCTCGATGTGCTGCATGACGCCGGCCACCACGACGTGCTCGCCGTCGCCGAGCGCGTCGACGTCCAGCTCGTAGGCGTCCTCGAGGAAGCGGTCGATGAGGATCGGGCGGTCCGGAAACGCGGCGAGGGCCTCGCCGAGGACGTGGCGGAGCGCCTCCTCGTCGTACGCGATGCGCATCGCGCGCCCGCCGAGCACGTAGCTCGGGCGCACGAGGAGGGGGAATCCGAGCTTCCGGCCGACGCGCATGCCTTCCTCGGCGTTGCGCGCGACGCCCCACGGCGGCGCCTGGAGGTTGACCTCCTTCAGGAGCTCGCCGAATCGCTCGCGGTCCTCGGCGCGGTCGATGGCCTCCGGCTGCGTCCCGAGAATCGGCACGCCGGCGTTCTCGAGCGCGTGCGCGAGCTTGAGGGGCGTCTGCCCGCCGAACTGCACGAGGACGCCCTTCGGCTTCTCGCGCTTCACGACCGCCATCACGTCCTCGAACGTGAGCGGCTCGAAGTAGAGGCGGTCGGACGTGTCGTAGTCCGTCGAGACGGTCTCGGGGTTGCAGTTGACCATGACGGACTCGTAGCCCGCCTCCGTGATCGCCTCGGCCGCGTGGACGCAGCAGTAGTCGAACTCGAGGCCCTGCCCGATCCGGTTCGGGCCGGACCCGAGGACGATGACCTTCTCCTTCGACGTGACGCCGGCCTCGTCCTCCGTCTCGTAGCAGGAGTAGAGGTAGGGCGTCGTCGACTCGAACTCGGCCGCGCACGTGTCGACGCGGCTGAAGACGGGCGTGACGGAGAGCCGTTCCCGCGCCGCCGCGACGTCGGAAGCCGGGCGGCCCGTCAGAATCGCGAGATCCGGGTCCGAGTAGCCGCTGCGCTTGGCCTCGCGCAGCAGGTCCGCGTCCTCGAGCGCCTGGGCGCCCGCCGCCGTCACGCGTGCCTCGACGGCGAGGGCCTCGGCGAAGCGGTCGAGGAACCAGCGGTCGATCCCGGTGACCTCCGAGACGGACTCCACGCTCGCCCCGTGGCGCAGGGCCGCGAGGACCGCGTAGATCCGTTCCGGCCGCGGGACGCGCAGGGCGTCGGGCTTGGGCGCCGGCATCGGGACGGCGTCCACCCAGCCGGTCCGGCCCGTCTCGAGCGAGCGCAGCGCCTTGCCGAACGACTCGGCGAACGTCCGCCCGAGCGCCATGACTTCGCCTACGGACTTCATCTGGACGCCGAGCGTCGTATCGGCCCCGGGAAACTTTTCGAACGTGAAGCGGGGGATCTTCGTCACGACGTAGTCGAGCGTCGGCTCGAAGGACGCCGGCGTCTTCTTCGTGATGTCGTTCGGGATCTCGTCCAGCCGGTAGCCGACGGCGAGAAGCGCCGCGATCTTCGCGATCGGGAAGCCCGTCGCCTTCGAGGCGAGGGCCGACGACCGCGAGACGCGCGGGTTCATCTCGATCACGATCCGGCGGCCCGTCTTCGGGTGCACCGCGAACTGGATGTTCGAGCCTCCCGTCGCGACGCCGACGGCGCGGATGACCTTTTTCGCGTCGTCGCGCATCGCCTGGTACTCGACGTCCGAGAGCGTCATCTGCGGCGCGATCGTGATCGAGTCGCCCGTGTGGACGCCCATCGGGTCGAGGTTCTCGATCGAGCAGACGACGACGAACGTGTCCGCCGCGTCGCGCATGACCTCGAGCTCGAACTCCTTCCACCCGAGGACCGACTCCTCGACGAGGACCTCGTGGACGGGGGAGAGCGTGAGGCCGCGCTTCACGATCCCGTCGAAGTCGTCCTTGTTGAAGGCGATCCCGCCGCCGGACCCGCCGAGCGTGAAGGACGGCCGGATGATGACGGGGTAGCCGAAGGGCTGCGCGATGACGCGGGCTTCCTCCAGGCTCCGCGCCATTCCGGACTTCAGGACGTCGACGCCGATCTCCTGCATCGCCTGCTTGAAGAGGAGGCGGTCCTCGCCGAGCTTTACGGAGTGGATCGAGGCTCCGAGTGTTTCGACGCCGTGCTTGGCGAGGACGCCGGCTTCGTCGAGGGCGACGGCGAGGTTCAGCGCCGTCTGCCCGCCGACGGTCGGGAGGAGGGCGTCCGGCTTTTCCTGCGCGATGATCGCGGCGACCGTGTCGCGGTCGAGCGGCTCGATGTACGTGGCGTCCGCGAACTCCGGGTCCGTCATGATGGTGGCGGGGTTCGAGTTCACGAGGACGACGCGGTAGCCCTCGCGACGGAGGGCCCGGCAGGCCTGGGTCCCGGAGTAGTCGAACTCGCAGGCCTGGCCGATCACGATCGGGCCCGAACCCAGCACGAGAATCGACTTGATGTCCGTCCGTTTCGGCATCGGTCGCGGAGTTTACGGGATGCGCGCCAGGCGCGCTGGCGCGGGCGACACGCCGGGGATAGAGTCTCGACGACACTTCGGACCGGAAGAAGAAAAGGAGATTCTGAGAATGAGAAAGACCTTGTGGAACGCCCTGTGCGCGTTGGGGACGGCCGCGGCGATTGTCGCCTGGGCGCCTTCCGCCCTTTCTGCTTCGAAGAAGACTCCCACTCCCGCCGCCGAGACCGCGCCTTCGAAGGACAAGACGTCCGACAAGGCGAAAACCGAGAAGGTAAATCTGAACACGGCCACCGAGAAGGAAATCGCCGCCGCCAAGGGCGTCGGAGACAAGCTCTCAAAGGAGCTCGTCGCGGGCCGTCCCTACAAGACGTGGGACGAGGTTTCGAAGGTCAAGGGCGTCGGCACCGGCAAGAAGCTCGACTCACTGAAGAAGGTCCTCAAGCTGAGCGGCGGCGAGGCTGCCCCTGCGGCGAAGGACGAGAAGCCCGCGAAGGGCGCATCGGCCGGTGGCGCAGCCGCCTCAGGCAAGGCCGCGGCCTCGCCCGAGCCCTCTTCAACTTCTAAGAAGTCCTCTTCTTCTTCCTCCGAGAAAGCGGCCGCCCCGAGTCTCGCGCCCGGGACGAAGATCAACATCAATACGGCGTCGGTCGAAGAGCTCGACAAGCTGCCCGAGATCGGACCCGTCAAGGCGCAGGCGATCGTCGACTACCGCA
>JBDTTJ010000357.1:0-3159 GCA_039930645.1 Acidobacteriota bacterium
TAGCTTACGCCGGCGACCCGCCCTGCGCCCACGCGTGGTACGCGGCGCAGACGTCGTCGGCGGGGCCGTCCTTCACGACGTGGCCCTCGGAGATCCAGATCGCACGCGTGCACGAGTCGGTGACGTCCGCGAGGCTGTGCGAGACGAGGAGGAACGTCCGGCCGCGCTCGCGGAGCGCGGCCATGCGGTCGCGGCACTTGGCGCGGAAGCGCTCGTCGCCCACGGCGAGGGCTTCGTCGACGAGGAGGATGTCGGGGTCGACGTCGGTCGCGACCGAGAACGCGAGGCGCGCCGCCATGCCGGTGGAGTACGTGCGGACCGGAGTGTCGAGGAACTCCTCGATCTCGGCGAACGCCGCGATGGGGTCCATCCGGTCGAGCATCTGCTCGCGCGAGAAGCCCATGAGGGCGCCGTGGAGGACGACGTTCTCGCGGCCCGTGAGCTCGCCGTGGAAGCCGAGCCCCAGCTCGAGAAGCGGTGCGACGCGGCCGCGGACGACGAGGCGCCCCTCCGTGGGCCGCCGCACGCGCGCGACGAGCCGGAACAGGCTGCTCTTGCCCGCACCGTTGGCGCCGATGACGCCGACGCGCTCTCCCCGGGCGACCGTGACGTTGACGTCGCGCAAGGCGACGAGCGTGTTGTGCTCCATCCGCCCATGGAGCTTGCGAAGGGCGTACTCCTTCAGGGTGACCACGACCTCGCGCGGGATCCGGTAGCGCAGCGTGACGCGGTCGAGGAACACCGCGGGCTCGGTTGCGAGCGCGGCGGCGACCAGATGGTCCTCAGTGGCGGGTGCCATAGTCCTCGATCTTCGACGCGTAGAAGAGCCAGCCGACGACGAGCGCGGAGACGCCCGCGAGGATCGAGAAGAGCAGGGTGTTGCGTCCCGGCAGCCAGCCGTCGTAGATGGGTGCGCGGAACATCTCGACGAGGTACGTCATGGGATTCAGGCGCACGATGAACCGGTACTTCGGCGCGAGGGTGGCGGGCGTGTAGACGATGGGCGTCAGGAAGAACCACGTCCCGAGGAGGACGGCGTAGGTCTCCCGAACGTCGACGAAGCGCGAAGCGAGCGTGAAGACGATCAGTCCGACGCCCGCCGTGAAGAGGACGCCGATCACGATCGAGACGGGCAGGAAAAGCCACGTCGCGTGGATCGGGTGGCCCGTCGCCGCGATGATCAGGAGGAGCGGGACGAGCGTGTAGAGGAGGTTCACGAGGGCGCCGCCCACCGCCGAGGCCACGAAGACCGAGCGCGGCACGTAGACGCGGCGCGAGATCTCCGACGCGTCCGCCGTGAGGGAGGCCGCGTGCGACGTGGCCTGCGAGAAGAACGTCCAGAAGACCGAGCCCGCGAGGAAATAGGCCGGGTAGTTCGCGATCTGCTGCTTCAGGAGGGCCGAAAACGCGATCGTGAGGGCCACCATCGAGAGGAGAGGGCTCAGCATGCTCCATGCGACGCCGAGGATGGAACGCTTGTAGCGGACCTTGATGTCGCGGGCGACGAGCTCTCGGACGAGATGCCGGTAACGCCAGAGCGCCTTCGCCTCCTCGACGAAGAGGAAGCCCTGCCGGTTGGTGTCGTAGACCTCGGGAAGGGATTCCTGGCGGATCACGCGGCGAGTGTATCCGCATCGTTCGGCGGGGGCGCCGCTTGACAGGCCCGGTCCGCGGGCTCGATCCTGCCCGCAGGAACGCGGATGAACGTCTACTGGATCCTGACCGACGACGACGGCGAGAGAGCGCTCGAGGCCGTTGCACGCCAGGTCGCCGAGGGCGACCACGGGAGCCCGAAGCTCGCCGGAGCGCTTGGGACGCTCCGGTTCCACTCCGAGATCTTCAACGAGCAGGTCCTCGAGACGAAGCGCGCGTTCTTCGCGCCGTTCATCAACGCGTTCCGCCGCGGGCTCACGAAGGCGCTCTGGTGGTACGGCCTGCCGCAGTGGGGTCAGGTGTCCGAGTACCAGCATGCCGTCGCGAGCGTGATCGACGTCCTGCTCGTCGAGCAGAGGGCGCTCCGGACCCGCGTCGCCGAGCTCGAGAGGAAGCTCGCCGCGAACGAGCACGAGGAGAAGCCGTGACGGCTGGCAGCCGCGTGCGCGTGACGTGGCAGTCGCGCTGGGGCCTGCCGCTCGGCTACGCGATCCACTCGGAGGAGATGGCGCTCGCGCTCCTCGCGCGAGGCGCGGACGTGTCGTTCCGCCCGACGCCGTGGCCCCGATCGAGCCACATCGCCGACCCGAAGCTGCAGGCGATCGCCCGGCGCCCGCCCTATGACGACGCCCCGCAGGTGAGTTACGAGCAGGCGGACCTCTTCTTCCACGAGCATCCGGGCCCCCGGATCGGCTTCACGATGCTCGAAGTGGACGGCATCCCGGGCGACTGGGCCGCGTCCTGCAACCGGATGGACGAGATCTGGGTGCCCTCCCGCTGGGGCGCGGAGCGCTTCGCGGCGAGCGGGGTCACGAAGCCGATCCGCGTCGTCCCGCTCGGCTACGACGCCACGCGATTCCGGCCGGACGTCCCGGGACCGCGCGCGAGCCGGCGGTTCACGTTCCTGTCGGTCTTCGAGTGGGGAGAGCGCAAGGCGCCCGAAGTTCTCCTGCGCGCGTACGCGGCGGCGTTCGCGGGGCCGGAGAAGAACGACGTCCTGCTCCTCCTGCGCACGAACAACCACGACGGCCACGTGGACGTCGCCGCGGAGATCGAGGCTCTCGGGCTGCCGAACGACGGTCCGCCCGTCGCGCTCCTCTACAACACGCAGATCCGGGGCAGCCAGCTGGGGGCGATCTACCGCGGGGCCGACGCGTTCGTCCTGCCGACGCGCGGCGAGGGTTGGGGCATGCCGATCCTCGAGGCGATGGCCTGCGGCCTGCCGGCGATCGCCACCGCGTGGAGCGGGCCGACGGAGTTCCTGCACGAGGACGTCGGCTACCCGCTCGCCGTGCGCGGGCTCGTCCCGGCGGACGCGAAGTGCCCCTACTACGACGGCTTCCGCTGGGCCGACCCGGACCCGGACGACCTCGTCGCGAAGCTGCGCCACGTCTTCACGCACCGCGAGGAGGCGCGCGCGAAGGGCGCCGCCGCGGCGCGGGAAGCCGCCGGGAAGTGGACGTGGGCCCACACGGCCGCCCGAATCGAGGAGCGGCTGCGCGAGAT
>JBDTTJ010000358.1:0-3145 GCA_039930645.1 Acidobacteriota bacterium
CTCACGGGCGTCGCGCCGTGGACGGTGACGTGGAGCGACGGCGTCGTCCAGAGCGGCGTCGCCGCCAGCCCCGCGACGCGCTCCGTGTCCCCCGCCGCCTCGACGAGCTATTCGGTCAGCGCCGTGACGGACGCGACGGGCTGCGCGGGCACGCGCTCCGGCCTCGCGGACATCGTCGTGAAGCCCGCGCCCCCGGCCCTCATCACCCCGAACGCCGCGCAGGTCTGCCCGGGTTCGACGGGCAACGTCGCGTCGACCGTGGATGCCGGCGTGGGCGCGACCTACGCGTGGACCGTCACGAATGGCGCGATCACCGCGGGCGCGGGCACGCGCCAGATCACGTTCACGGCGGGCGCGCCGGGAGTCAACGTGGTCCTCGCCGTCACGACCACGGCCTCGAACGGTTGTTTGTCGACGGACACGCGCATCTGGACGGTCCTCGCGGCGCCGTCCGCGGCGCTCTCGGGCCCGACGACGGCCTGCTCGGGCCAGCCCACGAATCTGAACATCAACCTCGCGGGCCAGCCGCCGTGGAACCTGAGGTGGTCCGACGGCCTCGTCCAGATCATCCAGGCCAGCCCCGCGACGCGCGTCGTGACCCTCGTGGCCGACGCGTCCTTCTCCCTGACGTCCCTCACCGACGGAGCGGGCTGCACGGGAGCCGTGTCGGGCAGCGTGTCCATCGCCGTTCGTCAGTCGGCAAGCGCGGTCGTTTCCGGCGGCGGCACCGTCTGCTCCGGCGACGCGGCAACGATCTCGGCCGTCGTCACGTCGGCCAGCCCGTTCTCGGCGCGCTGGAGCGACGGCGTCGTCCAGAGCGGGGCCGGGTCGACGACGCTCACCCGCGTCGTCCGTCCTTTCGGAGCCACTGTCTACAAGATCGACGCGATCTTCGACGGCACGTGCACGTCCGTCGGCGCCGGCAGCGCGCTCGTCAACGTCGGCCTCGAGCCCAGCGCGGCGATCGTGACGGCGCCCGGCTCGGTTTGCGCGGGTGCATCCGGCGCCGCGAGCGTGCCTGACGCCGGAGCCGCGGCGAGCTACACGTGGTCGATCCGGAACGGAACGATCGATGGCGGTCAGGGAACGCGGTCCGTGACGTTCACCGCCGGGGACACGGACCCGGCGCATCTCGGTGTGCTCGTCCAGGCGGGCTCCGGATGCCAAGTTTCGGGATTCTGGGACGTCATCGTTAACCGGCGGCCGCCGCCGCCGGCGCTCACAGCTCCCGCGAAGGCCGTCTCGGGAGACGTCGACCTCGTCGCGAGCGTGCCGGGCGGAGGCTCGGACGTCTTCGTCTGGACGGTTGAGAACGGGACGCTGACGTTCGGACAGGGAACGAGCTCGATCGTATTCTCGGCAGGCCTGCCGGGCGTGACGACCGTGCGCGTCGTCCAGAAGACCGCGGCCGCCTGCGAGTCCGAGGCGGCTGTCCGGAGCATCCCGGTTTCGGGCCTCTCGGCGACGCGGATCGTTCCAGTGGTCGTGAGCGTCGGAGGGAACGGGGGCGCGCAGTTCCGGTCGGAGCTGACGCTCACGAATCCCGGCGGCTCGAACGCGCACGTCGACCTCACGCTGACGCCCGCCGACTCGCTAGGCGGCGGCGCCGGCTCGACGGTCGGACAGGACATCGGCCCGGGCCGGCAACTCGTGATTCCGGACGCCCTCGCGTTCTTCGCGGGGCAGGGCGCCGTCCGCGCGGCGCAGACTGCCGCCGCGGCAGGGGGCGGGTCCGTGCGTGCGGTGTTCACGAACCTCCCGGCGAAGGCGCTGGTCTACGCCGGGGCGAGGACGACGGCTCTCTCGGGGGCCGGGCGGGCCGGTCTCGCGTATCCGGCGCCAGCGGCCGAGGACTTGTTCAACGCTTCCGTCGCCGTCTACGGTTTGCGCGAGACGGCCGCGGAACGCTCCAACCTCGCGCTCGAGAACGCGGGCACGTCCGGCGCGATCGGCCTGAGGGTGACTCTCGTCTCGGGAGCAACGAACGCTCGCTTCGTCCTCCCCGAAAACGTCTTTCTCCAGCCGGGCCAGTGGTACCAGATCAGCTCGGTCCTCAAGGCGGCTGGATTCACGAGCGGGTGGGCGCTCATCGAGCGCGTCTCCGGAGCTGCCCCGTACTACGCGTACGGCGTGGCGAACGACAACCTGACGAACGACGGCGCGTTCCTGGCGGCGGTGCCCGCGACAAGGCCCGCCTCGGCTCAGGTCGTGCCTTCGATCGTGGAAACGCCGGCCTTCGGCACCGAGCTCCTTCTCGTGAACCCGGGGCCGGCTTCCGCCACGGCGAGCTTCAACTTCATCGAGTCCCTCGCGAGCCCGCTCGGGAACTCCACCGGCTTCGTGACGGAGACGTTGAAGCCGGGCGAACAGAGGTTCATTCCGGATGTCGTCGAGTACCTGCGCTCCCGTGGCGCGTCGCCGGGAGCGAAGGGCGCGTCTTATGCGGGGCCGCTTTTCGTCCGCTTCAGCGCCGGCGGTGCCGCCGCGGACGGGTACGTCGCCTCGCGGACGTCCGCGCCGGCGCCCGGCGGGGGCGGCTACGGCGTCTCTTACGCGGGCGTCGCTCTCGCGGAGACGGCGTCGGCGTCGGCGTGGGTATTCGGCCTGCAGCAGAACGCGGCGAGCCGATCCAACCTAGGTCTTCTCAACGCGGCCACGAATCTCGGCACGATCTCTCTGCGCTACGACGTGTACGACGGCGCCACCGGAACGATGGCCGGCGGGGCGACGGTCTCGCTCTACCCCGGGCAGTGGGCGCAGGTGAACACGATCCTGAAGACGTTCGGCCTCACGAACGGCTACGTCCGCGTGACGCGCACGGCGGGGACGGCGCCGTGGGTCGCGTACGGAGTCCTCAACGACGGCTCGGCTCCGGGCGCCGGAACCGGCGACGGCAGCTTCATCGGAATGACGACGACGCCCTAGGGTTGCGTCAGACCCGGACCGCCCAGCGCAGCTTGGCGGCGGAAGAGCGGGGGTTCTTGCCTCGCTCTTCCGGCGTCGCCCGGGCGACGTCGTCCGCGATGCGCGCGTAGAGCCCCGCCTCGAGGCCGGCCCTGAACGCCTTCTTCACGCGCCGGTCCTCGCCGGAGTGAAACGTGAGGATCGCGGCGCGTCCGCCGGGGGCGAGGCAGAAGGGCAGATC
>JBDTTJ010000359.1:0-3133 GCA_039930645.1 Acidobacteriota bacterium
ACCCACGCCGCGTGACACGAGCTGCACGTCAGGCGCTCGTGCCCGCGCAGCGCGTGGTTGCGGTCGCGCGGCGTCTGCTTGACGGGCAGCTCGACGCCATCGAGCTTCCGGACAAGGACCCAGGAGGAAGAAGAGGAAGTTGGAGTGGAAGAAGAGGAAGAGGAAGAGAGGGATGAAGATTTTCTTAGAAGGTTGAGGAGGGGGACGCCTCGCGTTCCGAGGCGCGTCGCCGCGTCGGGCGGCCGGCCGCCTCCCCTCTTACCCTTTCTAAGAGGATCTTTGTCTTCGTCTCTCTCTCTTCTCTCCTCTCTCGCCAGAATCTCTCTGCTGATCTCGTCTTTCACGTCCCGCCATGCGACCTCGCCGCCCTCCCGCACCGGCCCGTGGCAGGCCTCGCACGTGATCTCGACCTGCTCCTCCTTGTGTGTCCTGGCCGTTCCGTCGCCCATGAGGTCCGTGTGGAGGTGGCAGTCGATGCAGGCCATCCCCGCGGCCTGGTGGACGTCGGGCGCGGCATGGGCGAAGGGCTCTCCCTTCTCCACCTCGACGAGGCCCCTATAGCTCAGCGCGATCCGGCCGCTCCCGCTGTGACAGCCTTCGCAGCGGTCGTCCGTGACCTTCGAATCGACGGCCGGGTGGCGGCGGGGCTTTTCGTCGACATTCCGCGCCACGTGGCAGGCCGCGCAGCCGGATCCGTTCCCGCCAATCTGGTCGTCGCGGTTCGCGCGGCGCGTCCCGAGGTGGCAGCCCGCGCAGAGCTTTCGGAGGTGGTCCTGAGCTGGAGTCGGGTGCGTGGCGGCGAAGACGTCCGCAATCGTCTCGCGGCCGTCGGGCGACGCGATCTCTCCAAACGCGAACCGGTCCACGGCGATCATCCCGGCGTTCCGTGTCATCGGCGACGTCGCGACGCGCGCGGCCTCTCGCGCGTGGCAGTCGGCGCGCCCGCATGTGAGGGCCACCGTCGAGAGCGCGCCGGGCTCTCTCTCGAGCCCTTCGTGCGCGCGCTCCTTCTCGAACGCAAGCGCGTTGCCGAGGTGGCAGGACGCGCAGCCGAGCGCGGCGCGCGCGTGCGCGCCGCCGGGATCCTCGGTCTCCTTCGTATGGCACGTGACACAGCGCTCGGTGCGGCCGCCGGCGCGGTCGGGGCCGAGCCCAATGGCTGTCTCGCGCCGGGCCTCCCGCCCCCAGCCGACGAGCACTCCGAGGAGAGCGGCAAAGAGGGCGGCGACGAAGGCAAAGGTGCGGAACATCAGCCCCGTGCCGAGAGCAAGACGCGGACCGTGAAGCACGCGTACCCGAGAAGCCAGACGGCGATCAGCGCGATGAGAGTCTTTCGCGCGTGTCCCGCTGCGTGCCGGACGAATCCGAGGAGGACCACGAGGGCCAGAGGGGCGAGCCATCCGACCCACGGCGGCAGTACCACGAGCGCGCCCTGGAGACCGAGCAGCGACCAGGGCCCAAGAAGGTGTGCGGGCGACGCGGAAGGAGGGACGCCGAGAGGCAGCGGAATCGTTCCGGCGAGCGCGGCCGAGACGAGGCCCGCGAGGACCGTACCCCGCACGTCCGGAAACATGCGCCCGGCGTGCTCGGCCGTGAGCAGCCAGAGGAGGAGCGTGAACGTTCCCGCGTGGTGCAGCGCGGCGGGCCCGAGGCCCGGGGGCGCCGAACCGAGAAGGAGACGCGCGGTCTCGACGCCGAGGGCGGGGACGATCTCGAGGAGGCGCCGCCAGATCGCGAGCGCCGCCACCGCTTCGGCGTCCCCCCGGAGGACGAAGCCGCCGAGGAGGGCCGCGACCGTCACCGGAAGGAGCACGACCGATCGCCACCAGACTCCTGCCGGTAGCTGTCTCTCCGTCTTCGCGGCGAGGACCTGCACGACATGGAGAGCCGCGGCCACGAGAACGCCGAAGCTCGCGTACGCGTGGAGGGCGCGCAGGAAAAAGCCCCACGCAAGGCCGCCCTCGATCCTCTCGAGGCTCTCCCACGCGGACGCGGGCGCATAGAAGGGAACGAGCGCGACGCCGGAGACGACGCTCACCGCGAGGAATCCGAACGACAGACGCCCGAATCCTCCGGAAGGCGGACCGGTGAACCCTGCGGAGGCGTCCGTCAGAGGCGGGCGATCCACGAGTCCCCGCGCTTCACGAGGGGCGTCCGCACAAGAGCGCGTCGCGCGGGCCCGCCGGCCGGCGCGCCCGACGCGTCGAACCGGCTTCCGTGGCATGGGCACGCGAAGCCGCCCACACCTGGCGCGACGCGGCAGCCCATGTGCGTGCAAGAAAGTGAGAGCGCCTCAGGCGTCTCGGGAACGCCCGTGACGAAGAGGTCGCCGACCGCCGCCCCGCCGGCCGAAAGCGCCCGCGCGACGGAAGCGGCGTCGAGCGCGATCTCCCGGACGGGAGGCGCGTCGGTCCGGAGCGTCCGGAAGAGGACGAAGCTCGATGCCGTGGCGAGCGCGCCCCCCGTCCACGTCCAGAGCCGCCCGAGAAAGTCGCGGCGCGAGCTCACTCGATGCCCAGGTCGCGCATCCGCCTCCAGAGCGTCGAGCGGGAGAGCCGAAGGGCCTCGGCCGCCTTCTGGCGGTTCCAGTGGACGCTCTCCAGGGCCTCGACGATCTGCGCGCGCTCGGGATCGACGGCGGCGTCCGCCGCCCTCACGGGCGCCGAGGCGGGAGCCGCCGGGCGCGGCGGTTCGGCCGCGGCTCCACCGGAGCGGATCTCCTCGGGCAGGTCTTCGATCTGGATCGTCTGGCCCGTGCAGAGAGCCACCGCGTATTCGAGCGCGTTCTCGAGCTCGCGCACGTTGCCGGGCCACGGGCATTTCTTGAGCGCCTCGAGCGTGTCGGGCGAGAGCTGGAGCGCGCGGCCCGCGCGCCCTCCGATGTGGGCGAGCTGGTGCTGGGCGATGAGGGCGACGTCCTCGGGCCGCTCGCGGAGCGGCGGGATGTGGATCGGCACGACGCGCAGCCGGTAGTAGAGATCGTCGCGGAAACGGCCCGCCGCGATCGCGCCATGGAGGTCCTGGTTCGTCGCCGCGATGATCCGCGCCTCCATCGGTCGCGTCCGGCTCTCCCCGACGCGCTCGAACTGCCGCTCCTGCAGGACGCGCAGGAGCTTGACCTGCAGGTGGAGCG
>JBDTTJ010000360.1:0-3127 GCA_039930645.1 Acidobacteriota bacterium
GGCGCCGGTCGCGCCGAGGACGGCCACGGGGATGCGGGAATCGGGTCGTGACATGAAAGGCTCCTTCAAAACGAAAGGCCCGCCGTTTCCGGCGGGCCCTGGTGTCTTCTGGTGATCGCCGCAATTCCGCGATCTACAGAACGCTCCATCGCCCGCCGCACGGCGGCGGCGTCTTCATCGCGGTCATCCGCTTTCGGGAGATGGCGGCGGCGTTCATCGGCGCAGAGCGTAGGCGGAGAAGCGGCCGGGTGTCAAATCCCGTCACCGCTTCACGGTGGAAGCCTTGTAAGGAGCCGCGACCTTCGGGGGGACCTTCTGTTCCTCGTAGGCGAACTCGATCCTGGTGAAGTTGAGCGACAGCGATTCCGTCGCGGTCCCGCCGCCTCCGCCACCGGCACTGAACGAAGAGACCATGACGTTCTTCAGCTCGTAGCGCATGTAGGGGCTCGAGCCCTGGCCGCCGGTCTTCGGGACGTCGAGCTGGACCGCCGGCACGAGCCTCCCTGTGGCGGCCGCCTTGCTCAGGAGCGGCGAAGCCTTGTCCACCCTCTTCATCAGCAGGACTCTCCCTGGCCCTCCGGAGGCAACTCCTGCCGGCGCCGGCGCCCGAGGAACGGCGGGGAGTGGCGTCGCCCACTGAATCGAGGAGACCTCGATCCACTTGTCGTGGCCCGCCGTCGTCGCCTCGCCAGGGACCCCCTCGTACTGCATGTAGATGGGCCCCCCCAGGGCAGGCACGGCGAGGACGGTGGCGAAAACGAAACCGATCGCCGGAATAGCGGACTTTCGCATGTGGCCTCCTTGATCGAGTCTCAATCTATGGCTGATCGGGCGCCCCGCAAGGGAAATCTCTGGTCCGTGAGCGAAAGGATCTGGTCTCCAGGCGACGCGCCCGTTTGACCCCTTCGGGACGGGCTTCGATAATCGGCCTCCCCACCGCGCCTCTGCGGCGTGCAAGACATGACGACAACGCTTCCTCCCGAACGCCTGAAGGACCTCTACCGCACGATGCTGCTGAACCGGCTGCTCGAGGAGCGCCTCGTGAACCTCTATCGGCAGGGGAAGGTCGTCGGAGGTTTGTACCGTTCTCTCGGGCAGGAGGCAACGTCGGTCGCGACGGCCTTCGCGCTCGAGCCCGGAGACCTTCTCGCCCCCCTCATCCGCAACCTCGGCTCGGTTCTCGCACGCGGGATCCCCGCCCGCGACGTCCTCACGCAATACCTCGCGCGCGCGACGTCGCCCTCTCACGGCAAGGACGCGAACCTGCACTTCTCGGTGCCGGAGAAGGGGGTCTACTCCCCCATCGCGATGCTCGGGACGCTCGTCCCGGTCGTCGCGGGGATGCTCCTCGCGGAGCGGATGAAGGGGAACGCCGTCGTCGGGATGACGTACCTCGGCGACGGGGGGACGTCCGTGGGCGCGTTCCACGAGGGCATCAACTTCGCCGCGGTCCAGAAGCTGCCGCTCGTCCTCGTCGTCGAGTTCAACGGCTGGGCGTATTCGACCCCGTTCGAGAAGCAGAGCGCGGCGAAGACGCTCGCGGACAAGGCGATCGGCTACGGCATCCGGGGCGAGGTCGTGGACGGCAACGACGCGATCGCGGTCCACGAGGTCGCGCGCGCGGCCGTCGAGCGCGCCCGCGCGGGCGGCGGGCCGACGCTCCTCGAGTGCAAGACGTACCGGATGAAGGGCCACGCCGAGCACGACGCGCAGGCCTACGTGGACCCGAAGGAACTCGCCGAGTGGCGGGAGAAGGATCCGCTCCCGCGACTCGAGAGGGTCCTCGTCGAGTCCGGAGCCGCGTCCGCCGCCGACCTGCGCGCCGTGCACGAAGAGATCGAGCGCGCGCTCGACGCGGATGTCGCGTTCGCGGAGGCCTCGCCCTTCCCCGACCCGTCGCTCGCGTTCCGGGGCGTCTGGGCCGACGAGTCGATCGGCGAGCGGGCCCGGACGGGCGTCTTCGCGGGAGGCCTCTGATGGCCGACCCGCGCGTTGCCCGGGGCGGCGTCACGTACACGCTCACGGCCGACGGCCCCGGCGTCGAGACGACGTACCTCGACGCGATCCGGCAGGCCCTCTTCGAGGAGATGGAGCGCGACGAGCGCGTCTTCGTCCTCGGCGAGGACGTCGGCGTTTACGGCGGCGCATTCAAGGCGACCGAGGGCCTTCTCGACCGCTTCGGCCCCTCGCGCGTCCTCGACACGCCCCTCGCCGAGGAGGCGATCGTCGGGGCCGCGATCGGCGCCGCGATGCGCGGGCTCCGGCCGGTCGCCGAGATGCAGTTCATCGACTTCATCTCGCGCGCCTTCGACCTCCTCACGAACTTCGCCGCGAAGAACCGCTACCGGACCGGGATCGGCGTGCCGCTCGTCGTGCGCGGCCCGTCGGGCGCGGGGGTCCACGGCGGGCCGTACCACTCGCAGTCGCCCGAGATGTACTTCGTGAAGACGCCGGGACTCAAGGTCGTCGCGCCCGCGACCGCCGCGGACGCGCGGGGACTCCTCAAGGCCTCGATCCGCGACGACGACCCCGTCATCTTCCTCGAGCACAAGTTCCTCTATCGGCGCGTGCGCGACCGGCTGATCCCGGGCGAGGACGCGGGGACGCTCGGCAAGGCCGCCGTCCGGCGTCCCGGGACGGACCTCACGATCGTGACGTATGGCGCGATGCTCTGGACGGCGCTCGAAGCCGCTCCCGCGCTCGAGGTGGACGGCATCTCGCCCGAGATCCTCGACCTGCGCACGCTGATGCCGTGGGACGAGGACGCCGTCCTGACCTCCGTGAAGAAGACCGGCAAGTGCCTGATCCTCCACGAGGACACGCGCACCGCGGGGATCGGCGCCGAGATCTCCGCGACGATCTCCGAGAAGGCGTTCGAATGGCTGGACGCCCCGATCCTGCGCGTCACGGCGCCCGACACGCCGGTGCCGTACTCTCCACCTCTGGAGGAGGCGTTCCTCCCCAACGCGAAGACCCTGCTGGCCGCCGCGCGGCATCTGGCGCGCTACTGACTCGAGGAGACCAACATGCCGACGAACGTCATCATGCCGCAGATGGGCGAGTCGATCGCCGAGGGAACGCTCACCAAGTGGCTCAAGAAGACCGGCGACGCGGTCAAGCGCGACGA
>JBDTTJ010000361.1:0-3124 GCA_039930645.1 Acidobacteriota bacterium
GAGAACTGACGCGCGCGGGCGTCTCCTCGAGCGCCTCCGCGAGGATCGCGCCCGCGGCCTCCGGCTCGAGAAGGAACCCGTCGTGTCCGTGCGTCGAATGGAGCTCCGCGTACGCCGCGCCGGCCTCCTTCACCCAGCCCTTCACGACGGCTTCGGGGTAGAGGCCGTCGCCGGTAATTCCGACGCCCATGACGCGCGCGCCGGCCGGGGCGAGCGCGGCAGCGACGCCGCCGCGCCCGCGGCCGACGTCGTGCGCGTCCATCGCGTCGAGAAGCGTCCGGTAGCTCTTCGCGTCGAAGCGCGCGACGAGCTTGGCGCCGTGGCGTGACAGGTATGACTGCACCGCGAACCGCTCGTCCGCCCCGCCCTGCCGGCCGAAGCGGCTCTCGAATTCCTCCGGCGTGCGGTACGTGAGCATGCCGGCCATCCGGGCGACCGCGAGCCCTGCCTCCGGCCCGCTTGCGTCGAGAGCGCGGCGCTGGACGTGGTTCCATCCGATCGCCCACGCCGTGTGCGCCGCGGGGGCCGCGAAGACGACCGCGGCGCGGAAGAGGGAGGGAAAGGACGCCGCGAGCTCCATTGTGACCATTCCGCCGAGCGAGCCGCCGGTCACGAGAGCGAGAGAAGAAATTCCGAGAGATTCTATGAGTGGAAGAACGAAATGCGCCTGGTCGCGCGTCGTGATCGTGGGCGGGGCGTCGGCCTTCCCAACCCTTCTAAGAGATCTCTTGAATTCCGTGCCGTAGCACGACCCCAGCAGGTTTGGGCAGAGGACCGCCCACTTCGTCGTGTCGATCGCCTTTCCCGGTCCGATGACCGAGCCCTTCCACCCGCCGAGTGTTTCGGGCGAGCCCGTCAGCGAGTGGAACACGAGGACGACGTTGTCGCGCCGCTCGTTGATCTCGCCCTCGAGTGCGTATGCCTGTTTGACGTCGCGCAGGACCTCGCCGGACTCGAGCGCGAAGCGCGGCGTGACGTGGAAGCGGGGCGTGAGGTGGGCGCCGGCGGTCACGTTCGCACCGCCTTGCGCAGCGCCTGGTCGAGGTCCTCGGTGAGGTCGCTCACGTCCTCGATCCCGACCGAGAGGCGGATGAGGTCGGGCGTGACGCCCGCGACGACCCGGTCCTCAGGCGCGAGCTGCTCGTGCGTCGTGGACCACGGGTGGATCACGAGGCTCTTGGCGTCGCCGACGTTCGCGACGAGCGAAAAGAGCTTCGCCTCCTTGATGACGGCCCTCGCCTCGTCCTCGCCGCCTTTGGCGCCAAACGTCAGGACGCCGCCGTACCCGCCGTCGAGGTAGCGCGCGGCGGTCTCGTGCGCCGGGTGCGACGGCAGGCCGGGGTAGCGCACCCACGCGACGGCCGGGTGCGCCTCGAGGAAGCGCGCGACCGCGAGCGCGTTCTCGCTGTGGCGGCGGATGCGCAGGTGGAGTGTCTCGAGGCCCTGCAGGAAGAGGAACGAGTTGAACGGGGAGAGGGAGGCGCCGACGTCGCGCAGGAGAACGACGCGCAGCCGTACCGCGAAGGCGGCGGCCCCGAAGGACTCGGCGAAGGACAGGCCGTGGTACGCGGGCTCGGGATCGCGGTAGAACGACTTGAAGCGGGGATTCGAGCTCCAGTCGAAGTTTCCGCCGTCCACGACGACGCCGCCGATCGCGGTGCCGTGTCCGCCGATCCACTTCGTGGCCGAGTGGACGACGACGTCGGCTCCGTGCTCTACGGGTCGGCAGAGGAGGGGCGTCGCGAACGTGTTGTCGACGACGAGCGGGACGCCCGCCGCGTGGGCGACGTCCGCGAGGGCGTGGAAGTCCGGCACGTCGAGCTTCGGGTTGCCGATCGTCTCCACGTAAACGGCGCGCGTCGTGGCGTCGATGGCCGCGGCGACCTTCTTCGGATCGTTCGCGTCCACGAACTTCGTCTTGATTCCGAGGCGGGGGAGCGTGTGCTGGAGGAGCGTGAACGTCCCGCCGTAGAGGGCCGATGACGAAACGATCGTGTCCCCGGCCTGCGCGAGGTTCAGGAGGGCGAGGGTCTGCGCCGCCTGCCCGCTGGCCGTTGCGACCGCCGCGACGCCGCCCTCGAGCTCGGCGATTCGCCGCTCGAAGACGTCCGTCGTGGGATTCATGAGGCGCGTGTAGATGTTTCCGAACTCGCGCAGGCCGAAGAGGCTCGCGGCGTGGTCCGGCCCGTTGAACACGTACGACGTCGTCGCGTAGATCGGGACGGCGCGGGCGTTCGTGGTTGGGTCGGCCGTCTCCTGCGCGGCGTGGACGGCGAGCGTGCCGGGGCGGTAGCGGGGTTTCGGCTCGGCGGCGGTCGTGGACATCGTCTCTCTCCTTCGTCGTTTCGATCTGCAAACACAAAAAAACCGGCCCTCTCGTGCGAGAGGGCCGGTTCGGGATTCCGAGTCTGGCTCGGGCCGCTTGGCTCGAGGACGCTTACGTCTTCGAGCCTCCGTCCACCTCGCGCGAGGCGCAAGGAATGCACATGCACATGCACATGCAGGAGGAAGCGGACGAGGAGCGGACCGTCATGGTCGGAGGACGGTAGAGAAGCCGGAGCTCGATGTCAAGCGTCAGTAGCGCTCGCGGCCGTAGCCGCCGCCGCCGCCGCCGTAACCGCGGCCGCCACCGCCGCCGCCGCCGCCGGTGCGGGGCTCCTGCGGGCGGGCCTCGTTGACGCGCAGGGCGCGGCCGTCGAGCTCCTGTCCGTTCAGGGCGCTCATGGCCTTTTGGGCGTCTCCGTCGGCCATCTCGACGAAGCCGAATCCCTTCGACTGGCCGGTCTCGCGGTCGGAGATGACGCGCGCCGACTCGACGGCGCCGTGAGCCTCGAACGTGGAGCGAAGGACGTTGTCGTTGACGGAGTAGGGAAGGTTTCCAACGTAGAGCTTCATGAGAACGAGTCCTATTCTTACTTTCTATTCAGATACGGTAAAGCGGACCGCGTGCGCGGCCAGCGGGGCCTGAAGATGGTGGGGAGATGAACGGCGGCGGGACGATCCTTCTAGACGCGAATATGACAGCATCGGAAAAAGCGAAAGTCAAATGCCGAGCCTCGAATTCGCCCTCGACCTGCCCGGTGTGACGCAGCGCGCAATCTGGGACTTCCACGGCGATCCCCGC
>JBDTTJ010000362.1:0-3096 GCA_039930645.1 Acidobacteriota bacterium
CGGCGTCGTGCCCGCTCTGCGCGCGCGGCGAGCCCGTGGTCGCCCCCGGGTCGCGACACCTCGCGGCGAAGGCGTGACCGAGACCGCGATTTTCCTCCTGGACGGTCCCGGGTACGCGGAGATCCGGCCCGGCGGCCGGGCAGTCTTCCGCGGGATCGCGCTCGGCGCCGGGGACGACCCGGTCGTCGAGGTCGTGGCCTCCTCGGCGGGCCGGACGCTCGGGCGCGCGCCCGCGAACGGCCCCTCCCCCGAGATCTCGTGGGTGCCGCTCGAGGCCTCGGCGGCCTGCCGGTTCACGCTCGACGTGCCCGTGCCGCAGGGAGCCGCAGTCGACCTGAACGTGCGCTACGCGTCGGGCGCCGAGACGACGGCCTTCCGGTACGACGTGCCGTTCGCCGAACGCGAGGCCGAGCGGCTCCGGATGCTCGCGGCGCGCATCGAGGCGATGCCCGTGCCCTCCTCGGACCTCGTGGCCGTGACGCAGGGCGGGGGCGACGTCGAGGTCTACCGCCGGTCCATCCTCGAGTCGTTCCTCGCGATGGAGCTTCAGCTTCGCGCGGCGGGAGCCGACCCGGCGGGTGTCCGTTCGGTCCTCGACATCGGCTGTGGAACGGGCCGGCTGCTTGCCGGTTGGCATGCGGACGATCCCGGCCGACGCCTCGTGGGCACGGACCTCAACCCGGACCTGATGGCCTGGGCGCGCACCCACCTTCCCGCCGTCGCGGCGTGGGAGGTGAACGGCCTGCATCCGCCGCTGCCGCACCCGGACGGCGCCGTCGACCTCGTCGTCCTCTCGTCCGTCCTTACGCACGTGTCGCTCGCGAACCAGCGCGCGTGGCTCGCCGAGGCGCGTCGCCTCCTCGCACCGGGCGGGCGGGCGCTCGTGACGCTGCATGGGACCGTCTACGCCTCGGTCTTCCTCCGCGGGGCCGACGCGGCGCGCTGGGCGGCCACGGGTTATGCCGAGGTCGCCGGTGCAGCCGAGGGCGCAAACGCCTACACCTCGTTCCACTCCGAGTCTTTCGCGCGGGCCCTCTTCGCGGAGTTTTCGTCCGCCGCGTTCTTCCCGCGTGGCGCCGCGGACGGCGCGCCGCGCCGCTTCCCCGTGGCGTCGCTGCAGGACGTTTACGTCCTGTCCCGCTGAGGCGATTCGTGAAGCTCCTCCGTACGCTCGCCGCGAATCTCGTCGTCCCGCTCGGGATCGCCGTGGTCCTGTTCCTTGCGCTCGAGGGCGGGTGCCGCGCGGCGCTGCGCGTCCGCACGGGTGAGTGGCCCGAGACCCGCGTCGAGGCGTACACGAAGTTCGTCGAGAAGATCGGGCGCGCCTACCGGCTTCATCCCCGCCTCGTCGTCGCGGGGCGGCCGGACGCGACGCTCGAGGCCGCGGGCAAGGTGGTCCACTTCAACGCACGCGGCCAGCGCGCGACGAACGTCCGCGACCTCGCGGTCCCCAAGCCCGCGGGCGTCTTCCGCATCGTCTGCGAGGGAGGGTCGACGACCTTCGACCTCCTCGCGGCGGACGACGCGTCGACCTGGCCGGCGCGTCTCGGGGCGCTCCTGGCGCCGCGGGCCGACGTCGCGAACGCCGGCTTCCCGGGCTGGACGAGCCTCGAGAGCCTCGTTTCCCTCGAGATCCGCGACCTCGAGCTGGACCCGGATCTCGTCGTCGTCTTCTCCGGCGTCAACGACCTCCAGCCGGCCGGCCACGTGCCGTTCCGCGCGGACTACTCCGAAGGGCACACGGACATCCTGCCGCGCGTGCTCGGCGTCGTTCCGGTTCCGGTCCGCCTCGTCTCGCGCTCGGTGTTCCTCGAATCGCTCCTCGGCCGCCTGCGCGGCCCGGGCGACTCGCTGGCCGCCGAGGGGTTCGCGCCCTCGTACGCGTGGAACGGCGGACCCAGGCAGGGCGACATTCCGGCTGCGGCGGTCGCCGTCTACGAACGCAACCTGCGCTCCACGATCGCCGCCGCGCGCGCCCACGGTGCGCGGACGCTGCTCGTCGCGCAGTCGGCGCGCATCCGCCCGGGGCACGAAGCGGCCGACCGCGCGTGGCTCGAAGGCTGGGCTCCCGGGCTCACGCCGGCCGGCTACCTCGCGGGCCTCGCGCGCTACAACGCCGTCGCGGGCGCGCTCGCCGCGGACGGGGCGGCTCTCTTCCTCGACCCGTTCGCCGGCGGCGCGTTCCCCGAATCCGCGTTCGCGGACCCCGTGCACTTCACGCCGGAGGGGTCCGAGCGGTTCGCCGAGGCGCTCGCGGCGTACCTCAAGGCCCCGGGCGCGCCGCTCGCTGCGCGCTGAGCCGTCAGAGGTGGCGGTCGAGGCCGCGGTCGTCCCACGACAACGGGTCCTCGAGCGGTTCGAGGTGGGTCGTGACCGTGCTGCCGGGAAGGGCGCCGGCGACGCCGCGTTCGATTTCCTCGCACACGTCGTGTCCCTGCTTGACGCTCCACGAGCCGGGGACGAGGACGTGCATCTGGATGAAGTGGCGCGGCCCGGCGCGGCGGGTCCGCAGGTCGTGCAGGACGATCCCGCGCTCGTGGAACGGCGCGAGCGCGGTCGAGAGGGCCGCCTGCTCGTCCTCGCCGATGGCCTTGTCGAGGAGGCCGTACCCGGTCTCCTGGAGGAGGCGCACCGCCGTATAGACGATGTTCGCGGCGACGAGCAGCGCGACGATGGGGTCGAGGATCAGCCAGCCCGTGAGCTTCACGAGGAGGACGCCGACGAGGACGCCGGCGGACGTCCACACGTCCGTGAGGAGGTGCTGCGCGTCGGCCCGAAGCGTGATCGACCGGAGCCGCTTGCCCTCGCGCAGGAGGATGAACGCGACGACTCCGTTCACCGCGGAGGCGAGGACCGAAAGCCCGAGGCCGAGGCCCACGTTCTCGATCGGCTGGAGGCTCTTGAGCCGCTCGACGGCCGTCACGGCGATCGCGACGGACGCCGCGAGGATCATGAGGCCCTCGAATCCGCTCGCGAAGTACTCGGCCTTCGTCTGGCCGAAAGCGTAAGTCGCGTCGGCCGGGCGGCTCGCGCGGCGCAGAGCCCAGAACGCGACGAGGGCCGCGAGGAGGTTCACGCCCGACTCGGCCGCGTCCG
>JBDTTJ010000363.1:0-3042 GCA_039930645.1 Acidobacteriota bacterium
CTGCTGGCGCGCGTCCATCCCGAGGACCTCGGGCGCGATCGTCTCGTTCACGTTCTTGACGGCCTTCTGGACGCCCTTGCCGCCGTAGCGCTTCTTGTCGCCGTCGCGCAGCTCGAGCGCCTCGCGCGAGCCGGTCGACGCGCCGGACGGGACGCCCGCGCGGGCGGACGCTCCGCCCTCGAGCAGGCACTCGACCTCGACCGTGGGGTTGCCGCGGGAGTCGAGGATCTCGCGGGCGTGGATGCTTTCGATTGCGTACATCTATTTACCCTCTAAGAACATATTCTTTTGCGGCGTTCAGCAGCCTGTTCGTTTCCCGCTTGTCCGCCGACTCCGCGTAGATGCGCACGACGGGCTCGGTCCCCGAGGCGCGGAAAAGGATCCAGCGGCCGTCGCCGAGGAGAAGCTTCTGGCCGTCGGTCCGGTCGATCGACTGGACCTTCAGCCCCGCGAACGTGTCCGGGTTCTCCGCCAGGCGCTTCTTCACGGCCGCCGCGAGCGCCGGGTCGAGGCGGGCGTCCGCGCGATCCGGCCAGTACGGCCCGACCTTTGCGAAGAGCTCCGCGAGGAGCGTGCCGAGCGTTTTGCCGGTCGCGGCGACGAGCTCGGCGAGGAGGAGGCACGCGAGCGGGCCGTCCTTTTCGGGAACGTGGCCCTCCATCGTGAAGCCGGCCGACTCCTCGCCTCCCATCACGATCTTGTCCTGGAGCAGCAGCTCGCCGATGAACTTGAAGCCGACGGCCGTTTCGAAGACGGGCGCGCCGTACGCCCTCGCGACGGCGTCGAGGCCGTGCGTCGTCGCGACCGAGCGCGCGACTCCGCGCGGATCGCCCGGCTTCCGGCGCGGCAGGAGGCGCTCCGCGAGCAGCATCAGGCAGTGGTTCGGGTTCACGTACGTCCCGTCGGCGTCGAGAACGCCGAAGCGGTCCGCGTCGCCGTCCGTCGCGAGGCCGATCGCGCGCTTCTCCGAGACGACGACCTTCCCAAGCGCCGCGAGGTTCGGCGCGTCGCACTGCGGCGAGAGGCCGCCGAAGTACGGGTCGCGGTGGCCGTTGATGAGCGTGATGTCGACGCCCGCGCGCGTCAGGAACGCGTCGAGGTAGCCGCGCGAGGTGCCGAAACGCGGGTCGACCGCGACGCGGAGCCCGGCTTTTTTCATCGCGGCGCCGTCGACCCGCCGGGCGAGCTCGGCAAGGTACGGCTCCTTCGGGTCGAAGGTCGGCGTGTCCGCGGCCGGAGCGGGCGCGGCGTCCGCGTCCGACGTCTTCGCGATCTCCTCCTCGATCTTCGCCGTGACGTCCGGGAGCGCGGGCGCGCCGTCGGCGGTCGAGAACTTGATGCCGTTGTACTCGGGCGGATTGTGCGAGGCCGTGAAGTTGATCGCGCCGAGCGCCTTCTTCTCGCGGATCGTGAACGCGACGACGGGCGTCGGGACGTCGCGGTCGGCGCGCAGCGGCCGCACGCCCTCTCGCGCGAGGACGCGCGAGGCCTCGTCCACGAAGCGCTCGTTGAGGAACCGGGTGTCGGACGCGACGACGAGGCCGCGGGACGGGTCGCCGGAGGCCTTCGCGACGCGGGCGATCGCGGCCACGACGCGGCGCGCGTTCGGGAACGTGAACTCCTCGCCGAGGATCGATCGCCAGCCGGACGTGCCGAAGCGGATCATGGGGCGGTTAGGATTCTACGGTGAGAGCCCGTGCTGCCGTCGCATCCCTTATGCTGGCCGCCGGCTGCGCGTCGCGCCCGCCCGCGGAGGGTCCCGTTCCGATGAAGCGCTTCGGGCCCGACCGCGCCGCCTCACCGTACGCCGGGCGCTCGCACGACGCGAAGGCCGCGCTCCTCGCCCGGATCAACGCCGACCGCGCGGCCGCCGGCGTGCCGGCAGTCGAGGTCGACCTCGTCGCGGCGGAGGCGGGCGACGCTTTCTGTCTGGACGCGGCACGGACGGGCGTCCTCGGCCACTGGGACCTCGCCGGGCGAGCGCCGTACGACCGCTTCGCGGACGCGGGCGGCGTCGACTGGAGCGGCGAGAATTTCAGCGGCACGTCGCGCCGGGGCGAGTCGATTCGCAAGGACGAGCTCGTGGGCCTGCTCCTCGAGGCCCACGGAGGAATGATGGCCGAGAAGCCTCCCGACGACGGCCACCGCCGGGCGATCCTCGACCCGCACTGGACGCACGTCGGGATCGGCGTCGCGCTGGAGGGCGGCGAGTTCCGGATGACCGAGGAATTCACTCGCCACGCGGCCGTCTGGGTCGAGGCGCCGGCCTCCCGCGTGCGCGCGGGCCGGACCGTGCCCGTGAACGTCCAGCTTCCGAAGGGCTGGAAGCTGGCGGCGGTCGAGGTGGCGCACGAGAAGTTCCCGCGGCCGCTGACGGCGAAGGAGATCAGGAAGCGCTCCTCGTACGAGTACCCGAAGGGCGCGCAGAGGCTGCTGCCGCGCCTCACGCCCGGCTTCCGGTACTCCGACGGGTCCACGGGAGAGGTGACGACATCCGACGGCCTCGTCCGCGCGAAGATCGCCCTCCTCTCGGGCGCCGGAAGCTACTGGGTGCTCGTGTATGCGGCGCCGGGCGCGGCCGAGGGGAAGACCCTGAGCCCGATCACCGCGGTGCGGATCCTCGCGGACTGACGGTCTAATATCGCGGGAACATGACGCCGGAGTTCACGCGGGACGAAGCGGACGTCCTGCAGCGCTTCTTCACGAACGTCGACGCGGCCGTGTTCGGTCTCAAACTCCCGCAGGAGGTGTCGGGCGCGCTCTTCTCGCGCTACAGCCGGACCGCCAAGAGCCTCCGGCGCGTTTTTCTCGACGAGTTCGTGGGCGAGCAAGGCCTTGCCGAGGGTCTCCTCGGAGGCGGAGCGACCGCGGACGACGGCGAGTCCCTGCGCCGCGCGCGCGCCTTCTACGACCGCGTCCTCGTCGGCTACGGCGACGACTCCGTCGCGCAGCTGGGCGCGGCGCACGTTGCCGTCGAACGCGCCTCGAACGTCGCGGCGCAGACGCTCGAGGACGCGCGCGTCGGGATCTCGTTCCTCGAGA
>JBDTTJ010000364.1:0-3041 GCA_039930645.1 Acidobacteriota bacterium
GAGGTCCGCAACCGCCCGCACCCGTACGAGATCGAGCTCTACTACGACCTCTGAGCCCCGGTTCCGAAGGCATCGGCCGACGCGCCGAGCGATCAGCGGGCCGGGCCGTTCAGGCTGCCGTAGATGCGTTCGCGGAGCGCCTTCTCGCGCGGGAGATCGCCGAGCTTGAAATGCACGTCCGCGAGCTTCAGGAGGGCGGCGGGAGACTCGTGCGCGATCCCTTCGTAGAGCCGCATCGCCGTCCCGAGGTCGCCGGCGAAGAACGCGGCATCGCCTCTCTTCTCCCGCCACTCCCGGCCGGAGCGACCGCCCGTCTCGAGATGCTCGATCATCCGGTCGGCGTACGCGGCCGCCGTGTCGACGAACCCGTTCAGGAGGAGCGCCACGAAATACTCCTCGGCGAGCATCCGGCTGCCCCGCGCCTCGCACCCATCGGGGTGCTCCTCCGGGCGCGCGGCCGCGGCCTCGCCGAAGACCTGGCCGGCCGGCACCCTCAGGATTTCCTCCGCGCGCCTCAGGTCTCCGCGGGTGGCGCCGACGGCGGCGAGCGCGAGCGTGTATCTCGGATCGCCGGCCCATTCGGCCGACGCCTCCGCGAGGATATCGTCCGCCTCCGTGAAGCGAGAGAGCGCGGCGAGGGCGAGCGCGGAAGACAGCCGGTACATCCGGCCCGGGGATCTTCCGGACGCGGACTGGAAGTGGAGGAGCGCGGCGCTCCCGTCCCCCGCCGCGAGAGCGCGGCAACCCCTGCGCCAGTCCGCGGCCCCGTCCAGGACGTTCCTCGGCCGGCCCGAGATCGCGTCGACGCGCGCCGAGAGATGCCGCAGCCGGTCCGTCAGGATGGCCTCGAAAAGATCGAGCGTTCCGGCCGCCTTCATCGCCGCGACGTCCGATTCGTCGAGGCCGAGGTCTTCGGGCTCTGAGAACGGCAGGCAGCCGGGACGGCCCTGAAGGCGGCTCCGCTCCCTGAGGAGACTGTCCACGAAGAAACGGCGGCGCCCCGGCGCGACGAAGGGCCCGGAGGTGATCTTCCGGTCCGTGCCGATCGCGACGTCGTCGACGTAGTAGACGACGTTCGACTCGTCGTCCTCCACGTCCCCCACGAACGAGAACGTGTCGACTGCCGAGCCGGGCTGGCTGGCCGCGTTCGGGACTCCGAGGAAACTCACGCGGGGCTCCGCGTCTCCTTCCCTCCGGATCACGAGGTCATAAGCACCGGTCTCGACACGGTACGTGACGTCCACGACGTACCAGGTGAAAGGCTCGAGCTCGAGGATCTTCTTCGCGATGCTGTCCGAGGTGTGAAAGAGAAACCCGCCTCGTGCCCGGAGCCAGAACGCGATGCCGTTCCGCGCGAGCCGGAAACCAGCCGGTCCCGCGAGCGCGACGTTGAAGGTCTCGAGGGGCGTCGTCGTGAGCAGCGCGAAATGGGCGTGGAGCGTGCCCGCCGTGATCCGGGGGAACCTCCCCTGCAGCTCGGGGAACTCGCGGTCGCCCGCCGCGTCGCGGATCTCGACGGAGGAGTCGCCGCTCAGGCGGTACGCGCGGGAGAGCCGGACCGTGCCCTTCGCGTTCGCGAAGACCCGGAACGTGTCGGGGCCCGTCTCGGTCAGCTCGTCGTCGAAGCTGTACGCGACGAGGAGGCCATCCGGCGGCCCGTCCACGGCGAGCGCGGGGAACGCGAGGAAGGCGAGGAGGAGAAAGACGAGGGCGCGGGCCCCCGCGCCCTCGGCCCGGTTCGTCATGGGATGAGACTCGCGCGGTACTCGGCGAGCCATCGGTTCCAGGCCTCGACGGCGGCATGGCGCTGACCCAGGGGCGCGTTCGGCTGAAACCCCTTGGTCTGGCCCGTGTGGACGCGGAGCGCCTGAAGCGCGATCAGCCGGACCTGGGGAATGGAGCTGTCGAGCGACTCGATCAGCCGTTCGTAGAGATGGGCCTTCTGCCGCGGCGACAGGTGGACCTGGTCGTTCGCCAGGGCGCACGCGGCCTTGTCGCGGAAGAGCGGGCTCTCGTCGTGCTGCATGTTGTCCACGAGGACGTCCACGACGTCGAGGTCGTCCGAGACGCTCCCGAGCGCGTACTGCACGTGGAGGCGGAGGGCCTGGTGGCGCGTGTGAACGTCTTTCATGAGGACGCGCTTGGCCTCGGGCGACCGCCACTTGAGCTGGTAGAAGATCACCGCGATCTTCTCCCTGCCGTCGTCGTCCGCCGTCTCGTACATGCGGACGAGCTCGGGGAGGGCGCCCGGCCCCATCTCCTTGATCGACGTCCCGTCGTACTTCGAGACGAGCTCCGACAGCCGGACGCGATCCACGGGGAGGTCGCCCGCCAGGAGGGCGTGCGCTGACAGGAGCGCGAGAAGGGCGAGAAGGCTCCGCGGAAAGCGCTTCGTCTCGGATTTCATGGATCCTCCGGCCCCTTTGAGCGCCCGGCGTTCGAAAGAGTTCCCGGCTAATCCGCTTCCAGGTACGCCGCGAGTCCGTGCCGGCCGCCTTCGCGGCCGAACCCGGACTCTTTGTAGCCGCCGAACGGCGACGTGGGGTCGAACTTGTTGTACGTGTTCGCCCAGACGACGCCGGCACGGAGCCGCTGCGAGACCTTGAAGATCTTCGAGCCCTTGTCCGTCCAGATGCCCGCCGAGAGCCCGTACATCGTGTTGTTCGCCTTCTCGACGGCCTCGTCCGGCGTCCGGAACGTCTGGATCGCCAGCACCGGCCCGAAGATCTCCTCGTTCGCGATGCGGAAGCTCTGGGCGACGTTCGTGAAGAAGCTGGGCGGGAACCAGAAGCCCTTCGAGGGCAGCGCGCAGCCCGACTGCGTCAGAACGGCCCCCTCGTCGACGCCGGACTGCACCAGCTCCCGGATCTTCTCGAGCTGCGCCTTCGAGTTGATCGCGCCGACGTCCGTGTTCTTGTCGAGCGGGTCGCCGAGGCGGAGCGTCCGGATGCGGAGCGCGAGCTTCCGGACGAGAACGTCGTGGACCGACTCCTCGACGAGGAGGCGCGAGCCCGCGCAGCAGACGTGGCCCTGGTTGAAGT
>JBDTTJ010000365.1:0-3010 GCA_039930645.1 Acidobacteriota bacterium
GCGCCTCTTCCCCGACGAGCGCGACCTCGGCCGCGCGCTCATCGCCGCCGCGAAGCTCGAGTCCCTCCCCGCGCGCTGCGGCATCGCGTCAAGCAAGCTCGCCGCGCGCGTCGCCGCCTCGCTGCCCGACTCGCCCGTCGTCGTCCCCGAGGGCGGCGAGGCCGCGTTCCTCGCGCCGCTCCCGCTCGCGAAGCTCGACCCCGACGCCACGGCCGTCGAGACGCTCGAGCGCTGGGGCCTCACGCGCGTGGGCGAGTTCGCCAAGCTCCCCGCCGCCGAGGTCGCGAGCCGCCTCGGCGAGGCCGGCCACGCCCTGCACGAGATCGCGCGCGGCCGCGACCCGCGCCCGCTCGTCCCGCGCCAGCCGCCGCCGTCCTTCACGGAAGGCGTCGAGCTGGAGTGGCCGCTCCTCACGCTCGAGCCGTTTCTCGGCATGGCCGAAGGCGCGCTCCAGCGCCTCGCGCGGCGGCTCGAATCGCACGCGTGCGGCTGCGTGCGCCTAGACGTCTCGCTCGTCCTCGACCCCGACGGCTGCGACACGCGGAGCGTCGACTTGCCCGCCCCCACGCGCGACGTCAAGACGCTTCTCTCCCTCCTCAAGCTCTCGCTCGAGGGCCGCCCGCCCGGCGCCGCCGTGACGGGCTTCTCCCTCTCGGCCCTGCCCGACGCCCCGCGCCGCGGCCAGCTCACGCTCTTCGGCCCGGCCGAGATCGCGCCCGACCGCCTCGCCGCCACGCTCGCGAAGCTCTTCGCGCTGCTGGGCGAAGGGCGCCTCGGCGCCGCGAAGGCGGTCGACGGCCACCGCCCCGAGCGCTTTTCGCTCGAGCCCTTCGCGCCGCCGCCGCCGCCGCCCGAACGCCGCGTCCCGAAGACGGGCCGCGGCCTCCTCGCCGTGCGCGTCCTCCGGCCCGCCGTCCAGCTGGAAGTTCTCGTCGAGGGCGAGCGCCCCGTCTCCGTGCGCACGCTCTCGGGCGACGACACCGGCCCCGCCGGAGGCGTGCGCGTCGCGTCCGGCCCGTGGCGCATGGAGGAAGGCTGGTGGCTGGACGCCCCCGCCACGCGCGCGTACTGGGACGTCGAGCTCTCGGGCGGCGGCCTCTACCGCGTCTACCGCGACGAAGCCGCCGGCGAGTGGTTCGCCGACGGCGTTTACGACTGAGTGCAGCGCGTGAGAGGCTTCCTATGAAAATGCCAGACGAAAACAAAATCGTGACCGTGTCCCTTCCGAAAGCGCTGCTTCGAAAGGCGAAAGTACTGGCCGCCGAGCGGCGGATTCCGCTCACCAGGCTCCTCACTGGTGTTCTCGAACAACTCGTCAAGGACCGCGACGACTACGAGAGAGCGAAGCGCCGCGCGCTCGCTCACATGCGACACGCAACAAACCTCGGAACGAACGGCCGGATCACGTGGACGCGGGACTCGCTGCATGAGCGCCGCAAATGAAAGACCCCGCCCCACCCCGCCTCCTCGACCGCCTGCGCGCGGCCCTTCGCGCGCGCCACTACTCGCTGCGCACGGAGCAGTCCTACGTCGCGTGGGTGAAGCGCTTTGTCTTCTTTCACGGCAAGCGCCACCCCGACGAGCTGGGCGAGCCCGAGATCAACGCCTTCCTCTCCTCCCTCGCCACCGACGGCAACGTCGCCGCCTCCACCCAGAACCAGGCGCTCTCGGCGCTGCTCTTCCTGTACCGCCACGTCCTCGAGAAGCCGTTCCCCGAGATGCCGTCCCTCGTCCGCGCCCGTAAGCCCTCGCGCCTCCCCGTCGTCCTCACGCGCGAGGAGGTTCGCCGCGTGCTCGCCCACCTCGGCGGCGAGGCCCGCCTCGTCGCGACCCTTCTCTATGGCTCAGGCCTCCGCCTCACGGAGGCCCTGCGCCTGCGCGTCAAGGACCTCGAGCTCTCGCGCAACGAGATCCTCGTGCGCGACGGCAAGGGCCAGAAGGACCGCGTCACCATGCTGCCGACCGCGCTCAAGCCCGACCTCGCCGCCCACCTCAATGCCGTGAAGGCGCAGCACGAGCACGAGCTCGCCCTCGGCGGCGGCGACGTCCACCTGCCCGACGCCATCCGCATCAAGTATCCCGGCGCCGCGAAGAGCTGGCCGTGGCAGTACGTCTTCCCCGCGTTCCGCGAAAGCACCGACCCGCGCGGGGGCGAGGTGCGCCGCCACCACCTGCCCGAAACCCACGTCCAGCGCGCCGTCAAGAGGGCCGTCGAGCGGGCGGGCATCACGAAACACGCCAGCAGCCACACCCTGCGTCACAGCTTCGCGACCCACCTCCTCGAAGCCGGCTACGACATCCGCACCATCCAGGAACTCCTCGGTCACCGCGACGTCGCCACCACCATGATCTACACCCACGTCCTCAACTCCGGCGGCCGTGGCGTCAAGAGCCCGCTGGACGTGCCATGAGGCTCCGCTCCCGGAGGGCCGGCTGGGGAGGCAACCCGCGCGGGCCGAGCAAGCCGCGCGAGCAGCTGCCTTCCGGTACCACGCCACTCGGGGGTACCCCGCCTTCCGTGCGGGCTGGCGACGAGATTCCCCCCGACGAGTGGCGCGTCCTCGCAACCATCCGCCCCGGCGACCCAGGGACGAAACGGATTCTCCGCGACTGGGGCACCCGCCTCGTCTGCGTCCGCTACCGATACAACCCGCGACTGAAGCGCCGCGTCACGACTGCCGAACTCGTCATGCACGAAGGCCCATGGCGCCACAAGCACTTCGCAGAGGTGGGCGTGACGATCCGGAGCTGGGAAAACGACCTACGCCACGCCATCGTCAAGGCCGGAGGCATCTGGGATCGGGAGCTGGGGGTGTGGGTGCTGCAGAAGCGGAGCGCCGCGCAGCTCGGTTTGGGGGAGAGGGCAAAACCCGTCCGGCGCGCCCCACCAATCACCCGACCCGACCCTCCAGAAGTTACTATTAGTAGAGACCGGAAATTTACTACTAATGGAAATCCTCCCCCGCACATCTCTAACCCTAGAAACCGACAGTGACGTATATCCCTAGTT
>JBDTTJ010000366.1:0-2991 GCA_039930645.1 Acidobacteriota bacterium
CCGGGGACCTACTGATTACGAATCAGTTGCTCTACCAACTGAGCTACTTCGGCTCTCTTCCGAAGGGAACGGGAGTCTAGGCGGAGGGGTTCCGGGCGTCAAGAAACAGGCCGGGACGGGAATGTTGGCGCAGAAGTTGCTGTTCTTTGCGCAGGCGTACCTTAGGGGCGCCTGGAGGCCCGCGATGACGATGACGCAGTTCATCGGCACGCTCGAACGAGAAGGGTGGAGATTCCAGGTCGAGGGCGGGAACGTCTCCGCACGCCTGCCATCCCCTCCCCCCGCAAACGCCGACTCGGTCCTCGAAACCCTCGCCCGGCGACGCCTCGAAGCCGCAGCTTTCCTTCGCGCGCGCGCCGACGCCGATCGCCTCCGCGAACTCTTCGGGCTCTCCGAAATGCCAGTCTTCCGGCAGACGCCTGTGCCGGAGGCACGCGTCCTGTCCTTCCCGGAGCGCATCGAGGAGGGCCGTTCGGCGCCCGCACGGCACCGTTCCTGATGCCGGCTCGCGCTCAGCGCGGCTCGAGCCCGATCTCGAAGTCGGCGGGCGGCGCTGCCGTGTCGCGGGCCGCGGCCCGCGCCTGAGTCTCGGCGGGAGGCGCGATCGGCTCGAAGACCATGCCGCGGACGAACGCGTCGAGGCGCGGGTCGGCGGCGCCCGCGCCCACCCGCGAGAGGGCCGTCACGCGGCCCGCGGCGTCGAGCGTGACGCGGTATACGGCGGCTCCGCGCGCGGGCGGCGGGTTGTCCGGCGCGCGCCGGAGGGACCAGCGGCGCACGGCGTCGCCGCGCACGGAGACGGTCCAGCCGCGCGGGGTCCGGCTCTCGACGGCCCCGAGAGAACCACCGGCGGCCGGAGCGGCGGCGGGGGCAGGCGCCGCGGGAGCCGGCGCCGCGTCCGAAAGCGTCCCCGCGCTCGTCACCTTCGCGGGCGCCTGCTGGCGAACGGCGTCGAGCGTGCCGGCCTCGTCGCGGTCGGCGCGCTGCTTCGGCGCAGCTTCGGCGAGAACCGGCGCGTCGACCGCGATCGCGACCTCGTTCTTCCGCGCGCCCTCGAGCTTCGCCATGGCCTTCTTGTCGCCGGCCACGGTGCTTTCCGGCGCCTGGCTCGCGTCCGCTTTCCGGCGCGCGTCGGCCTCCGGCGCGAACGCCTTTTCTTTCGCGAGGTCCTTCGCGGCTCCGTTGGCTCGCTCTCGCGCGGGCTTGTCGAGCGTCGACTCGGCGATGAGCGCCTGGGGAGCCGGGGCGGCGGGCGTGGCCGGGTTGTAGAGGTAGACGTCCACCGGGCCCTCCGCGAGGCGCTTCGGCGCGGGGCGGAGGATCGCGATCGACGCGCCGACGATGCCGAGGATGACGAGCGCGGCCTTCGCGAAACCAGGCGCCGGGAAGAACCCGATTCGTCCGCCGAGCGATCCGGGGCGCCCGCGCTCGGTGACGGTGGAGTTCACGCGGGTCGCGAGGGCGAACGGGGTCGCGTGCTCGGGCAGCGCCTTCAGGTCCGCGACGAGAGCGGAGAGCTCGACCTTCCGGCGGGCGGCGGCGGGGTCGAGCGCGACGAGATGTTCGAGCCGCTGCTCCTCCTCCGGCGAGAGGTCGCCGTCGAGGGAGCGCGAGATGAGGAGGTCGAGCTCCTCCTCGGAAAGACGCGGGACGTCGGGACGGGCGCTCACGAGAGTTTCTCCTTCAGCAGGGCTCGCCCGCGCGCGAGGCGGCTCCGCACGGTTCCGACCGGAACGCCGAGCACTTCGGCGACTTCCTCGTACGAGAGGCCTTCGAGGTCGCGCAGGACGACCGCCGCGCGGAACTCGTCGGGCAGGGTGGCGACGGCCGCGCGCAGGCGGCGGCGGCGTTCGGTCAAAAGCGCGTTCTCTTCGGGAGAGAGCGCCGGGTCGGCGGCGTCGTCGAGGGACGCGAAGGCCTCGCCCTCGCGCGTCTTCCCGGGCGTGAAGACGGCGCGCAGGCGCGCAAGCCTCCCGTGGCGCGCGCGCGCGCGGTTCAGGGCGATCGCGTAGATCCACGTCTTGAGGCTGGCCTCGCCGCGGAAGCGTTCGAGACCGTGGTACGCCCGAAGGAACGTCTCCTGGACGACGTCCTCGGCTTCCGAGGGCCCGACGAGGCGGGCCGCGAGCGAAAACACCATGCCGGAGTAGTGGCGCACGATCTGCTCGAATCCGAGGACGTCCCCGGACAGGAAGCGGCTGAGGGCCCGCTCGTCGCCGGGCCAGTCCCGGTCGCTGGCGTGGATCGAGGTGCTCACCGGCGCGATTCTCGCACCCGCGTCGTTCCCCCGGGAGGCGTCGAAGGCGAGGATCCGGGCCGGCACGTCATGGTCTCCAGCGTGTTTGGACCCCCGCCGCGGCCGGAAGTTCCCGGCCCGCCTCTTCGCTACTTCTTTCCGTCCGCCTCCAGCGCCGCCTCCGCCGCCCGGAACATGGGCCTCGCCGAGAGGGGCTCCCCCGTCGCGTTCTTCATCCAGAGATCTGGTGTGACGGAGCCGAACTTCGAGACGCGCTCGAACTCCTCGCCGAGGGGCCGTCCGGACTTCTCGAAGCGCTCCTCGACCTGGTTCGCGATGAGGTGGCCGAGGACGTAGTCCGGGAGGTAGAGAAAGTAGCCGACCATGTGGGAGTAGATGCCGGGCAGCGTCGCGTCCTTCCCGCCGAGAACCGGCGCGTAGTAGCGGTTCCACACCTCCCGCGAAATGGAGACCGCCGCGTCCTTCAGCGCCGCGGGAGTGGCATCGGGATGGTCGTACATCCAGTGCCAGACGCGCATGTCGACGAGCGCGGGCCCGGCGATCTCCCACGTCTGCCAGAGCTCGTTCAGCGCCCTGAGCCGCTTCGCGCCGGCCCCGGGCGCCGGCAGGCCGAGGAGCTCGAGGTCCCGCGCCTGGAAGACGAACGCGAGCGCCTCGGTGAACGCATTGTTCGGCACGCCTGCGAGCAGCCAGTGGTCGACCTCGTAGAGCGAGAAGAGCTGCTCGACGTTGTG
>JBDTTJ010000367.1:0-2988 GCA_039930645.1 Acidobacteriota bacterium
GAGAGCTTGAAGAAGCAGGCCTGCATGATCGTGTTGATGCGGCCGCCGAGCCCGATCTCCTTGGCGAGGCCGTACGCGTCGACGACGAAGAAGCGGAGCTTCTTCTTCACGATCTGGTCCTGGACCTCGAACGGCAGCTCGTCCCAGACCTCGTCGGGCCCGAACGGCGCGTTCAGGAGGAAGACGCCGCCGCTCTTGACGCAGGACAGCATGTCCTGCTTGTCGAGGAGCGAGAACTGGTGGCACGCCACGAGGTCCGCGTTCGAGACGAGCCACGCGGCCCGGATCGGCGCGTCGCCGAAGCGGAGGTGCGACGTCGTGACGGCTCCCGCCTTCTTCGAGTCGTAGACGAAGTAGGCCTGCGCCTCCTTGCCCGCGTCCTCGCCGATGATCTGGATCGAGTTCTTGTTCGCGCTGACCGTGCCGTCCGAGCCGAGGCCGAAGAAGACGGCCTTCTTGCGATCGGCGGGCTCGATGTCGATCGAGTCGTCCCACGGGAGCGACGTGTGCGTCACGTCGTCGACGATGCCGATCGTGAACTGCCTCTTCGGGGAGGCCTTCGCCATCTCGGCGTAGACGGACGCGACCATCGCGGGCGTGAACTCCTTCGAAGACAGGCCGTACCGCCCCGCGACGACGCGCGGCTCGGAGGCGAACTTCGAGAGGCCGGTCGTGCGGGCCTCGGCGAGCGCCGCGACCACGTCGAGCCAGAGCGGGTCGCCGGGGGCGCCGGGCTCCTTCGTACGGTCGAGGACGGCGATCGTCTTGACCGTCGCCGGCAGGGCCGCGATGAAGTGCGCGAGGGACCACGGGCGGTAGAGGCGAACCTTGAGGACACCCACCTTCTCGCCCTTCGCGTTCAGCCACTTCGAGGTCTCGTCGCAGGTTTCGGCGCCCGAGCCCATCACGACGAGCACGCGGTCCGCGTCCTTCGCGCCCACGTAGTCGAACAGGTTGTATGCGCGGCCCGTGAGCGCGCCGAACTTCGCCATCGCGTCGACGACGAAGCCCGCGCACGCGTCGTAGAAGGGGTTGCAGGCCTCGCGCGCCTGGAAGAACGCGTCGGGGTTCTGGGCGGTGCCGCGCAGGAGAGGCCGGTCGGGGCTGAGCGCGCGGGCGCGGTGCGCGTCGATCTTCGACTCGTCGAGGAGCGCGCGCAGGTCGTCGTCCGTGAGCTCCTCGATTTTCGCGAGCTCGTGCGACGTGCGGAACCCGTCGAAAAAGTGCAGGAACGGGATGCGCGAGGCGAGCGTCGCGATGTGCGCGATCGCGGCGAGGTCCTGCGCTTCCTGCACGGAGGCGGAGGCGAGGAGGGCGAACCCGGTCTGCCGGCAGGCCATGACGTCCGAGTGGTCGCCGAAGATGGAGAGCGCGTGCGTCGCGAGCGTCCGCGCGGACACGTGCATCGCGTAGGAGGTGAGCTCCCCCGCGATCTTGTACATGTTCGGGATCATCAGGAGCAGGCCCTGCGAGGCCGTGAAGGTCGTCGTGAGCGCTCCGGCCTGCAGCGCGCCGTGGACAGCGCCGGCGGCGCCGCCCTCGGACTGCATCTCGATGACCTGCGGAATCGTTCCCCAGACGTTTTTCAGGCCCTTGGCCATCCACTCGTCGGAGAGCTCGCCCATGGTGGAGGAAGGAGTGATCGGATAGACGGCCACCACCTCGCTCAGGCGATAGGCCACGGAGGCGGCGGCGGTGTTGCCGTCGCATACGAGTCGGCGTCGATTTCCCATGCATCGGAGCTTAGAGACGGAGTCTCTCCGGAGACATGATGCAAACGGACCAAAGCTCCGTGTTCGGGCGTCTCCTGGGGCATCCGGCTCCCTTGCGGGAGGCGGGGCCGGGTCCTAGGTTGTTATCAGGACCGGCTTTTTCCCCGGCCCTGGAGGGTGCCATGCAGAAGAGTCATTTCCGGCTCTGGGCGCTCCTGGGCGGCGGTGTCATCTTCGTGCTCGCCCTCGGAGGCCTCTGGAAGGTCCAGAATGCCCCGGTCGACATGAACCTGACCCCGGCGCACCTCGCGCAGCCCCTGTCGTCGACCACCGACCGCTTCGAGGTCCTCGTGGCTTCCGTGCCGCTGCAGAAGGCCATTGCCGACAGGCGGCTGATGCTGGCCGGCGAAAACGGCGCCGCGGCGATCGTCGTGCCGGAGGCGACCGTGAGGGTGAACGACGCCGTCCGGTTCCGCGCCCAGCGCGCCCCGTCCATGCTCGCCCTCGCAGCGATGGCCGGCGGCGGTCTCGTGCTCTTCGTGATCGGGCTGATCGCGCCGCGCATCGGCGCCTTCAAACAGCACGGCCTGATCGACATGCACCTCGAGTCCATGTAGGACCCGTCGGTCCAGCCGGACTCAGACCATCCTCTGGAGTGAGGCCTTGCGGCGCTCGTAGGGTGCCCCGAGGCCGACCTCCAGTGCGAGGTCGCAGAGGCGCAACGCCTCTTCGAACTCGGCGCGGTCACTCCGCAGGGAGATGCCGCGCTCGAGGAAGCGCAGGCCGGCGACCTCGTTGGTGAACCGCCGCCCGAGGTCCCGGCGGGCGACGTCGAGATAGCCCTCGGCCTCGGCGAGCGCCGCCAGCGCCTCGTCCTCGTCCGGGGCGTCGGCCGCCAGCAGCGCCCACGCGAAGAACTTCACGCCGTTCGGGAGGGAGTCCGACTGCCCGATCGCGCGGCGCGCGTACTTGGCGCCCTCGTTTCGCAGGGTCGCCTCGCGGTGCCCCGCGAGGAGATCGTCCAGCCGCTCCTCGGGGCTCTTCCGGGAAGGTTCGATGCGCTTGGCCACGGCGGGCGGGATTGTAGAGGCCTTATTCTCCCGCCGTGCCGAAGAAGGCCCTCCTCGCCCTCGGAGCCGCCGTCGTCCTTGCGGTGCTCGCGGCCTATCTCCCCGCGCTGAAGGCCGGCTTCGTCTGGAACGACGACACGTACGTCACCGGGAACCCGACGCTGGACGGCCTCGGCGGCCTCCACCTCATCTGGACCGACACGAAG
>JBDTTJ010000368.1:0-2987 GCA_039930645.1 Acidobacteriota bacterium
GCCGGGGGCGTTCGTCTTCCTCGGTCAGTGGTGGCGGAAGCGTGTGGGGGTCGAACCCACCCGCCGCCCCTTCCGGAGCGGGCACTCTGGTTTTGAAGACCAGGGGGGCCGCCGGGCCCCTTGCGCTTCCGGGGCGGATTCTAGACGGTGCGCGAAGCCGGGACGCTCATGTCCCCACAGCAGGTTTTACCGGGCACGCTTCGTGCAGTGGCGCGCAATCGAAGAAATCGATTGCACTCCTCGAATCGAGGAATCGCGGCGGCGGCGCTGATCCGAAATCCGCGGCCTCTCCGTATCACCCTTCAGAGCAAACGATCGTCCCCACCCCCCCAACCGAATTCAACGAAACCAAAAGGAGACTCCATGCCGAAGCGTTCCGCTGCCCGAGTCCTCGCCCTCCTCGCGCTCGCCGCGCTGGCGGTCCCCGCCCTCGCGCCGGCGCCCGCGCTGGCGTCCAGCCATAACGAGGCGCCGTTCACGTCGAAGAACCCCAGCATCGACAACACCGACTTCTACTTCTTCCGCGACCCGAACGACTCGTCGATGGTCAACCTGATCTCCTGCTACTACGGCCTCATCGAGCCGCAGGGAGGGCCGAACTACGCGGGCTTCCAGGACGGCGCCTGGTACGACATCAAGATCGACAACAACGGCGACGGCGTCGAGGACGTCACCTTCCGCTTCACGTTCAAGACGCAGTACAAGGCCCCGGAAACGTTCCTGTACGCGCTTCCGGGCGTGACGTCCATCACGGATTCGAAGCTTCTCGTCACGCAGACGTACTCGCTCGATCAGATCAAGGGCGGGACGACGACCCGCCTCCTCGTCGACCAGCCCGTCGTGCCGCCGAACATCGGGACGAAGACGATCCCCAACTACCCGGCGCTTCCGAACGGCATCCAGTCGGCGGCGAACGGGAAGATCTCGGTCTTCGTCGGTCCGCGCCAGGACCCGTTCTTCGTCGACCTCGGCATGACGTTCGACGCCGTGAACCTCGAGACGGGCGCAGGCCTCGGCCGTCCGGGCGTCGGCGTCGGCGCGACCGGCGGCGGGCGCGACACGCTGTACGGCTACACGGTCCTTTCCACCGCGATGCAGGTCCCGATCGCGATGCTGACGTCCGCCGGAATCCAGGTCAACGACGCGGCCAACCCGGTCGCGATCCTCGGAGCCTGGTCCACGGTCAGCATCCCCGCGAGCCGCACGATCAATGCGGACGGCAGCGTTACGACGTCGGGCAGCTATCAGCAGGTCTCGCGTCTCGGCAACCCGCTCGTCAACGAAGTCCTCGTCGGCGTCGGCAGGAAGGATCGCTGGAACGCCGGGACCCCCGCGACTGAGTCCGCCTTCAAGGGCACGGCCGACGGGACGGACCCGGGCGAGCTCTATCCGATCCTCGCGACGTACATGAACGTCCTCTTCGGCATCCAGGTGCCGCCCGGCCCCCGCGGCGACATCGAGCTCGCGCTCTTCCGGGGTCTCCCGGGCAGCGTGGCCTCCCTCTTCGGGGTCGGCGCGACTCAGCGGCCCGGCGAGGTCTACTCCGACCAGCTCCGGCTGAACACGGCAGTCGCGCCGACGCCGTTCGCGACGGCGAGCCGTCTCGGCTACCTGGGCGGCGACCCCGCCGGCTTCCCGAACGGCCGTCGCATGTGCGACGACGTCGTGGACATCGAGCTGCGCGTCGTCGCCGGGATCATCGTCGGCCTCCTGCCGCCGTCTGCCGGCGGCGACCCGACGTACGCGCAGGCGCCGAACAGCCAGCTCGGCGACGGCGTGGACTTCCCCCAGCGCGGCTGCCGCTACTTCTTCCCCTACATGTGGTCGCCCACGAGCGGCTTCGCGGCCCTGCATGCCGGCGCTCCGGCACCCACCCACACGCCGCAGGTGCGCGCGCTCAAGGACGCGAAGATCAAGGGATTCCCCGAAGGCATCTCCGACGAGGATTACGCCGAGCGCGTACGGATCTCCCGCGACCGCGACGACCTCGCCCGCATCCAGACGACAAAGGATGCGCGCTAGACTTTCCCCGCTCCGTTTCCGGCCGCTCCCGCTCCTCGCGGGGGCGGCCGCCCTCTTTCTGGCCGCCAGCGCTGCGAGCGCGCAGCGCCTCTCGGCGCCGTCCGCATCGGGCCCTCTCGCCGAGGCGACACGGCTCTACGCACGCTATCGCACGACGCTCTCGCACGACGACCTCGCCGCCGCCGACGCGGCCGTCGGGGCCGGGCTCGCCGCCTCGCCCGGCGACTACGAGCTCCGCAAGTTCCGCCTCCGCCTCCTCCTTCCCCACCACGACTTCGAGGGCCTCCTCCGCGAAGCCCAGGCCCTGAAGACGGAGCGGCCAGACGACGCCGAGCTGGACGGGGCCGTGGGCGACGCGAACTTCGACCTCGGCCGTTACCCCGACGCCTTCGCCGCGTACGAACGCTTCGTGGCCCGCCTCCCCTCGACGGCCTCTTACAGCCGCATTGCGCTCGCGCGAGAGATCGCGGGCGACCTGAAGGGCGCCCTGCAGTCGATGGACCTCGCGGCGGATGCCGCGCGAGCCGTCGACAAGGAGGCTTTCGCCTGGTGCCGGTCGCGCTCGGCCCGAATCCTCCTGAAGCTCAACCGCTACGACGAGGCCGAGGGCCGGCTCGTCGAGGCGCTCCGGCGCGTGCCGAATCACGCTCCGTCCCTCGCGGTCGCCGCCGAGATCGCGGCGCGCAAGGGCCTCTGGGAACCGGCCACGCGTCTCGCGGAGCGCTCGATCGCGCTCGAGCCCGAGGCGGGTTCCCTCGCGGCGCTCGTGGACACCAGGCGCGCGATGGGTGACGCCGCCGGCGAGGCGCGCGCGAAAAAGGCGATCGCCGAATTCGACGCCAAGCTGCCCGAGGACCACCGCCTCGTCCACCGCCCGCTCGCGCTCTACTTCTCGGATCACGGCGAGCCGGCGCGCGGCCTCGCGATGGCCGAGCGGGAGCTCAAGGGCCGCAAGGACGTCTACG
>JBDTTJ010000369.1:0-2982 GCA_039930645.1 Acidobacteriota bacterium
GCCCTCACGGACATCGCCGACGTGCTCAAGAACCTCAGCTGGGTCCAGAAGCAGAAGGCGCTCTCGTTCCGCGAGAAGAAGATGTACGAGCGCGCGCGCTACCTGATCGTCTCGGAGATCGCCCAGATCAACGGGCTGCCCGAGGGCGAGGTCGCGACCGAGGTCGAAAAGGCTCTGGACCGGGCCATGGTCAAGCGCCGCATCGGAACCGGAAGAGATCACTGACCAGGATTCCCCCTGCATTCCCGATGCGAGGGGCCGAAATTCCGTATAGTCGGCAGGATGGTCTGGAGGGGAGTTCGCCGCGCCCTGGTCGCCGCGATGTCGTTCGCGATGCTCGCGTCCGCGGCCCCGCCGGCCCCGTCGCGCACGGGCGACGTCCTGCTCGACTTCCTTCTCATCTCCCTCGAGGCGGAGAGGAAGGGCGCCGCTGAGGACGCCGAGGAATTCGAGCGCGTGACGGAGCGCCTCGTACGGGCCGAATCGGACGTCACGGCCGCCGTCGGGCGCCTCTCCCGCCTCCTGCGCGACGGCAGCCCGGACCGCGCGGTGCTCGAGGCCGCGGCGGACGCGATCGAGGATGCGCGCGTGAGGGCGCTCGTCCAGCAGGAACGCCGCCGGGTGATCGCCGACTCCCTCGGGTCCCACGGCCGCCGGGCCGCGTTCCTCCGCGAGGAGATCGCGAAGCGGCGCGAGGGGGTGCGCACGCCGTCCGATCCGGTGACGGGGCGGTGGGACGTCACGATCAGCCCCGGCAACCGCCGCGGGATTCTGCGGCTCGCCCTCGACGGGACCATCGTTTCAGGCGACTACGTCCTCGACGGCGGCTTCCGCGGCTCCGTCCGGGGCACGTTCGTGGGAGACCGGCTCGCGCTCGACCGGATCGACGCCGAGCGCGGATTCGACGCGAAGTTCTATGGACGCGTGACGGCCGGTGCGGCGCGCCGCATCGGCGGGACCTGGGAGGGAACGGTCATCGCTCCCGCGCCGGGTCCCTCGGGGGGCGCCTGGAGCGCCCAGCCGGTACGCGAGGACGAAGGAGAACCCCGATGACGACCGAACGCGACGACCACCTGCCGCCGCCCGCGCCCGCCCGCGAGAAGGGCAAGCGCGCGGCGGCGCCCGCTACGGCGGCGGCTCCGCCCCGCGCCCTCGGGCCGTGGGCCGACCGGCTCCTCTTCGCATCCGTCGGCTTGCTGGCCGGCTTCGCCGCGGCCTATCTCTACATCGACCGGATCCCGCCCGCCCTCAACGCCACGGCGGCTACCGACCCGCACGCGGGCGTCCCTGGCGTCGGGCCGGGCGCGACGCGCGACCTCCCCGGCAGCGGCGGCGCTCAGCCCTCGCTCGCGGCCGACCCCGTCGCCCAGCGCAAGCTCGCAGACCTCGAGGCCGCGGCCGCCAAGGAGCCGGGCAACTACGGCCTCCTCGTCCAGCTCGGCAACACGGCGTACGACCTCGAGAACTGGCAGAAGGCCGTCGACGCCTACGAGCGCGCGCTGAAGCTGCAGGGCGGCGACCCGAACGTCATGACCGACCTCGGCGTCGCATATCGGAACACCGGGAACGGCACGAAGGCGCTGGAGTACTTCGGGAAGGCGCTCGCGAAAGATCCGGCGCACTGGCCCGCCGCGTTCAACCAGGCGATCGTCTACGGCGTCGACCGGGGCGACAAGGCGAAGGCGAAGGAGATCCTGAAGAGGATCAAGAAGGAGCACCCCGAGGTCAAGTCGGTCGACGGGCTCCTCGCCTCGCTGGACCAGAAGGGGTAATGGCCGAGTCTCCGGGCGATCTGTTCGACGACGAGCTTCCGTCGCCCGGGGCCGAGCCTCCTTCCGACGCCCCGCTCGCGGACCGCATGCGGCCGCGCGAGCTCTCCGAGGTCGCGGGGCCGTCCGACCTCGTTGGGGAGGCGTCGTTCCTCGCGCGCGCGATCGCGGCCGATCGCGTCCCGTCCCTCGTCTTCTGGGGCCCGCCAGGCAGCGGAAAGACGACGCTCGCGCGAATCATCGCGGCGAAGACGAAAGCGCGCTTTCTCGCGTTCTCGGCCGTCACCTCCGGCATCAAGGAGATCAAGACCGTCATGGAGGAGGCCGCGCGCGCGCGGCGGCGCGGCCGGCGCACGCTCCTCTTCGTGGACGAGATCCACCGCTTCAACCGGGCGCAGCAGGACGCCTTCCTGCCGTTCGTGGAGGCGGGGGACATCGTCCTCGTCGGCGCGACGACCGAGAACCCCTCCTTCGAGCTGAACGGCGCGCTGCTGTCCCGGCTCAGAGTCGTGATTCTGCCTGCAATCGGAGAGAAAGATCTCGTTCTGCTGATGAAGAGAGCGCTGCAGGAGCCCACGAGGGGCCTCAACGCGCTGGTGACGGTGGATGAAGATTCCTTCGAATGGTTAGGACGCTTTGCCGACGGCGACGCGAGGCGAGCACTGACGGCGCTCGAGGCCGCGGCCGCCCAACTCCTTTCAGAAGAAAATTCCTCCGGGGTTCCCGTCCTCTCCGTCTCCGTCCTCGAGGATCTTTTCAAGCGGAAGGTCCTGCTGTACGACAAGTCCGGCGAGGAGCACTTCAACATCATCTCGGCTCTGCACAAGTCGCTCCGCGACTCGGACGTCGACGCGTCGCTTTACTGGCTCGCGCGGATGCTCGAGGCGGGGGAGGACCCCCTCTACGTCGCGCGCCGTCTCGTGCGGTTCGCGTCGGAGGACGTCGGGCTCGCGGACCCGCAGGCGCTCGTCCTCGCGGTCGCGGGGAAGGACGCCGTTCACTTCATCGGGATGCCGGAAGGCGCGCTCGCGCTCTCGGAGATTGCCGTTTACCTCGCGCTTGCGCCCAAGTCGAACGCGCTCTACGTCGCGTACGGCGAAGCCGCGGACGACATCCGCGAGCAGCCGAACCTGCCGCCGCCCCTCGCGATCCGCAACACGCCGACGAAGCTCATGAAGGACGCGGGCTATGGCAAGGGCTACCGTTACGCGCA
>JBDTTJ010000370.1:0-2969 GCA_039930645.1 Acidobacteriota bacterium
CCGGTCTGCAACCTCACGATCGGCGACTTCGACTCGCGCCAGTTCCCCATCCCGGAGGGGCTCCTTGCCGCCACGAAGGAAGCGCTCGAGACGGGTCAGACGAATTACCCGCCCGCAGAAGGCATCCTCCCGCTGCGCGAGGAGGTCGTGAAGCTCTACGAACGCGATCTCGGCCTTTCTTATCCGGTGGATTCCGTCGTGATCGCGGCCGGCGCGCGCCCGCTCCTCTACGGGACGTATCGCACGCTCCTCGAGCCGGGCGACGGCGCGATCTACCCCGTCCCGTCGTGGAACAACAACCACTACGCGTACCTGTCCGGCGCCCGCGGGATTCCGATCCGCGTCGAGGCGAAGTCGAACTTCTTCCCGACGCCGGACCAGATCCGTCCGCACGTCCCCGGCGCGCGCCTCCTGATCCTGAACTCGCCGCTCAACCCGACGGGCACGGCGATCTCCAGGCAAGCGCTGACGGACCTTACGGAGATGGTCGTCGAGGAGAACCGCCGACGCGACTCGGAGGGCCGGAGGCGCCCGCTCTACCTCGTGTACGACCAGGTCTACTGGACGCTCGTCTTCGGGAAGACCGAGCACCACACGCCCGTGGGGCTCGTCCCCGAGAGCGCGCCCTATGTGATCTTCCTCGACGCCATCTCGAAGGCGTTCTGCGCGACGGGCATGCGCGTCGGGTGGGGCGTGATGCCTCCGCCGATCCGCCGCCGCATGTCCGACATCCTCGGCCACGTCGGCGCCTGGGCGCCCAAGGCCGAGCAGGTCGGCGTTGCGAAGTTTCTCGCCCAGCCGGAGGCCGTGCGCAAATACCGCGACGGCGTGCGGAGGAGGCTCGCCGAGCGCCTGGAGGCTCTGTACGACGGCGTGATGGCGATGAAGAATGAAGGATTTCCCGTCGACGCGATCGAGCCGCAGGGCGCGATCTATTTGTCCGTGCGCTTCGATCTCTTCGGCCGCACCGTGAGGGGCGTCCCCGTGAAGACGAACGACGACGTGCGGCGCCTTCTCCTCGAGGAGGCCGGCCTCGGCGTCGTGCCGTTTCAGGCCTTCGGCTTCGAGGGCGACACGGGCTGGTTCCGGCTGTCCGTCGGCGCGGTTTCCATGGACGAGATCGCGGCCGCTTTCCCACGCCTGAAGTCCATGCTCGCGGAGGTTCCCGCCGCCGTCTAGACTCGGGGCGTGGAGCAGGACAAGAAGTCCGAGAAGAGCCGCAGAGCCATTCTCGATGCGGCGCTGGACCTTTTCTCGAGCCAGGGGTACCGCGGCACGAGCATCCGGGACATCGCGGAGCGCGCCGGGGTCTCCACGGGAAACGTCTACCACCACTTCGCCGACAAGGAGACGATCTTCGAGACCCTTCTCGGCCAGTACTGGAACGCGATCGAGAGCCCGGACTTTCCGTTCAACAGGGCGCTCGCGTCCGGCACGTTCCCCGACAACCTCGAGGATCTCGCCGCCGCGGCGAAGGAGAGCGTCCACGTGTGGCGGCGCCACGTCGCCCTCATCTACGTCGACGTCGTGGAGCTTTCGGGAAACCACATCCGGAAGTTCTACTCGGAGATGGCGTCCCGCTTCGAGCGGTTCATCGTGTCGCACGGCGACGCGGTCTCCGGCGAGATCCGCCCCGGCGTTCCGGTCACGACCGCCGTCATGCTCGCGAGCCGCGTCTTCCTCCAGTACTACGCGGTCGAGATCCTCTTCGGCGTCCCGGAGCAGTTCGGCAAGGACAGCGACATCGTGATCCGCGAGATTGCCGAGATCCTCCGGCACGGGATGCTGAAGGAGCGCGGCCTCGCTTCGGTCGCGCCGCCCGCCCTCGTCCGGGCGCGCCGTTAGACGCGTTCGCCGTCCAGAAACCGCCGCACGCGGGGCCAGAAGACCGCGGGCCTCTCGAGGTAGACGACGTGGCCCGCGCCCGCGATCTCCTCGTAGACGGCGTGAGGGATCACGTACGAAATCTTCCGCTGCTGCGCGGGCGGAATCGTGCGGTCCTCGGCGCCCGCGAGGACGAGGACGGGGCACGGGATCGCGGCGAAGCTCGCCGCGTTCTCCCCGAGCGCCGCAAAGAACGGGTCCTGCGCCACGGTGAGCCTCACGAGCGCCTCGATCCGGCCCGCGTAACGATCGTGGAAGCCTCTACGCATGGTTTCGAGCTTCTCGCCCACCCGCGCCACGAACTCCTCGCCGAAGATCTTCTCGTAGAGGTACCGCGTGTACAGATCGAAGAGGGCCGGGCCCCCCGCATAGAAGCGCAGCGAGAGATCCTGGTACATCGAAAAGAGCGTCTCTTTCGTGAGGAGGATCCCCGAGAGCGTCAACGTCCGCACGCGCGACGGGTGGCGGCGGGCGAACTCGGCCGCGACGAAGCCGCCGTACGAAACGCCGACCGCGTGGACGTCCGCGATGCCGGTGGCGTCGAGAACCGCCGCGAGGGCGTCGCCGAACACCGAGATCGGCGCGCCGGACAGCGCCGCGTCGTCCGAGGCGCCCTGGCCGAGGTAGTCATAAAGGAGGACATCGCGGTCCTCGATCAGCTCGGGGAGGAACGAGAGCCAGCTCTTCGTCGACATCGCGAGGCCGTTGAAGAGACAGACGGTCTCCCGCGTCCCCGTGCCCCAGACCTCCCAGTGGTAGCCCTGCCCCTCGTGGACGAGCCGGCCTTCCCAAAGCGCCGCGGGCGCGGGCGGGTGGGCGCTCACGTCGCCGGCGCGGCCGCACGGTGCGCACCCTCGAGGAACCGCTCGACGAGCAGGACGAACTCGTCCTCGCGCTCGACGACGAGCGCGTGACCGGAATCCGGCACGACGACGAGGCTCGCGCGGGGGATCGCGGCCGCGACGGCCTTCGTCCGCTCGAGGGGCATCGCCGCGTCACGCTCCGCCGCCAGAACGAGCACCGGGCACGTGATCGTCGGGAGGACTGGCCTGAGATCGACCTTCTCGAGCGCCCCGAGCAGGCCC
>JBDTTJ010000371.1:0-2969 GCA_039930645.1 Acidobacteriota bacterium
TGGGTTCTCGCGCGGGAGGTCAATCCGCCGCGCTTCTCCGGAATCGCCACGGCCACGGTGAACGCCGGCGGCTTTCTCGGCGCGGCCGTCATGCAGAGCGTCCTCGGGCGCATCCTGGACGCCAACTGGCTCGGCGTCATCGAGCAGGGGGCCCGCCGTTACCCGACGGCGGGCTACCACGCGGCGTTCCTCGCGTCCCTCGGAACGCTCCTCGTCGCCTGTGCCGGGACGCTCTTCGTCCGGGAGACCTTCGGGAAGCACGAGGCGGATTGAGACTCCCCCTCTAGAATGCGGCGCATGACGCGCCGCCCGCTCCGCGCCCTCGCCGCCGCAACCGTCCTCCTCCTCGCACCCGGCGCGGCCCGCGCCGCCGCGCCCTCCGAGACGCTTTCGGCCGCGGAGATCGCGCTTCAGCTCAGAAAGCTGAACGTCGTCGGCAGCGTCCTCTACGTCGCGGCTCACCCGGACGACGAGAACACGGCGTTCCTCGCGTGGGGCGCGAAGGGCCGCCTCCTCGAGACGGGCTACCTCTCGGTCACGCGCGGCGACGGCGGCCAGAACCTCATCGGCAACGAGACGGGCGAGCTCGTCGGCGTCCTGCGCACGCAGGAGCTCCTCGCGGCGCGGCGGATCGACGGCGCCCGGCAGTTCTTCACGCGCGCGATCGACTTCGGCTACTCGAAGAACCCCGAGGAGACGTTCGCGATCTGGGGGCACGAGCAGGTTCTTTCGGACGTCGTCTGGATCATCCGGTCCTTCCGGCCCGATGTGATCGTGACGCGATTCCCGTCGACCGGCGAGGGCGGGCACGGAAACCACACGGCCTCGGCGATTCTCGCGGGCGAGGCGTTCGTGGCCGCCGCCGATCCAAAGCGTTTTCCGGAACAGCTCAAATGGGTCCGGACCTGGCAGGCGAAGCGGCTCCTCTGGAACGTCTTCCGCTTCGGCGCCGACGCCCCGCGAAACGCCGCTCCCGGGCAGATCGCGATCGACCTCGGCGCCTACAACGCGCTCCTCGGCCGCTCGTACACGGAGATCGCCGGCCAGAGCCGCTCCATGCACAAGAGCCAGGGCTTCGGCGCCGCCGAGCGCCGCGGCACGTGGATGAACGACTTCAAGCTGACGGCGGGCGAACCGGCGAAGGAAGACCTCTTCGAAGGCGTCGACCTCACGTGGAAGAGATACGGAGAGACGGGAGAAGAGGTCGGAAGGATTCTTAGAAAGGTGGAAGAGGGATTCCGCGAAGCGGATCCGGCGGCCTCGGTTCCCGGCCTCGTGGAAGCGTGGACGGCGATTGGCCGGCTGATCGAGGCCGGGGCGCCGCCCGCCGCGCCGCCCTCCCCCTCTTCACCTTCAAAGAAATCCGAATCTTCGTCTTCCTCTTCCTCCTCGGATCCCCTCCTCTCCGCGAAGCGCGCCGAGGTCGTCGAGGCGATCCGGGCGTGTCTCGGCCTGTGGACCGAGGCGATCGCGGCCGACGTATCGGCCGCGCCGGGCGCGGAGGTCAAGGTCGCGACGATGATCCTGAACCGCTCGAACGTCCCGGCGACGCTCGAGAAGGTCGAGGTCACGCACGCCGCCGCGCCGCTCGCGGGCGGGGCTCTCGCGCCGAACGGGCCCGTGCGCGGGACGGCGACGGTCGCGCTGCCCGCGGACACCGCGATCACGCAGCCGTACTGGCTGAGCGCGCCGGCCGGCAAGGGTCTTTACGCCGTCCCGGACCCGACGCTCGTCGGCCGCCCCGAGAACGCGCCGCCTCTCGTCGCGCGGTTCGCCGTTCAGGTGGCCGGAGCTTCGATCCCGTTCGAGACGCCCGTCGTCTTCCGGCGCACGGACCCGGTCAAGGGCGAGGTCTACCGCCCGTTCGAGATCGTCCCGCCCGTCACGGCGAACTTCGACGACAAGGTCTATGCGTTCGGAAGCGGCGCTGCGAAATCCGTGCGCGTGACGCTCGTCGCCGGCGCGCCGAAGGTCTCGGGCTCGCTTCGCCTGACGGTTCCTGCGGGGTTCCACGTCTCCCCCTCGAAAGTCCCCTTCGATCTCGCCGCACGCGGAGAGGAGAAGTCGATCGCGTTCTCGGTGACGCCACCGGCCGGGCACGCCGCCGGAATTCTGACCGCCGAGACGACCGTCGCCGGGACGTCCGACTCGCACGCGCTCGTCCGCGTGGACTACCCGCACATCCCCGTGCAGACCCTGTTCCCGCCCGCGGAGGCGCGCGTCCTCCGGATCGACGTGAAGGCGCCGCGTCTCCCGGTGGGTTACGTCATGGGCTCGGGCGACGCCGGTCCCGACGCGCTCAAGCAGATGGGCTACGCCGTAACTCTTCTCTCGGACGACGAGCTCGAGACGGGCGACCTCTCGCGCTACTCGGCGGTCGTCGCGGGCATCCGCGCGTTCAACACGCGGCCTCGCCTCAAGCAGGCGGTCAAGCGTCTCGAGGCGTACGCGGCGGGCGGTGGCACGGTCGTCATCCAGTACAACACGACCGGCGACCTCGTCACGGACGAGCTGGGGCCGTATCCGATCAAACTCTCGCGCGACCGCGTGACCGTGGAGGAAGCGCCCGTCACCTTCACGAAGCCCGAGAGTCCCCTCCTGAACTTTCCGAACAAGCTCGCGCCCGCCGACTTCGACGGCTGGGTGCAGGAACGCGGGCTCTACTTCGCGGGTTCATGGGACCCGAGGTACGAGACGGTCCTCGCGACGCACGATCCCGGCGAGAGCGACAAACCCGGCGGCCTCCTTTACGCGAAGGTGGGGAAGGGCGCCTGGGTGTACACGGGATACGCGTTCTTCCGGCAGCTGCCGGCGGGAGTGCCGGGCGCCTACCGATTCTTCGTGAACCTGGTGTCCGCCGGCGCGGGCGCCGAGCTCGCGACGCGGGCGCCGGGAGCGCCCGCGTCGCGCTAGCTGTCGAGGCTAAACAGGTTGTTCACTCTGGACACCGGTGGTTTACCTCCGAGTGC
>JBDTTJ010000372.1:0-2963 GCA_039930645.1 Acidobacteriota bacterium
TCCCGGCCTTCCGGCGCGTGGACGCGTCGCGCCGGGCGATTCGCTCGCTCCTCGCCGCCGGCGCCGCGCGCATCGTCTACGTTGACGACGCCGGCGAAGCGGGCGGGGACGAGATCGCGCGAGAGTTCCCGGCGGTGGACGTGATCCGCACGACGACGCCCGTCTGGTGGACGGGCGCCATCAACCTGGGGATCGAGGCCGCGCGCGGCGGCGCCGACGCCGGAGTGCTCTTCTTCAACCAGGACGTCACGTGCACGCCGGACTACTTCGCGAGGCTCGGAGAGGCCGTCGACGCGAATTCGGGCGCGCTCGTCGGCAGCGCGGTGATGTACGCGCAGGAGCCGGGGCGCGTGTGGTCGGCGGGCGGCGCCGTGGAGTGGTGGGGCCGCGGCATTCGCGTTCTGCGCCACGGAGCGCCGGCGGAGGATCTGCCGAACGCGCCGTTCCCGGCCGACTGGCTCTTCGGAATGGGGACGTACGTGCCGGCCGAGGTCTTCGACCGGATCGGCCTGCCGGACGCTGCGCGCTTCCCGATGGCGTGGGGCGACCTCGACTTCTCGCTGAGAGCGAAGCGGGCCGGCATTCCCGTTCTCGTGGCGCCGAAGGCGCGCCTCTTTCACGAGGTAGGGAACTACGACGCGCGCGTGGCGGGCGCCCCGAGCGCGAAACAGTACGCCGCGTGGCTCGCCGACCCGAAGCACAACCTCTCCCTCTCGGCACACGCGGAGATCTGGCGGCGCCACGGGCCGAGGGTGCTCTGGCCGCTGTCTCTCGCGATGAGAACCGCCGTTCTCCTGATCAACTTCCTGCGAATCAAGCTGCTTTTCCCCTCTTCACCTCCTAAGAAATCCCCTCCGAACGAATCCCGATGACCAACGCCCTCCCGAAGATCTCCCTCGTCACGCCGAGCCTCAACCAGGGGAAGTTCATCCGCGCGACCATCGAGAGCGTGCTGACGCAGGGCTACCCGGCGCTCGAGTACGCCGTGCAGGACGGCGGATCGACGGACGGGACGCTCGCGATCCTGCAGGAGTACGCGGAGCGAGTGCCGTTCGTGTCGGAGAAGGATGCCGGGCAGGCCGACGCCATCAACCGCGGCCTCGCACGCACGACGGGCGAGGTGCTCGGCTACCTGAACAGCGACGACGTCCTCGAGCCCGGCGCGCTCCACGCCGTCGGGGAAGCCTTCGCAGCCGATCCGGATCTCGTCTTCGTCTGGGGCCGGGCGCGCTATCTCGACGAAGCCGGCAGGCCGCTGTCGCCATACCTCGTCCGGCCCGACGCGATTGAGCGCCTCGCCGACGCCTGCTTCATCGCGCAGCCGGCGGCATTCTTCCGGCGGCGCGTGTGGGAGGAGATCGGACCCTTCGACGCCTCGCTCCACCACACGATGGACTACGACTACTGGCTCCGCATCGCTGCGAAGTACCCGACGTCGCGGACGAAGTTCCTCGACCGCGACCTCGCGGGCTGCCGGATGCATGCGGACGCAAAGACGGTCGCGGGCTGGAGCCGCGCGCTGGACGAGATCATGGCTCTCGTCAAGAAGCGCACCGGGTACGTCTCGCTCTGGTGGTGCGTCGCGAAGTGGGACCACCTCACGGACGGCCGCAGCCAGGCGGCCGACCCGCACCCGGTGTCGTGGCGGGCGTATCCGCCGGCCATCTTCGAGTTCCTGAGACGGAACCCGCCGGGCCTCTGGCCGCGGGGACTGCGAGGAGCTTCGGAGGCGGCGCGCAGATGGGTGCGGGGGGCTTGAAAAGTCACTTCAGGTAGCCGAGAGAACGGAGGCGCCGGGCGAGCTCTTCATCGCGGGCCTTCTGTTCTGCGCTCTTCGGCTCCCGGGACGCGGCGGGCGGAGCCGCGGTCGCAGGCGCCTGTGGAAGCGGAGCAGCGCGACGCTTCGCGGCGGAAGGCCTGAGGACGGCGATCGGATCCAGCTCGGGCCCGACGCCGCGCGTGAGACCGGCCCACGACCGGAAGGAGTCCGCCAGTCCGACCGTGCTGAATCGTTCCGAGACACGCCTGACGGGCGTCACGGAAACGCCGAAGCCCCGGATGAGGAGCGGCACGGAGTAGAGAGCCGGAATGTGAATGCCGTGCTGCTCGAGCGCGTCGAGTGAGAGCCGCTCGATGACCGCGAGCCCTGCCTTGGAGAGGATCCGCATCGTCTCGGACAGCTGGGTGTCCAGGTACCGGATCTCGGCGTCGTAAAGCGACCGCAGGAACGCCAGGTCGCGGGCCGTCAGGTCGGAGGATCGTCGCCATCGAGGGACGTTTTCGGGAGTCGGCACCTCGCCCGTCGCCGCGGGTTCCACCCGACTCTCCGGTCTCCCGCGCTTCAGGTCCCCGCTGAGGGGCCAGTGCGCGGCGAGGACGGAGTCGTCCGGTCCGGCGGACCGCGGGGGGAAGTACGGATCATGCGCGTCGATGAAATTGAGGAAGAGGAAGACGGGGCGACGGAAGCCTCCCGGGGGGCGGCATCCCGACACCAGCTCCTCAAGGCGCGCGTTGATCGTTTCGGCCGACGCGAGGGTCTTTGCGAGGTTCGAGTCGAATCCGCCGCCCTGGAGATGCGGCTCGGCGTCGTGTCGCGTCAGGGTGTCCCACAGCCTGGCGCTGAGCGCGGTCGGCCGGTAGGCGGGCGACGGGACGAACGACTGGAAGGGTGCGATGCTGCGCATGAGCGCAGGGTCCACCGAGCCGTTCGCGCTGAGGCCCAGCGTGTCGTACCCGGCCACATTCAGCTCGTGGACGACGGATGCGGTCGTCCGGTCGGCCTCCGAGGTGTAGGCGCCGGCCGGGAATCCGGTCAGCATCGAGAAGTGTGACTGCGGTGTGTTGTCGGCCGGACTCAGGGCGCCCGTGAAGACGAGGCCGCGTTCCGACCAGGCGTCCAGAAACGGTGTGTTCGACGAGCGGGCTCCGGGCCGCCGCCCGAGGGCGTCCGCTCGCACCGTGTC
>JBDTTJ010000373.1:0-2946 GCA_039930645.1 Acidobacteriota bacterium
GGGTTCACGTTGAAGAAGATGGTCGAGATGCCCGTGAAGAGCATCGTCTTGTACGCAATCTCGTGCAGGAGCGTGTCGGGATACGACGCGACCCAGACCGCGGTCGCGCCGGCGCAGACGAAGCCTTCAACGTAGATCCCGGCAGTGTTGACCCACATCCGGTGCCACTTGTTCTCGAAGAGGAGCGCATCCGTCGTGTCGCAGTAGAACGCGGGCGTGAAGTAGAGGAGCGCGAGCCCGATGTCGTGGACCTCGCCGCCGTAGATCTTCACCGCGTAGGCGTGCCCGTACTCGTGGAAGAAGCCGAGGAACGAGAGGATGAAGAAGAAATGAACCGCGTCGAGGAACGGCTTGTGCAGGAACGCGTAGAGCTCGTACGTCCCCGCGAAGATGGGCTCCCAGTGGAGGACGAAAACGCCGATCGTCCAGAGAACGGCGATCGACCAGGCGATCACGACGGGCGGCGTCCAGATCCATCGGACGTATTTCACGGTCCGCTTCAGGAATTCCTCGGGGTCCAGGACGTGGAAGAGCAGGAAGAAGGGGTTGAAGCCTTCGGCCTTCTCCTCCGCCGCCCGCTGCCGCGCCTCCCTGGAGTGAGCGAGGAGCTGGAGGCTTTTTTCGGCCCCGGACCGCTCGACGAAGTCGATCTTGCGCAGCATCTCCTCGTACTCGAGGACGAGCGTGACGTCGATGGGGTCGAACGGGTAGCGGGTTCCGTAGTCCGCGACGATCTCGGGCCGCGTACGCGTCCCGTCGAAGAACTCGATGAGCCGCCACTCGTAGTCGGCGAAGACGTAGTACTTCGTCCGGTCCGGATCCTTGACCATGATTCGGGACTCGCCCATCTGGATCTGCGGCCTCACGACGAGGTTCTTCTTGAGCGCGGGCCGGACTCCCCGTGCGCCGAACCTCTCGGCGAGGAGCGCGGCGCCCCTCTCGGCGGCCAGCGCGGGCCGCGAAGCGGGCGTGGCGCTCACGGCAGGACCGGCCAGACCTTGCCGTAGAGCCAGCGGGCGGGGCGTCGCAGGACGATCGTCGCGATGCTGCTCCACCCGACGCGGACCTTGCCCCGGCCCTGCATGCCCGTCTTGAGGAGGCCGTCGGGGTTCTCGAGCGCCACCTCGGCCACGACGAACCGTTCCTTGCCTTCCTCGCGCACGAGCGCGCCCACACGCGTCACGGCGCCGGCGAACGTGCGGCCGGGATACGTGTTGAGCTTGACCTCGGCGGGCTGTCCGGGCCGGAGACGCGCGGCTTCCTCCTCGGGGATCGCGACCTCGGCGACCATCGTCGCCGTGTCGGCCACGACGCAGAGCTCCGCGCCGCGCGCGAGGTTCTGGCCGACGCGCTCCTGGACCCGCGGCGTCACGATGACTCCCGCGACCGGCGCGACGAGGCGCGTCCGCGCGAAGCGCTCGTTCTCCATGGCGATGCGGGCCGCGAGCTCCTTGCGGTGCGACTCGGCCTCGAACGCGGCAGCCGCGTCGCCGGCCGCGCGGAAGCGGGACACGTCAGCCTCCGCGATGTCGTAAGCGGCGCGCGCCGCGGCGGCCGCGGCGGCGTACGCCTCGTTCTCGAGCACGGCGACGACCTCGCCCGCCTTCACGGAGTCGCCCTCGAGTTTGAGGACCCGGGCCACGGTGCCGTCCACGCCCGCTGTGATCGAGGCGCGTCGCGCGGGAAGCACGCGCGCGTTCCCCGCGAGCCGGAACCGCCACGGCACGAGAAAGAGCACGACGAGAAGACCGATCGCTCCCAGGCTCCACGTGACGCGGCGGGAGCGCGAGACTCCCAGGAGCTTCTTCTTCCTTTCGAGGAAGGGCTGCAGGAAGCCGACGAGGGGCACCTGCCGGTAGAGCTGGGCGTTGCGAACCGCCACCGTGGCCTGGTTGACGAGGATCTGGAGGAGGCTGCGCGTCTCCTCGTCGAATTCGAGCCGCTCGGAGCTCTCGAACCCGAGGACGCCGAGCGGACCCTCCTCGTCCTTGAGGAGGATCCCGTAGAACGACTTTAGCTTGCTCTCCGCGAAGAACGCGCGGAACTTCTCGGTCGTCTCGGGCCTGGAGGTCTCGAGCGTTCCGTCCTCGCTCTCGACGACCGACACGTCGGAGCCGCCGCCGTAGACCCACTCGAGGATCTCGGTGGTTCGCTTCAGATCGGGCCTGCCGCGGTCCAGCTCGAGGATCCCCGAGACCGCGCCGAGCCGGAGGCGGCCCCGGTCCTGGATCCCGATCGCGCACCGGTCGTAGCGGATGAGCGCCGCTGTCGAGTTCACGATGGCGTGCATGACCTTGTCGAGGTCCAGCGTGGACGTAATCTCGCGGCTCACGGTCAGGAGGGCGTCGAGCTCCTCGACCTTCTTCTCGGCCTCGTACTGGCGGGCGTTGTGGAGCGCGCGGACGGCCTGCCGGGCGAGGTCGACGAGCAGCTCTTCGTCGCCGTCGCTGAATTCCGGATGGCGGCCGCGTTTGTTCGCGAGAACGAGAACGCCGACGGGCGCATCGTCCTCGACCAGGGGCACGGCAAGAAGGGAGCTGACGGGATACGCGGGATCCGCGGTACGCAGGGCGTCGTCCTCCGGCAGGCCGTTGCGGCGCAGGACCTCGGCGTTCACGAGGACGTCCGCGACGACGGAGGCGCCCACCGACGCCGGGGGGGAGGCGATGTCGTAGTTCGGGTTGACGGCGGTCGCGGCGAGGACGACCTCGCCGCCATCGCCCTCGAGGAACCAGAGGGAGGCCGCCTCGCAGGCGCAGAAGTCAGCCGCTTTCTGCACGATCAGGCGGTCCAGCTCGGCGAGGTCGATCGTCGAGCCGAACGCCTTGGACAGGTCGAAGAGGCTCGTGAGGCGCTCGATGGCCTGGAGCATGCCCGACGCCTTGCGCTCGGCGGCGCGGGCCTTCGCGAGCGCCGGGACCACGGCTTCGAGGAACGGGAGCGTCT
>JBDTTJ010000374.1:0-2929 GCA_039930645.1 Acidobacteriota bacterium
GCCGTGGAGGCGATGGCCCGCTCGGGCATCGAGCCCTCGGCGATCGACCAGTCGATCTTCGGGAACATCGCGACGCCCGTGGACGCCGCGAACATCGCGCGGATCATCGCGCTCCGCGCGGGCGTGCCGAAGGAGAAGCCGGCGCACTCCGTCTCGCGCAACTGCGCGTCCGGGATCGAGTCCGTCGTCGAGGCGGCGCGCCTGATCGCCGTCGGCGAGGCGGACGTCGTCCTCGCGGGCGGCGTCGAGAACATGACGCAGATCCCGTTCCTCTACCGCGACAACGTCAAGGGCGTGTTCGCGAAGGCGGGGATGGCGAAGACGGCCGGCCAGCGCCTCGGCGCGCTGTCCAGCATGCCGTGGAAAGACCTCCTGAACCCGGTCATCGGCCTCAGGGAAGGGCTCAACGACCCCGTGTGCGATCTCGGGATGGGCGACACGGCCGAGATCCTCGCGAAGGAAGGGCATCTCACGCGCGAAGAGCAGGACCACTTCGCGCTCCGTTCGCACCAGCGCGCCGCCGAGGCGCGGCCGAAACTGGCCGCCGAGATCGTGCCGGTCCCGGTGCCGCCGGACTACGACCGCGTCCTCACCCTCGACAACGGCGTGCGCGAGAACCAGACGATGGAGGCTCTCGCGAAACTCAAGCCGGTCTTCGACCGCCGGTACGGCACGGTCACGGCCGGCAACTCGTCGCAGATCACGGATGGCGGCGCGGCCGTCGTCGTCGCCTCGGAGGAGTTCGTCGCGAAGCATGGGCTGAAGCCCATCGGCCGCGTGGAGAGCTGGGGCTTCGCGGGCCTCGAGCCCGAGCGCATGGGCCTCGGCCCGGCGCGCTCGACGCCGATCGCCCTGAAGAAGGCCGGCCTCTCGATGAAGGACATCGGCCTCGTCGAGATGAACGAGGCGTTCGCGGCCCAGGTCCTCGCGAACCTCAAGGAATTCGCGGGCTCGAAGGAGCTCGGCGAGATCCCGTTGGACATTCTGAACGTGAACGGCGGGGCCATCGCCCTCGGACACCCCGTGGGCTGCACGGGCACCCGCCTCATCCTGACGCTCCTGCTCGAGATGCGGCGGCGCAAGGTCCGGCACGGGCTCGCGACCCTCTGCGTCGGCGGCGGGCAGGGCGCGTCGATCGTCCTGGAGGCGGTGTGATGGCGACCCTCGTCGAAGAAACCGTTCCCGTGAAGAGCGCCGCGGCCGCGGCGTCCGCCTTCCGTCTCACCGTCGAGGCCGACGGTCTCGCCGTTCTCGAATTCGACACGCCGGGGGAAAAGGTCAACAAGTACTCGCGGCACGTGATTCTCGAGTTCGACCGCGTCCTCGACGGACTCGCGGCGCGGTCCGACGTCAAGGCGCTCGTCCTCATCTCGCGCAAGCCCGGAATCTTCATCGCGGGCGCCGACGTGAACGAGATCGCGAAGGCCGACGCGGGCGCCGATCCCGAGATGATCCGCGGCCCCCACCGGACGTTCAACAAGCTCGCAAACCTGCCGTTTCCCACGGTGGCCGCGATCGACGGCGCCTGCCTGGGCGGCGGCTGCGAGACGGTTCTCGCGATGGACTGGCGCCTCGCCTCCGACTCGCCGAAGACGCAGATCGGCCTGCCGGAGATCAAGCTCGGGATCCTTCCCGCCTGGGGCGGCACGACGCGCCTGCCCCGCATGATCGGCCTGGCGGGCGCGCTCGACGTCATCCTCGCGGGCAAGGTTCTCGACGCCAGGCGCGCGAAGAAGGCCGGCCTCGTGGACGAGGTCGTCCCGACCGCGGTCCTCGAAGAGGTCGCGAAGGGTTACGCGCTCAAGAAGATCGGCGCGAAGAAGCGCTCGAACACGGGTCCGGGCGGCGGGCCGCTGCGCGTCCGTGAGGCCACGCTCGTCGAGAAGTTCCTCGAGGGCCCCGGCAAGGGCATCGTGTTCTCGAAGGCCCGCGCCTCCGTCATGAAGGAAACGAAGGGCCACTACCCCGCGCCGCTCGCGGCGCTCTCCGTCGTCGAGAAGGGCTTCGGCGCGCCGTTCGACAAGGCGCTGGCCTACGAGGTCGAGGGCGTCGGGACGCTCATCGGCACGCCGACGATGCGTTCTCTCGTCGGCCTCTTCTTCCGCATGGAAGAGGTCAAGAAGGAGACGGGCGTCGAAGCGCTCGGCGTCGGCGTCGTCAAGCCGCGCAGGATCGGCCGCGTCGGCGTCCTTGGCGCGGGCGTCATGGGCGGTGGCATTGCGCAGCTCGCGGCGGACAAGGGCCTCCCCGTGCGCATGAAGGACATCAAGCCCGAGGCGCTCGCCCTCGGGTACGCGCAGGCCGCGCGCATCTGGAAGGAGAAGCTCAAGAAGCGCCGCATGACCCGCGCCCAGTTCGCGGGGAAGATGGCCCTCCTCGGCGGGTCCCTCGACTACGCCGGCTTCGAGACGTGCGACATCACGATCGAAGCCGTGCTCGAGAAGATGGCCGTCAAGCACGCCGTTCTCGCCGAGTGGGAAAAGATCGTCCCGGCGACCGCGATCTTCGCGTCCAACACCTCGACGCTCCCGATCACGGAGATCGCCGCGAACGCGGCCCATCCCGAGCGCGTCGTCGGCATGCACTTCTTCAACCCGGTCTACAAGATGCCGCTCGTCGAGGTCATCTACGGGACGAAGACCGACCCCGAGGTCACGGCGACGATCTTCGATCTCGCGAAGAGAATGGGGAAGACGCCGGTCGTCGTGAAGGACTCGCCGGGCTTCCTCGTCAACCGGATCCTCGGGCCGTACATCGCCGAGGGCGCACGGCTCGTCCTCGAGGGCGTCGACTTCACGGCAATCGACAAGGCCATGCGCGCGTTCGGAATGCCCGTCGGCCCGATCGAGCTCCTCGACGACGTCGGGATCGACGTCGCCGCGAAGGCCTCCGAGACGCTCTCGAAGACCTGGCCCGACCGCATGCCGCA
>JBDTTJ010000375.1:0-2900 GCA_039930645.1 Acidobacteriota bacterium
GCGGCGGGCTTGCCGAGCTTCTCCCAGAGAAGCCCGAGGTTGTAGTGCGCGTCGAGGAAGTCGGCGTCCGAGGCCAGGGCGCGCTCGTACGCCTGTGCGGCCTCGCGCAGCTTCCCGCGGTCCTCGAGCGCGACGCCGAGATTGAACGCCGCGGCGGCGTGCTTCGGGTTCGCGGTCAGGGCGATGCGGTAGTGGACCTCGGCCGCGCCCGTCTTGCCGTCCTCGTGGAGGAGACGCCCGAGGTTCACATGCGCGTCGGCGTGGTGGGGCTCGAGCTCGACGGCCCGGCGGTACGCGTCGCGCGCGTCGGCGGGGGCGGACGCCTCGACGTCGCAACCGAGGCGGTACCAGTCTGCGGCGGTGAGCTTGCCGCCTTCCTTGCGCGCCGCTTCGGCCGCCTTGCGCGCGTGGGGCGCCGCGGCGGTCGCGACCTCGGCGACCGCGAAGTCGAAGAGAGCCTGTCCGGACTCGGGGTTCCACACGGACGCGCCGTCCCGCGCGACGACACGCTTGCCGTCGGCGGTGATCCTCACGCCCGTGATCGGGCGGCCGTCGGGCAGCTGTGCGCGCAGGCGCTTGAGGGACCGTCTTACGGTCGCGGCAGGGACGTTCGCCCCGGCGAGGCCCTTGGCCGTGCGCAGGAGGACGAGGTCCTGGAACGAAAGGCGCAGGTCGCGGCTCTCGGCGTCCAGCCCCAGCCACGCGGCCCAGGCGGTTACTCGGGCGAGGGGCACCCCGAGCATCGTCGCGGCGTCGCGCGCGGAATAGCCCGCGGGCATGTCAGCCCTTGGCGGCCTTCTTCCCGTTTCCGACGGCGCGCAGTTTCGTCCGCGTCTCGCCGCGCGTCGCATCCGCGCGGGTCGCGGGCTTGCGCTCGGGCTTCTCGGGAACGTCGGCCGCCTTGGCGGCGCCCTTGCGGCCGGAGCGGGCCGCGAGGCTCGCCTTCAGGGCCTCCATGAGGTCGATGACCTGCGTCTTCGGCGCGGGCGCCTCGCTCTCGGAGATCTCCTGTCCGGCGATCTTCTTCTGGATGAGCCCTTCGACGCGCTCCTTCACCTCGTCCTTGTAGTTCTCGGGGTGGAACTCGTCGGTTGCGATCTGGTCCGTGAGCATGATCGCGAGCTTCAGCTCGGCCTCGTTGACGTCGCCGGCGGGCACCTCGACGTCCTTGAAGGAACGGATCTCGTCGGCGTAGCTGAGCTGCTGCATCATGAGGCCGCCCTCGTGGCCCGTCACCGGCCGCACGACGACGAGGTATTGCTTGCCGCGCGCCGCGTACTTCGCGAGGCCGCAGCGGCCCGTCTGCGTCATGGCGCGCGACAGGAGGCGGTAGGCCTTGTCGCCGCCCTTGCCGGGCGAGAGGTAGTAGCCCTTGTCGAAGTAGACCGGGTCGATCTTCGCGAGCGGCACGAACTCGGTGATCTCGATGACCTGGTTCGACTGCTCGTCGAGAGCCTTCAGCTCCGCGGGGGTGAAGACGACGTACTGGCCCTTCTCGAACTCGTAGCCCTTCACGATCTTGTCGCGCTCCACGATCTCGCCGTCCTTCGTGCAGACGAGCTGCTGCTTGACGCGCGCGTGGTCGGTCTCGTGGAGCATGTTGAAGGACACGGCGGCCTTGGACTCGCTCGCCGAGTGCAGGTTCACCGGAATCGAGACGAGCCCGAAGGAGATCGTGGCGGAACCGGTCGGTTTGAGTGCCATAAGTACTGCAATTCTACGCCTCGGGCGCGACCGGGTCTCAGCCGGGGACGACGACGACCGGGACGGGGCTCCCGGCGAGCACTTTCCCGGTCGTGCCGCCGAGAAGTCCGGTGATGCCGCCGCGGCCCGTGCGGCCCATGACGACGAGGTCGAAGCCTTTCGACGTCCGCACGATCTCGCGGCCGGCGCGGCCGGTGGCGAGGCGCGCCTCGGCCGCGCCCGTGCGCGCCGCGAGCGCCGCGAGCTTCTCCGCATAGTGGCGTTTGAGCGCGGCGGAGAGAGCGCGCGACGTGCCCTCGAGGAGGTCCTCGCGCCCTTCCGCGATCGCGGCGGCGACGTCGGAGACGGGACGGACGTGCAGGAGCGTCACGGACGCCACCATCGAGTCCGCGAGCCGTCGCGCCTCGCGCAGGGCCTTGAGGGACGCGGGGGAAAAGTCGACGGGGACGAGGAGGGTGAAGGCGGCGGAGCGCATGCGGCGATCCTAGATCAATCCCGCGGAGCCGCGAGGAGTTTGCCCGCCTCGACGGCCGCGAGGGAGACTCCGCCCATCCCGAGGACGCGCAGCCAATCGGGCGGGGAAAGGGGCTCCGTCAGGAGCACGGACGCGAGCGGCGGCCAGTGCAGCGCGAGAACCTGCAGCCCGAGCCCGCCGGCGAGCGCGAGCCAGAAGGGCGGAGTCAGGCTCCGTCCCATGCGCCAGAACGGGTTCCTTTCCGAGAGTCCGGCGAACGTGTTCACGAGAAGCGTGAGCGCGAGCGTCGCCATGACGAGCGTCTGGCCTCTCGGGCCGTCGCCGCGGCCGCCGCCCGCCGTGTAACTCCAGAGGACGACCCCGGCGACAACGGCGCTCTTCAAGGCGATCCGGCCGGTCGCCCCCCAGGTCAGGAGGGGCTCCTTCGGGTCGCGCGGAGGCGCCTTCATCACGCCCGTCTCTCCCGGCACGAGAACGAGCGCGACCGCCGGGAAGATGTGGACGACGAGGTTGAGCCAGAGAAGCTGGAGCGGGCTCATCGGGAGCGGAAGGTTCGTGACGACCGCGACGAGCATGACGCCGATCGTCGAGAGGCTGCAGAGCAGGAGGAAGTGGACGGCGCGGCGGATGTTCGCGTAGATCTGCCGGCCCTCGGCGACGGCCGCGGGCAACGTCGCGTAGTCGCCGCTCGTGACGACGAGATCGGACGCCGCGCGCGCGA
>JBDTTJ010000376.1:0-2897 GCA_039930645.1 Acidobacteriota bacterium
GCTGCTCGGGGAAGAGCGTGCTCGCCGCCGCCACGGTCCCGTCCGTCACCGGCGAGCCGTCGTCCGCGTGGACGAGCCGCCCCTTGACCGTGCCGCGCCCGAGGAGCGCGATGTTGACCCTGAGAAGACGGTTCTGGAGGCGGACGATCGTCGAGACCTCGGCGCGCTCCTCGGGCTGGAGCACCGGGTCGGCGCCGGCCGGGACCGTCGCGCGAAGCGTGAAGCCGGACTGGACGGATTCGGAGAGCAGGTTCGGCGGATGTCCGATCGTGTGCCCCGGCGGCGGCGGCTCCTCGACGAAGTCGAAGTAGAACGCTCCGTCCGCACCGGCGACGGCCTCGGCCACGACGTCGAGGAACAGCTGCTCGCCCTCGGGGGCGTTCGGATTGACGACCTTACGGTATCGCAGGAGCTGGACCTTCGAGCCCGCGGCCGGCGTGCCGTCGCCGCGCAGGACCTTCCCCTCGACGAGCCCGCCGGTCCGGTTCGGGTCGACGACGATCGCCGGCACCTGCGGGTCGAGCGGCGTGCCGTGCGCGTCGCGGATCGCGTTCGTCACGAGGAGGTGCTCGTGGCGGATCACGGGCACGCTCTCGAAGATGCCGTTCAGCGCGCTGATCGGGCTCTGGTAGCGCACGTTCACGACGCGCTCGCTGTTGGGCTGCCAGTACGCCGCCGCGCCCGCCTTCGTCGCCACGCGGTCGACCGTGACGGCGGGCGACGCCGTGTCCTGCCCGTGGAACGTCGAACGCATGGCGTAGCTCGAGGCCGTCTCGGCGGACGCCTTGTCGGGAGGACGGTTGAAGAGATACGAGATCCCGAGACCGTACCGGTCGAGTTCGGGGTCCTGAACGGCGCCGATCACGCGGAACGGCGGGAGCGAAAGGTTCGTGACGGACGGCGCCGGCGCGCCGGGGACGGGCGCTCCCGAGCCCGCGTAGACGAGCGTGAACGTCAGCGCCGCGTCGCCCGCCGCCTTCACCGCCCGGACTTCCCAGACCTCGCTTGCGCCCATCGTCAGGAATCCAAAGTCCACCTTGCGGAATCCCGTGAGGTCGTCGGTCGGCACGACGAGGACGAGGCGGCCCGAAGCGCCCGTCGGCGGAGCATGGAGGTCGACGCGATACGAAGCCGCGGCGTCGAGTTGGCCCACGAGGGCGAACGGCATCTTCGCGCCGCCCGGCACGTCGTGGATGGCGTAGATCTCGCCGTAGGGAAGCGTCCGGAGGCGCGACGGATTCTCGCTCGTATACGCGAGGTACGTCGTTCCGGCTGGCGAGGACTCGCGCACTTCGAGCGTCGGCGCGGGCTGCGAGCCGTTCGGCACGAGCGCGGCCGCCATCCACGGGCGCCCGTAGCTCGCCGTCGCCGCGAAGTGGTCGACGAAGTCGGCCGCCGTGAGGTTGCGGCTCTGCTGCTCGAGCCGTAAGAGGTCGCCGAGCGCGGTCGAGGCTTGCGCACCACGGTCGAGCACGCGGCGCAGGCCGTCAAACTCCGGAAGGTCGTGGCGGTTTCCGAGCTGGTCGAGCGCGAGCACCTCGAGCGACTCGAGGAGCCTCTCCTGAAGGTAGAGACGCTGGCCGGCCTCGCCGAGGTCGATCGCGCGGCGCTCGACGTCGGCCTTGAGAGGATGCGGCAGGCCCGCCGGCGTCGCGCCCGCGGGGGCGGTCGCGAGGCTGTACGCGAGGCCGAGGAGGCGCACGTCGGCGTCCACGAGGCTCTTCGGCAGGAGGTTCGTGAAGCGAGGCAGGACGAGCGCGGCCGGCGAGAGCGGGATCCCCGCCTCACCCACCCCCGCGCGCAGGCGGATGACTCCGGAAATGCCGCTGGTCGCCTGGAACGTCGTCGCGACGCACGTCCCCGTCACGTCCGCTACGAGGCGGTACTCGAAAGTCTCCGACGCGCCCGGCGCGAGAGTCGGGATGGTCTTCGCGAACGACTCCTGCGCGTCGGCCTTGTGCGCGCCCGAGATGTTCTCCGTCGCGAGGTCCAAGGTGACGAGGTTCTGGGCCGCGCGCGAGAGGTTCGTCACCGTGACGTAGAGCGAATAAGGCTCGCCCGTTCGGACGACGTCCGGGTGATTGAACGCGAGCTGGAAGCGCGCGTCGACGACCTCGACGGCCGCCTGCACGACGCCGCCGGTCGCGAGGTCGGGGCGGCCGGGACGCGCGAGATCCGCCTCGATCTCCATCCGGAGAACGTGCGTGCCCGGCAGGAGCCCTTCGACCGTCCAGCTCGCCGTTCCCTGCTCGCTGGGACCGATCGCGGCCTGCCCGTTCGCCTTCAGGACCGGGAGCTTCTGCCCGACGGCGACGGGAGGCGCCGTGGACGCGAGGCGCAGAACCTCGCCCGACGGCAGCCTGATCGCGCCCGTCACGTTCTGAAGGGCCGCGCCCGAGCCGTTCGGCGCGCCGTTCGCGACGATGAGCTTCGCGTCGAAGAACTGGTTCAGGAACGAGACGCTGCCGGGCAGGATGATCGCCCCGTAGAGCGGATATTCGGGATCCGTGATCTCGTCGTCCCCGCCGCCGGGTTTCGGAACGCGAGGGCCCGTCGCGTCGAGCTGGAACGGAATGATGTTCGGCGGCTGCCAGCGCCTGACAGCGCTCGCGACGGCCGGCGGGAGTCCGTCGAGTTTCACCACCGGCCCCTGGAGCACCTGCGCGAGACCGTTGCCGTTGTAGAGGACGGGAAGCTCGATCGACACGGTGGTCCCGGAGAACACGAACCCCACCGCGAACTTGAACGCGTTGAAGTTCTGCTGCGTGATCGTGATGCCGCGCGCCTGGAGGTCGGCGAGCGTCAGGCGCGTGACGGAGGCCGAGGCGAGGAGGATCTGCCTCACGTGGAGCGTCGCGAGGGACGGCTCGGCGTTCGCGAGGACGCGGCCCGACGCC
>JBDTTJ010000377.1:0-2891 GCA_039930645.1 Acidobacteriota bacterium
GGGACCGCGCTCCGGCGCGGCGCCTTCCTCGCGAAGGGCGTCGTCGTGATGCCGCCGGCATACGTGAACGTCGGCGCATACGTTGACGAGGGCTCGATGATCGACAGCCACGCGCTCGTCGGGTCCTGCGCGCAGGTCGGCAAGCGCGTGCATCTCTCGGCGGCCGCGCAGGTGGGCGGCGTCCTCGAGCCCGCGGGAGCCGTGCCGGTCGTCCTCGAGGACGAGGTCTTCGTGGGCGGAGGGGCGGGCGTTTACGAGGGGGTCTGCGTGCGGCGGCGCGCGGTTCTCGCGGCGGGCGTGATCCTCACGGCGTCGAGCGTCCTCTTCGACCTCGTGCACGAGAAGGAATACCGCTCCACGCCCGAACGCCCGCTGGTCGTGCCGGAGGGCGCGGTCGTCGTGATGGGCGCGCGCCCCGCGCCGGGCGCGTGGGGCAAGTGCCTCGGCCTGTCGCTCGCGGCGCCCGTCATCGTGAAGTACCGCGACGCGAAGACGGACGCGCGGACGGTGCTGGAGAGCGCTCTGAGATGAGAAGAGAAGAAGAGAAGATTTCTTAGGGGGTGAAGAGGGCCTTGTCAGACTCTGTTCTGCGTCGTGCGGCGGCTCGGTTCGGGACGCCGATGTATCTGTACGATTTCGACGTGATCGAGGCGCGGGTTCTCGCGCTCCGCCGCGCCCTCGGCCCGCGCTTCACGCTCGCCTACGCGGTCAAGGCCAACCCATCGCTCGGGGTTCTTCATTTTCTAGGAAAATTCGGTCTCTCTTCGGACGTGGCTTCCAAAGGAGAGCTTGCGGCCGCGCTGCGGGCCGGGGTCCCCCCTTCCGAGATCCTCTCGACCGGCCCGGCGAAATCCGATGCCGACCTCGAAGCCCTCGTGCGGGCGCGCGTCTCGATCGTTCACGCCGAGGGGGAATGGGAGCTCGCGCAACTGGAGAAAATCGCGAAGCGGGCGCGGCGGCGGGTGAGCGTGGGCCTGCGGCTCAATCCGCCCTGGGGTATCGCGGAGAAGAGGACCATCATCGGCGGGCCCGGGGCGAAAAAATTCGGGTTCGACATTCGTTCGGCCGAGAAGATTCTTCGAGTGAAGGAGAAATTCCCGCATCTCGACATCTGCGGCTTCCAGGTCTTCAACGCCTCGAATGTACTGAACGCCGCGCTGCTCGTGGAGAACACCCGAAACGTCCTGAACCTCTCTCTTTCACTTTCGAAGAAATATTCGGTCCCTCTTCGCTCCGTCGATTTCGGCGGAGGCCTCGGGGTGCCCTATGCCGACGGAGAAAGACCGTTGGATCTCGGATTTCTTAGAAGGGGGTTGAGGCGGGTCGCGAGGGAGGCGCGCGCGAGCGGGCTGCTCGACTCCACCCGCCTCGTGTTCGAGCCCGGGCGGTTCCTCGTCGCCGAGGCCGGAACATACGTGACGCGCGTCCTCGGGACCAAGCGCACTCTCGGCGTCGAGTACGTTCTCGTAGACGGCGGCGTCCACCACTTTCTGAGGCCGGTCCTCCTCGGAACGCCACACAAAGTGAGGCTCATTCCCGAGGAGGCAACAAACGGCACCAGTCCCTCTTCACCTTCTAAGAAATCTTTCGTTCTCTCGGGCCCCCTCTGCACGTCGCTCGACGTTCTGCACCCGGCCGCGTGGCTGCCGATGCCGCAGCGCGGCGATCTCCTCGTGTTCGAGAATGCCGGCGCTTACGGATACACGGAGTCGATGCCGCTCTTTCTCTCGCACGAGTGGCCCGCCGAGGTCGGCGTGCGCAAGGGCCGCCTCGCGCTGCTTCGCCGTCCGCCGCGCGTCGCCGAGTTGCAGGCCCGTCAGAGAACGCCCTTCTGAGGCCTCGCGGGCCGGGGGATAATCGCCTCCCTCATGGACGTCCGCGCGCTCGGAACCCACGGCCCCGTCGTCTCGGCGATGGGCCTCGGCTGCATGGGGATGTCGGAGTTCTACGGCTCGCGCGACGACGACGAGTCGGTCTTCACGATCCACGCGGCCCTCGACGCCGGCGTCGACTTCCTCGACACGGCCGACATGTACGGCCCGTACACGAACGAAACGCTCGTCGGCAAGGCTCTCGCGGACCGGCCCGGGCGGGCCGTTCTCGCCACGAAGTTCGGAATCGTGCGCGACGCGGCCGATCCGACGAAGCGCGGCGTCTGCGGGCGGCCCGAGTACGTCCGGTCGTCCTGCGAGGGAAGCCTTAAGCGCCTCGGCGTCGAGACGATCGACCTCTACTATCTCCACCGCGTCGACCCCGCGACGCCGATCGAGGACACGGTGGGCGCGATGGCGGGCCTCGTTGCGGAAGGGAAGGTCCGCTGGATCGGCCTCTCCGAGGCCTCGCCCGAGACGCTCCGGCGGGCGAGCAAGGTCCACCCGATCGCCGCACTCCAGAGCGAGTACTCGCTCTTCTCGCGCGACGTGGAGGCGGCCGTTTTGCCGGCGTGCCGCGAACTCGGAATCGGGTTCGTCGCCTACAGCCCGCTCGCTCGCGGGTTTCTGTCGGGCAAGTACCGGAGCCTTGCCGATTTCCCGGAAGGCGACTACCGCCGAACGGCGCCGCGCTTCGCCGGTGAAAATTTCGCGAGAAATCTCGCGCTTGTCGCGAGGGTCGCCGACCTCGCGCGCCGCCGAAAGGCGACGCCCGCGCAGGTTGCGCTCGCCTGGGTGCTGTCGCGCGGAGCGGAGATCGTCCCGATCGTCGGGACGAAGAATCGCGAGCGCCTGGAGGAGAACCTCAACGCGACGGACCTCGTTCTCCGGCCGGCCGACCTCGCGGAGCTCGAAACCGCCTTCCCCGTCGGCGTCGCGGCGGGGGAGCGCTATCCCGCGGCCGCCATGGCGACGGTCGGGCGCTGAGGCGGGAGGCGCCGGTTCCCCTCGCGCACTAGA
>JBDTTJ010000378.1:0-2879 GCA_039930645.1 Acidobacteriota bacterium
CGGCGGGCCTCGCGATCTACGACACGATGCAGTACGTGAAGTGCGACGTCGCGACCTACTGTCTCGGGCAGGCGGCCTCGATGGGCGCGCTCCTCCTCGCGGGCGGCGCCAAGGGCAAGCGCGCGGCGCTGCCGAACGCGCGCATCCTCATCCACCAGCCGCACGGAGGCGCCGAGGGCCAGGCTTCCGACATCGAGATCCAGGCGCGCGAGATGCTCCGAACGAAACAGCGCCTCAACGAGATCCTCGCCCTGCACACGGGCCAGCCCGTCGAGAAGATCTCCAAGGACACGGACCGCGACAACATCTTCGAGCCGGACGGCGCCAAGGAGTACGGGCTCATCGACCTCGTGATCCGCCGCCGCGAGGAGCTCAAGGTCCCGGCGTAGTCCTTCCGCTCCTAACGGAACATGACGGACGCGAACGCGCGCCACTGCGTGGCGTCGCTCCGGTACGTGTCGTGGTCGTCGTACGTCGTGATCCGCTTGCCCCACGACCACGAGCCGCCGAGGGAGAACGGACCGGCGACGGGAATCCGCCCTTCGGCCCGGAAGGACTGGAGGCTCGCGTTACGCGCGATTCCGTCGGACGTGTGCATCCAGAAGACGGAGTACGTGAGCGTCGCGAGGTCGAGCTCCTTGCGCCGGATCCGGATCGCGGTGTAGACGCCGGCGCCGGGGCCGTAGTCGTACGCGCGGCCGACGAGCCCGCTCGATTCCTCGAGATAGTCGTTCTTCAGCGCCGCCAGGAGTGCGACGGCGCCGAGAGCCTCGCCGCGCAGCTCGACGCCCGCGCCGAGGGAGCGCAGCGACAGGAGCCCGAACCGGAACGACTGCGAGCTGAACATCCGCGTGTCGTTGTTCGTGTAATCGAAGTCCATGAAGGCGCCGAAGACGTGCCGGCCGCCGGTCGAGCCGGGGTCGACGTCCCAGCCTCCGAGGAGCCCGCGGATCTCGACGCGCGTGAGCCAGGCCGAGCTCGGAGACGACATGTCCACGCCGAGGTCGAAGGAGTCGAAGGGGCGCGAGACGGCTCGGTCGAAGGCGTCGCCGTACCGGATGGTGGCCGTCAGGAAGGCCTGGTCCGGGTTCGCGCGCGTGCTCGAGACGAAGTGGCGCCCGCCCGCGTCCAGCTCCGTGACGAAACGCGAAGGCTCGACGTATTCCCCGCGCCCGGAGCGGACGGCCCACGCCTCGCCCGTGAAGACGCGCGTGAGGAGCTGCGTGGGGTTCACGAGGCCCGCGAGGGCCTCGCGAAGGGCGCGCGCGCCGCCGCGGGCGCGGTCGTCGAGGATCATCTGCGAGAGCCGGTACGAGGCTTCGCCCAGCGTGACGCCTCCGAGCGTCGTGTTCACGAGGTCGTTGAGCGAGGGGCCCTGCGTCTCGGCGAACATCTCCCAGAAATAGCTGCCGGCGAGAACGAAGGGAGCGGACTCCCAGAACGAGTAGCCGTTCGTGCGGGGCGCGTTGAAGAACAGTCCGCCCGCGATCGTGTGGCCGAGCTGGTTCGTCGTGAATTTGTCGTTGTCGAACGAGAAGCCCGCGTCGAAGTTCCTCCGGATGGACTCGGTCGAGATGCGGGCGTAGTCCTCGTCTTTGACGAACCGGTTGCGGACGTAGGGCGCCAACTCGAGGATCCCGATCTCGGCGGCCGCCAGCCAGAAACGCTTCTCCTCGGCCTCCGGAACGAGCCGGAACCGGGCGGGGGTGGGGGCGTCCTCGCCGAGGGCGCCGGGCGCCGCGAGCGCGGCCGCCAGGAGCGCGGCCGCCGAGGCGCGTCGGGCCGTCTGCATCATCTCGACGGAGGGGATCATAGGGTAGGCTCCGCGCCCCCGGGAGCGGCGGGAATGCCCGGAGCCCGGAGTTTGTTCCGTAAGAACCCGAGGCGGTAAGATGCCTCCTCAGGACCTTCCAGGGGGAGCCGGGTAGCGATGACGAAGAAAACGGGCACGGGCGACGTCCTGCGCTGCAGCTTCTGCAACAAGTCCCAGCGCGACGTGAAGAAGCTCATCGCGGGGCCGACGGTCTACATCTGCGACGAGTGTGTCGACATCTGTCTCGACATCATCGCGGAGGATCGGGTTCTCGACCAGGCCAAGCCCGAGACGAAGCTTCCGAAGCCGCGCGAGGTCAAGGAGTTCCTCGACGAGTACGTCGTCGGGCAGGAGACGGCCAAGCGCAAGCTCGCGGTCGCCGTCTACAACCACTACAAGCGGATCGACTACTTCGAGAAGAACCGCAAGCTCGACGTCGAGCTCCAGAAGTCGAACATCCTGCTGATCGGGCCCACCGGGACGGGAAAAACCCTTCTCGCGCAGACGCTGGCCAGGATGCTCTCGGTCCCGTTCACGATCGCGGACGCCACGACGCTCACCGAGGCCGGCTACGTCGGCGAGGACGTCGAGAACATCATCCTCAAGCTCTACCAGGCCGCGGGGCAGGACAAGGAGAAGACCGAGCGCGGGATCGTCTACATCGACGAGATCGACAAGATCGCGCGCAAGGGCGAGAACCCGTCCATCACGCGCGACGTCTCGGGGGAGGGCGTGCAGCAGGCGCTCCTGAAGATCCTCGAGGGCACGATCACGAACGTGCCCCCGCAGGGCGGCCGCAAGCACCCGCACCAGGAGTTCATCCAGATCGACACGACGAACATCCTCTTCATCTGCGGAGGCGCGTTCGTCGGGCTCGAGGACATCATCGGCCGCCGCCTGACCGAGAAGTCCATGGGCTTCGGCGCGAAGATCGTCTCCAAGAAGGAGAAGCGCGCCGGCGACATTCTCGAGAAGGTCCATCCCGAGGACATGATCAAGTTCGGGATGATCCCCGAGTTCATCGGCCGGGTGCCCGTCGTCGCGACGCTGCACGACCTCGACCGTG
>JBDTTJ010000379.1:0-2878 GCA_039930645.1 Acidobacteriota bacterium
CCGCTACCTCGCGGCCGACGACACGCGGCTTCCGCTCGCGGCGGCGTTTCTCGCGCGGGGCGCGGCGAGGCTTCGGGCCGAGGGAGTTCCCGACCCGCTCGCCGAGGTCGTCCTCGGGGAAGCAGCCGAGCGCCTCGCGCCGCGGCCGGGCGCGGCGCCCGAAGGCGTCGGGTTCGCCGCGCCCTTCGACCCGAAGCGCGGCGGGAAGGTCCGGGTTTACGACGGCGAGGCCTTCCGCCGGGCGCTCGGAGACATCCCCGCCGACGCCGCCGGGCCGCTCCTCGACGTCCGTGAGCGCGCGCTGGCCGGCGCCTTGCGGGCGCGCTTTCCGCTGCCCGGCGTCACGTTGATCGCCAAGTGGGAAGAAACCGTCGCCTGGCTGGCCTTCGCCGAATCGGTCCAGTCCGCGCGGGTCGCCGAAAGCGTGTCGCGCCGCCTCGAGCGCGCGGCCCCCGATCTCGCCCGCCTCCTCCTCGCGGCGGGCAAGATGGAGGACCTGACGGCGCTCGACCGCCGGCTGACGGACGCGAGCCAGCGGCTCGAGGCGCTCGAGCCCGACCCGGCCAAGGCCCGGCGCCTTCGGGAGGCGGCGAAAGCCGTGCGGCGCCTGCGCGGCTCCGGCGCCGCCCCGTTCCCGCAGGAAGTCTGGCTCTCTCAGGGGCCCGGGGCGGCCGTCGTGCGCATCGAGGGAGAGATCGGCGCGCTTGCGCTCGTCGTGACCGCGCGGGCCGATGCGCCGCAGAAGGCCGCGGCGCGCCGGGTCCTTCACTCCCCTCTGCTGCCCGTCCCGGGCTCTCTCGCCCTCACGCGGGACCGACGGGCCGTGACGTGGCTGGAGGCCGAGACCCCGACCCGCCTCGCGCGCGTCGCGTTCGCATTGGACGGGTCCGGGCCCGTCGCCGTCCCGGACCGCGAGGCCTCAGCGAAGGGAAAGAAAGTGAAACGCCGCGATCACCAGTGAGTGCGTGATGCGTCCCTTCCGGATGAGTCCCGGGATCTTCCGCAGCGGGACGAGCTCCACCGCGAGGTCCTCGCCCTCGTCGGGCATGAGGTCGCCGACGCGGCGGCAGCCCGTCGCGAGGTACGTGAAGCAGCGGTTCCCCTGGATCGCGGGGTTCGGGTGGACGACGCCGATGCGCTTCCACGACCGCGCCGCGTAGCCCGTCTCCTCGCGCAGCTCGCGGCGGATGGCCGCGGCCGCGGTTTCCCCCTTCTCGACGCTCCCACCCGGAATCTCGAGCGTCACCGAGCGCGTCCCGGCGCGAAACTGCCGGACGAGAACGACCTCTCGGGAATCGGTGAGCGCGATGACGTTCGCCCAGTCGGAGCATTCGAGGACGAAGAAGTCGTGGGGACGTCCCGATCGCGCCGACCGGGTCACGTCCTGCCGAACCTTGAAGACGCGGAAATCGCCGAGCGGCTTCGACGACAGCAACGGCCAGACGGACGGCGCTCCTGCCCTCTTAACCATTCAAAGAAATCTTCTTCTTCTCTTCGTTCTCGACTCAGGAGTTCCCGAAGCCCGTCACGATGTACGACCCGCTCTTGGCGTCCCGCTTCAGCGTGATGACCTTGGCCTTCTCGGCGGCCTCGAGCAGCTCGGAGAACGCGCGGAACCCGTAGTAGCTCTCGTTGAACGACGGGTACTTCCTCTGCATGGTCTGCTTGACCATCGAGCCCCAGAGAACTTCCTTGTTCTCGCGCTTGAGCGCCAGCATGGAGTCGATGAGGAGCGAAAAGGCCTCGGCGGTCTTCTCGGGCAGCCCCTGCAGGGACGGCGCCTTCGTCTTCTCGCGGATGAGGTCCTCGTAGTAGAGGAACTCGTCGCAGTTGTCGATCAGGAGCTCGGACGTCGAGCCCTTCACGCCGAAGCCGAGGACCTGCTTGTTGTTCTCCTTCAGCTTCGAGACGAGCGGGGAGAAGTCGGAGTCGCCCGAGCCGATCACGAACGTCGTGATGTGGGCCTTGTTAGACGCGAGGTCCATCGCGTCCACGACCATCCGGATGTCGGCCGAGTTCTTGCCCGTCATGCGGTGCTGCGGGATGTCGATCAGCTCGAACGCGGCCTCGTGGAACGCGCGCTTGTACTCCAGATAGCGGCTCCAGTCCGCGTACGCGCGCTTGTAGACGATCTTCCCCTTCTCGAGCAGCCGCGAGATCAGGAGCTTGACGTCGAACTTCGGATGGCCGGTCTCGCGGAGGCCGATCAGAAGGTTGTCGATGTCGATGAAGAGAGCGAGGTTCTGTTCTTCGGTATTCATGGCGGAAGAAGGGGGCGGGCCGCCAACTCCCTCGCCGAACCCCGCGGGCACCCAGCCCGGGGCGAACGGCAGGGCCAGCACGGCCGGCATCGGCGGGGGCGGAGGGGGAATGGGCGAAGGCTCCGCCTCGGGGAACGGCAGGTCGGTGGCGTCCGCGGCGGGCTTCTTGGCGGTTGTCCGGCCGCGGCCGCCTCGGCGGCGCCGCCGGACGGCGCCCGCCTTCGGGGCGGCTTCGTGTTCGGTCACGGGAACCCATTGTCGCACGGATCGGCGGCCCGCGCCGGGTGCGACAATCGCCACGTGACCCCTGCTCCCCTCCTGTTCGACCTTGCGGACCGGGGGACCGTCGTTTTGACCGGCAAGGACCGCGCGACGTTCCTCCACGGCCTCGTCACCAACGACGTGAAGAGGCTCACTCCCGGGCAGGGCTGCGCGGCGGCGTTCCTGACGGCGAAGGGCAGGATGCTCGCGGAGTGCGTCGTCCTCTGCGAGGCGGAGCGCCTCGTCCTCGACACGCCGCCCGAGCTGTCGGCCACGGTGGAGAGCCTCCTCCGGACTTACCTCGTGTTCAACGACGTGACGATCACGAACGAGACGGAGGAGACGCACATCCTGCA
>JBDTTJ010000380.1:0-2867 GCA_039930645.1 Acidobacteriota bacterium
AGACCTTGAGCTTCTTGAACATCTTCCGGCCGAGCTTCGTCTTCGGCAGCATGCCCTTGACGGCTGCTTCGATGACGCGCTCGGGCTTCGTGGCCCGAAGCTTCTCGAACTCGACCGTCTTCACGCCGCCCGGAAATCCCGTGTGGTGGCGGTAGAGCTTCGACTGCGCCTTCGCGCCGGTCAGGGCGATCTTCTCGGCGTTCACGACGACGACGAAGTCGCCGGTGTCGAGGAACGGCGTGTAGATGGCCTTCGTCTTGCCCGTGAGGTGCCGTGCGACGAACGTCGCGAGGCGGCCGAGGACCTTCCCGTCGGCGTCGACGATGATCCAGCGGCGGGTGTGGTCGGAAATTTTCGGGAGCGGCGTGCGAGTGCTCACGGGAACGGTCGTCTCCGGCCTCTAGCGGTTGTGGGGTTATCGACCCCGTTGGAAGATGCGGGGTCGGGCTCCGATGCGGATCCGGGAAAGCATCGAAAGACCAGAGCCCCTACGGCACACGACTCGCGGGATTCAGGCAGGGACCCGAAACCCGCGGGGCAGTGGAAAATACCCCCCCTCCACGCCCCTGTCAAGTAACTCTCGGTCACAATAGGGCCATGCGATCCCGAATTCTCGACGGCGCCGCCGTCGCAAAGGCTCTCCGGGCCGAAGCCGCCGCCGGCGCGGCCCGCCTCGCTCAGCGCGGGATCGTGCCCGGCCTCACCGTCGTCCTCGTCGGCGAGGATGCCGCCAGCTCGACGTATGTCCGAAACAAAGAGATAGCCGCTAAAGAAGCCGGCTTCGCGGGCCGGACCCTGCGTTTCCCCGCGTCTCTCGCGGAGGCCGAGCTCCTTGCGACGATCGACGGCCTGAACCGCGACGACGCCGTGGACGGCATCCTCGTCCAGCTTCCGCTGCCGAAGCACATCGCGACTGCCCGCATCCTCGAGGCGATCGACCCGCGAAAGGATGCCGACGGCTTTCACCCGGAAAACGCGGGCCGCCTCCTGCAGGGGAAGCCCGCTCCCGTGCCGTGCACCCCCGCCGGAGTCCTCGAGCTCCTCAAGCGCGAGAACGTCTCGCTCCGCGGGACGCGCGCGGTCGTCGTGGGCCGGAGCGACATCGTCGGAAAGCCCATGGCGCTCCTCCTTCTCCAGAACGACGCGACGGTCACGGTCGCGCACTCGAAGACGAAGGACCTCCCCGCCCTCTGCCGCGAGGCGGACCTGCTCGTCGCGGCCATCGGGCGGCCGGGCTACGTGACCGGGGAATTCGTGAAGGAGGGCGCCGTCATCGTGGACGTCGGGATCAACCGCGTGACGACGCGCGCGGACCTCGAGCGTTTCTTCCCGGGCGACGCGAAGCGCGCGGCCGCGTTCGAAAAGAACGGCTCGACGCTCGTCGGCGACTGCGACCCCGCGACGGCGTTTCCCATGGCCTCCCGCTACACGCCCGTCCCCGGCGGCGTCGGCCCGCTCACGATCGCCCACCTGCTCCTGAACACGCTCCGGCTCTGCGAGGCGCGACGCGGATGATCCTGAGGGTCGGACTCACGGGCGGGCTCGCGTCGGGCAAGAGCACGATCGCCGAAGGCCTCGAGAAGCGCGGGATCCCCGTGCGCGACGCGGACCGGATGGTCCACGAGCTCTACGCTCCGGGCGCCGCCGGCGCGCGGGCGGTCGCGGCGGCGTTCGGTTCGGAGTTCCTGTCCGCGGACGGCTCGGTCGACCGTCCGAAGCTGTCGATGACCGTCTTTCACGACCGCGCGGCGCTGTCGAAGTTGAACGGCCTCATCCACCCGCTCGTGCGCGAGGCCCAGGCGAAGTGGTTCGAGGAGCTTGCGGCGACCGGCGAGCCGCTCGGCGTCATCGAGGCGACGCTCCTCGTCGAAACGGGCGGCCGCGAGCGCTTCGACGTCCTGGTGGCGGTGTCGGCGCCCGCGGACATGCGCCTCCAGCGCGCGGTCAGGCGCAGCGGCGAGACGGACCCGAACGAGTTCGTGAAGAGGATGTCGGCGCAGTTCTCCGACGCGGCGCGCGAAGAGGTGTCCGACATCGTGATCCGCACCGACGGCACGCGCGAGGAGCTCGAGGACAAGATCGACCGGCTCGCCGACGAGCTGCGCGCGCGCGCGGCCGACGAGGGCGCCGGCCGGCGCAGCGGGTTCTTCAGCCGCCCGTGAGCGCGGCGCGCAGCGCCGCGAACGCCCTCGCCCGGTGCGAGCGCGCGTTCTTTTCTTCCTCGCTCATCTCCGCGAACGTCCGCGTCTCCCCTTCCGGGATGAAGAGGACGTCCCAGCCGAAGCCGTTCTCGCCGCGGGGATGGAGAGCGATGGAGCCCCTCACGCGTCCCTCCGCGACGTGCACGTCCGCCTCGCGCTCGCCCGGCCGCGCGACCGCGAGGACCGACACCGCCTCGGCGCTGCGATCCGAGAATCCGTCCAGCATTTTCGCGAGGCCCTCCTGGCCGAGGACACCCATCGTGATCCACTTCGTGAGCGGCCCCGGGAAGCCGCCCCATCCCGCGACGGCGAGGCCCGAGTCCTCGACGAGGACCGGAACGCCGAGCGCGTGCGCCGCGACGATCGCCTTGGCCCGCGCGACCTCGCGGAAGTCGAGGGACTGGATCTCGGGAAGGTCCAGCGGCTGCGCCGCGACGGCGCGGCCGAGGAGCGAGGACGCCTCGCGCGCCTTGCCGGGGTTGGACGTCACGAAGACGAGGCCCTGGAGCGCGTCGGTCACGGCGCCGGGACGGGACGGCCCGACGCGTCGAGCTTCAGGCGGAACGCCGTCATCCCCTTCGAGATTCCCTTGAGCTTCTGCTCGCCGAGGGGCTCGAACGCGTAGTCCCCGCCCGCCTGGCGCGCCGTCTCCCCGCCGACGACCAC
>JBDTTJ010000381.1:0-2857 GCA_039930645.1 Acidobacteriota bacterium
GCGGGCGCGATCCTCGCGGAGGCGCTCGAGGAGACGCCCGCGCGCGTCAGTTCTCGGGCGGAGGCGGCGGGAGCGGGACCGGGGTCTTCTTCCTGGGCGGCCGCGCGGTGATGAGCAGGCCCGTGCCCGCCATGCTGGTCTTGCCGGCGGTCGCGAGGTCGCCCAGCTGGACCGCCGGGCCGAGTACGAAGGGCACGGGGTCGCCGATCGTCAGGACCTCGTCGTCGTCGAACTTCAGGATCGGCCGCGCCTTGGGCTCCGGCTTGCCGCCGCCCTCGGGACGCGTGTCCGCGTAGCCGAAGACGTCGACGGCTTCCTTGAGGCCGACGAGCTTCGGGACCGACACGATCGACGGGCCCGAAACGACGAACGGGACCGCGCTCTTCGCGACGGGCTTTCCGCCTTTCGCGATCTCGATGAACGCCGTGCCGGACGCCAACGCCGGGACCTGGAAGCTGTAGATCCCCTTCGCTTCCTCGACGACGCTCACCGGCTTGCCGCCGAAGAGAACCTGCCCGCCCGCGGGCACGGTCGTGCGGATCGTCACGCGCGTGCTCGCCGCGCCGACCCTCGGCTCGAACTCGATCCCGTCCTGGGCGACGCCGGAGAGCCCGGCGAGGAGGGTGGCGGCGCACACGGGAGCGAGAAGGCGTCTCACGCCTCCCAATGTACGCTTCCCGGCCGGGTCCCGCAAACGGCGTGAGACGATACCGCGCCGTGGCGGACTTCCCGCTGTCCCTCGTGATCGGATTCCTCGCGGGCTTTCTCGGCGCGATCCCTCCGGGTCCGCTGAACGTCACGGTCCTGCGCAAGAGCCTGTACGGGCGGCGCCGCGAGGCTTACCGCGTCGCGGCCGGCGGTTCGGCCGTGGACATCCTCGTCTGTATCCTGATCGGCCTCGGCCTCGGCTGGATCCTCGAGAAGCTCGCTACGAACTTCTGGGTCCGAACGGCCCTCGCGCTCTTCCTCGTGGCGTACGGCCTGAAGCTGCTCCTCGTCGACCGGCGCCGCGACAAGCTCGCGCTCGCCGCGGGCTCCGCCGAGCCGAACGGCGCCGGCGACCCTTCCGCTCCGGCGCCGGGACCGGTGGGCCTGCGGTTCATTCTCACGGGCCTCCTGCAGGGCGCGGCGAACCCCGCGCTCTTCGTGAACTGGACGATCCTCATCTCCTTTCTCGTGAGCCACCGGCTCTTCGTTCCCTCGGCGACCTCGGCGCTCGGCTTCGCTCTCGGCGTCGGCGCGGGCGTCTTCGCGTGGTTCGCGCTCCTGATCGAGCTCGTCGACCATTGGAAGGAGAAGGCCGGCGCGTGGGTCTCGCGCTCCACGGTCCTCGCCGGAGTCCTCCTCGTGGCGTTCGGCGTCTTTTTCACGTGGCGCTCGTTCGCGGTGAAATGATGGCGGCGTCCGAGGGTTTCGCGGGAATGCGTCTCTCCACGAGGCTGGGCCTCACGTGGGCCGGGATCCTCGTCCTCGCGGCCATCGCGCAGACGCTCGTCTACTTCCAGACGCGCAACGAGACGCTCGACGAGGCCGATGCGTCGTACCAGGCGATCGCCAAGGCGATCGAGGTGGGACAGACGCAGATCGGACCGGAGGGCTGGAAGGACCCGAAGGTCCTCGAGGACTACACGGCCGCCCTCGGCGCCCGCGGGCTGCGCGACATCAAGGTGACGGACGAAGCGGGCAAGCCGCTCTTCGAGCCGACACCGTCCGTGAAGCGCCGCGCGAAGAAGCCCGACGGACCGAAGGACATCGTGATCTCGGGCGTGATCGGCTCGGGCCCGACGAACAGGAGCCTCACGGTCCCGATCGTCGTCGAGGGACGCCTGCGCGGCCACGTCGAGATCGCGTACAACCTCGAGAACCTCCGGGCCCAGCTCGAGGATAATTTCCGGCGCCGGCTGTTCGCGCTCCTCGGCGTCTTCGCGCTCGGTCTCGCCGTCATGCTCGTCATCACGCGCAACGCGACGCGGCCGCTCGACCAGCTCGCCGACGGCGCCGCGCGCGTTGCCGAAGGGCATCTCGACGTCACCGTGCCCGTGGACCGCGACGACGAGGTCGGGCGCCTCGCCTCGACGTTCAACCGGATGACGGAGAAGCTGCGCGAACGGCAGGAGCTCGAGCTCCGTCTCGCCGCCGCCGAGAAGCGCGCGGAGATCGGCCACCTCGCCTCGGGCCTCGCGCACGAGATCAAGAATCCCCTGAATGCGCTCTCGCTCGGGCTCGACGTCCTCCGGCGCCGGCATTCGCCCGCGGACCCGTCCGCCGTCGCCGAGTACGGCGGCCGAATCGAGGCCCTCCGCGAGGAGATCAACCGCCTCGCCTCCCTGATCAACAACTTCCTCGCATACGGGCGGCCCCTCGCGCTCACGTTCGCGCCGACCGACCTCGCGGCGGTCGTCGCCCGGACTCTGGCCGACCTCGCCGAGACGGCGGAGCGCGCCCACGTGAAGTTCGCCGTGCAACTCCCCTCCGCGCGGCCGAGCGTCTCGGCGGACGCGAACCTCATGAAGTCGTCGGTCTGGAACCTCGTCCAGAACGGGATCCAGTCCATGGAGCGCCACGGCGGCACCCTCGCCGTCGCCGTCGAGCCGGAAGAGGGCGGGGTCGACGGCCCGCTGCGCCGTCTCGTCCTGTCCGTCACGGACGAGGGGGCCGGGCTTTCCGAGACGGACCTGCCGCGCCTCTTCGACCCCTACTTCTCGAAGAAGGAGGGCGGCGTGGGCCTCGGCCTCGCGATGGTCAAGCGCATCGTCGAGGAGCACGGCGGCCGCGTGACGGCCGGGAACCGCGCCGACGGCCGGCCGGGCGCCGTTTTCCGGATTTCGCTCCCCGTGGCCGGCTGAGGGTAATCTCC
>JBDTTJ010000382.1:0-2849 GCA_039930645.1 Acidobacteriota bacterium
CTCGAGCGCGACGGCGCGTTCGTACTCCTGACGGCCCATGAGGAGAAGCTCCTCCGGCGTGAAGGGCATGAGGGCGACATTCCGGAGGAAGAAGAGGTAGCCGTCGCGGCCGACGGGCCTGCGGTCCGGAAGCAGCGGCAGGCGCGCCTCGAGCCAGACCCGGAAGGATTCCAGCGCCGCAACCGCCGCTCCGGTGGCCGGGGCGACGCGCCCCCGCGCGTCCGGCATGAGGAGCGGCGAGAGCGCCGCCATCGACGCGCGCAGCTTCGCACCGATGCCGGTCAGATCTCCGATCGCGAGCTTCGCGAACGGCGCCGCGGCCTCGTCGAGCGCGGCTCGCGCCTGGTCGAGCGTGCGCGGGATCGACTCGAGCCGGACCGCGACGTCCTCGCTGCGCTCCTTTTCGAACGGCGGCGGTGAAAGAAGAGCGTCCACGACGACGGGCACGGTCTGGTCCACCCAGAACGTCGGGTCACGCCGCCACGAGCGCTTGACGTCCAGCTCCCAGTGCACCCGCGCGAGCGCGGATCCGATGAGTCGGCGGTCGACCTGCCACGGGACCGGCCGAGAGGGATCGGCGAGCGTCTTCAGGCGCTCCTCGAAGAGCGCGAGCGTCCTGCGTCGCGTCTCGATGGATTCCAGCGACCAGTCGGGGACCCAGCCGTGCGGCCGCGCGACCCGGTTGACGTCGTCGCGGCCCATCGGCTGCGTGACGGCGCGCCATGACCAGAAGTCACGCGCGAGCGACCGAAGGTCGTCGGCGGCGGCGGGCTGCGTGGCCGTCAGGAGGGTGAGACAACAGGCGGCGGCACGCATGCGGCCGCTCATTTCGCCCTCACCGTTGCCGTCCAGTTTTCGACGAGCGTCAGCGGCGTCGACGACTTTTCCGTGACGACCGTGTTCACGATGAACCTCCGCCCGTCGGCGAACACGTCGTACTGCGGGATGTTCGTCCGGCGGCTCGAAACCTGGAACAGCTCCTGCGGGGTGCCCTTCTCGAAGGTGGGGCTCGTCTTGACGGGGACCGCCGTCCAACGGAAGCCCGGCGCGAGATAGAAGAGCTCGCGGCCGTCCCGGCGCCAGCGCGGCTGACTGCCTCCGCCGGTCGAGATCTGCCACTTTCCGCCCGGATCCGGATACGTCCGGACGTAGATCTCGGAACCTCCGGTTTCCGAGGACAGGTAGGCGACGAACCTCCCGTCCGGAGAAAACGCCGTGTCGCGCTCGGACGCAGGAGTCTGGAGCAGCGGATGTGCCTTGCCCTCAGGGGACAGCAGCCACATGTCGTCGGACGTTTCCCGGGACGCGTTGTTGAAGGCGATGAAGCGCCCATCCGGCGACCAGTCCGTCAGGAACTTCGAACCGGGAGGAACACCGACAGGTGAGGGCGGAGCGCCCGCCGAGGGCGCGGCGGCGATCAGGTGCTCCTCGTCTCCGCCCGCGAGCGACTTCCCGTAGACGGACCACGAACCCTTGCGGTACGCGGCGAACGCGAGGCGCTTGCCGTCCGGCGAGAAGACGGGCGTGTAGTCCTCCCCGGGGTCGAACGTCCGGCGCACGGGAGGCTCGACGCCCGCGACGTCGAACGTCCAGACGTCCCGGTTGCTGCTCACCGGGTCGATGAGCTCGACCGCCACGAGCTTTCCGTCGGGCGAGAGGCGGGGCGTCCAGGTGTTGCCGACGCCGCCCACGTTCTGGAGAGACTTCCCGGCGCGGTCGTAGACGGCGAGCTGCGCGAGGCCGACCGTCCCGCCCGCCGCGTAGGCGAGGCGCCCGGAGGCGGAGGCCGCGAAGATGCCCGTCGCGCCGTCCGCGAGGTACTGCACGTGCGGGGCGACGACGTACGGGTCTCCCGTCAGCGCGAGGCGCTCCGCGTCGAACGGCTGCGCCATGAGGTTGCCGTTCCACGCGTAGAGGAGGGCGCCGGGCACGTAGATCGTTCGGGACGCCGCCTTCAGGAGGACCCGTCGCTCCTTCTCGCCGAGCGCCTGGACGCAGACCTCGCTCTCGCTCCGGCGGGTCGAGGGGTCGACGCGCTGGACGACGAAAAGGAAGTGCCTTCCGTCCGGGAGGAAGTACGGCCACTGGTGGGAGCTTTCACCCCGCGACTCGTCGAGCGTCGTGACGGCCGTCCGCTCTTTCGCGTCCGGTCCGTAGCGGAAGATCGAGCTGAGGAGGGCGGGCGAATAGAGAATCGTGTCGGGCGGCCCCCAGGTGCCGCCGCGGCCCGGCCCGCTCGGCGCGACGGATTCCACGGCGCCCCCGGCCGCCGGCACCACAGACAGCCCCGTCGACAATCCGGTGAAGGCGATCTTCTTCCCGTCGGGCGACCAGAACACGTTGCGTGCGGTTTCCGTGCGGGGCACGACCACGGCCTCCCCGGTTGCAAGCGTGCGGACACAGAGCTGACTCTTCGCCTTGCCGTCCACGACGACGAACGCGAGCCGGGTCCCGTCCGGCGAAAAGGCGGGCGGACCGCTGAGGGGATCGAAGCTCCAGCCCTCCGGGGGGAGCAGCGACGCCGTGAGACCCGGGGTCGCGGGCGCCTGCGGGGCGCGAGCGCGCAGCGCGAGCGCCCCCGCCGCGGCCGCGAACGCGGCCGCAATCGCCCAGGAGAGATAGAGAACCTTCTTGCTCCCTCGCTCACGAATCGCTCGTGCCGCGCTTGCTACAGTGGGGTCTGGCACGGGTGTCTTTTCTTCGAAGGTGAATGCGGACGAGCTACCGCTCCCGGCGATCTCTTCGAGCTCCAGCCGCGCGTCGGCGATGTCGTGGAGGCGTTGCTTCGCCTCCCGCCTCAGACACCTTCTAAGCAATTCTCTTATCTTCGTCGGGGTCCGTTCCGGCAG
>JBDTTJ010000383.1:0-2809 GCA_039930645.1 Acidobacteriota bacterium
GGCTTGAGGATGGCGAATGTTTTTTCCATGCGGCCGCGGAGTATACGCGGGCGGCCGGCCCCGCGGCGCTACGGGCAGCCCGACACGGGCTGCCGGAGGATCGTCGCCGCCGGCGCGAGGAAGACGGCGCGGTCGCTCTCGGGAACGTGCGCGACGGCCGCCCGCCACGCGGCGTCGAACTGGCTCGGGTGGCGCTCCATGTCGAATTCGATCGCGTTCCAGGCCGGGCCGGCCGTCGCCGCGAGCGGCGCGTTCGCGTCGAAACGGACCGTTCCCGGCGCCGCAGGCGCGAAGTGAAACGCGACCGCCTGCGTGTCGATCTCCACGCGGGTCTCGAGGAGGTAGACGGCGGGCGGCGCGCTCAGGAGCGACACAGCCTCCAGCGTGAGACCTCCGATGGCGCGGTGGTCCGGGTGACAGGTCGTCCCGTGGCGCGGGTCGAACGTGAGGACGATCTCGGGCGCCTCCGCGCGGACGAACGCGGCGAGCGTCGCGGCGAGGTCGTCCCCGCGCGACGTGCGGGGCGCCCACGAAGGGGGCTCACCGCCGCCGCCGTCCGGCAGCGACAGGAGGATCAGATCCGCGCCGAAAAGCTCCGCCGATGCCGCCGCCTCTGCGCTCCGGACCGTCGCGAGGTCGGGCAGGCAGCCCGCCTGGAGGAGGCACGGGCCCCTCTCGCCGCGTGTGGCGATCAGGAAGGAGCAGCGCGCTCGCCCGTCGCGGCACCAGCGCGCGAGGAGCGGCGCCGCGATCGCCTCGTCGTCGGGGTGAGCGCCGATCCACATCACGGATGTCGGGGCCGGGACGTGCGACGGGAGAGGCGCCGGAGAGAAGGGTACGGGAGCCGGCGAAGCGGGGAGCGGGCGGCTCTGCGCAAAGGCCGCAGGCGCGAACGGAACGATCGCGGCGGCGAGGAGCGAAATGCGAAGGGCGGAGAGCATCCTCTTAAAGGTAGTGCCGGGCGGACGATGAGGCCCACTGCGGGCGGGAATTACCCTGAATCACGGCGATATCGCCCGTCTTCCAAAGTATCCAAAACGGTTCCATAATGGATGCGGAGGCCGCCATGGCGACGCTCACGCTCAAGAACGTTCCCGAGAATCTCGTCGAGCAGCTCAAGGGAGAGGCGAGGCAGAACCGCCGGAGCCTGAACCAGGAGGCGGTTTCCCGCCTCGAACTCAGCGTCGTGCTTCGGAAGCGGTCCGCCGCGGAGACCGTCGCCGCCCTGAGGCGCCTTCACAAGAAGCTCGGTCGCGGTCCGATCCTGACCGACGCGTTCATCGATCGGGCGAAGAGGGAAGGGCGGCCGTGATCGTCGTCGACACGAACCTGATTGCTTACGCCGTCGTGCCCGGCGAGCGAACGGACGCCGCGCTCGCCGTGCTCGGCGTCGACGCGCAGTGGGTCGCTCCGTCGCTCTGGCGGTCCGAGCTCCGCAGTGCCCTGCTGATCACGATGCGCGCGGGGAAGCTCGGACTGGCCGGTGCTCTCGTCGCATTCGAGGAAGCGGATCGACTTGTCTCGGACGTCGACCTCGAAGGGGAGACGGAAGCGTGTCTGAGGATTGCGGAGAAAGGAAAGATCTCCGCGTACGACGCCGAATTCGTCCTCGCCGCCGAGCGCCTTGGGCTGCCGCTCGTCAGCGCGGACCGAAAGCTCGCGAAGGCCTTCCCGGGCCGCGTTCTCTCACCTGAGGAGTTCGTGGCCCGCGGCTGAGCCCGTCAACGAAAAAGAGGCGCCCGAAGGCGCCCCTCGTCCGGACCGTCTCTTCGGGGCCTTACTTCCCGAGCGCCTTCTTGAGCGTCTCGCCCATGAGAGCGGGGGAGTCGGCGACGTGGACGCCGGCGGCCTTGAGAGCCTCGACCTTCTCGCCGGCCGTGCCCTTGCCGCCCGAGATGATCGCGCCCGCGTGGCCCATGCGGCGCCCGGGGGGCGCCGTGCGGCCCGCGATGAAGGAGACGACGGGCTTCTTGAGGTTCGCCTTGATCCAGGCCGCGGCCTCTTCCTCCGCGCTCCCGCCGATCTCGCCGATCATGATGACGGCCTGCGTCTCGGGGTCGTCGCGGAAGAGCTCGAGGGAGTCGATGAAGTTCGTGCCGTTGATCGGGTCGCCGCCGATCCCGATGCAGATCGACTGGCCGAAGCCGAGCGCGGTCGTCTGGCCGACGGCCTCGTAGGTGAGCGTTCCCGAGCGGGAGACGACGCCGACGAACCCGGCCTTGTGGATGCGCGCGGGCATGATGCCGATCTTGACCTTCGCGGAAGGACGGATGATGCCGGGGCAGTTCGGGCCGATGAGCCGGCTCGTGCCCCTGGCGAGGTACTCCTTCGCCTTGATCATGTCGTTGACGGGGACGCCCTCCGTGATCGCGACGATGAGCGCGATGCCGGCGTCGGACGCTTCCATGATCGCGTCCGCGCACGCCGGGGGCGGGACGAACACCATCGAGGCGTTCGCGCCCGTCGCCTTCACGGCGGCGGCGACCGAATCGAAGACGGGGATGCCGTCCACGGCTGTGCCGCCCTTGCCGGGCGTGACGCCCGCGACGACCTGGGTGCCGTAGTCGCGGCTCGCGAGCGCGTGGAAGCGCCCCTCGCGGCCCGTGAGGCCCTGCACGACGAGCTTCGTGTCTTTCGAGATCCAGTTCGCGCCCATGTCAGGCCGCCTTTCCGAGCGACGCGATGATCTTCTCGGCCGCGTCCTTCATGCCGTCGGCGGGGATGACCGCGAGGCCGGAGCTCTTGAGAATCGCTTTGCCCTCCTCGACGTTCGTGCCCTCGAGGCGCACGACGACGGGGACCTTGATGC
>JBDTTJ010000384.1:0-2796 GCA_039930645.1 Acidobacteriota bacterium
CGGCTCGCGGCCGGCCGCGAAGACGAATGTCGAGGGCGCCGCAGCCGGCGCCGGGGAGGAGTCCGGGCTGCTCATAGAAGCCCCCTTTACCGGGGCCAGCTTATCCCGCGGATCAGGCCCGCGCCATCAATCTCGCGCGCGTGAACGGAATGAGCCCGCCCGCGTCGATGATCGCCTGCCGCGCGAACGGGAGCGGCACGACGTCGAACGCCGTACGTTTCGTCCGGTTCTCGATGCCGCCGCCGTCAAACGCGATCTCGTCGCCCTCGTCCGCGGCGAAACCCGGAGCGACGACGACCCTGAGACCGAGGTTGATCGCGTTCTGCAGGAAGATGCGAGCGAAGCTCCGCGCGATGACGACGACGTCGAGGCCCTTCAGGCAGGACGCGGCCTGTTCGCGCGACGAGCCGCAGCCGAAGTTCTCTCCTCCGGCGATCACGGCGCCCTTCGGGATCGACTTCGCCTTCACGGCCGCCTGGAACGCGGCGTGGTCCGCGAACGCGAGGGCCGGGGTCTCCGAGGGGAGGACCGTCGCCATGAAGCGCCCCGGGTAAATCACGTCGGTCGAGACGTCGTCGCCCAGGCTCAGGATCACGCGGGCGGTGTCGGCTCTCTTGACGCGGGTCGTTTCGCCCTTCTTCGCGCGGGCCATCTCAGCGCTCCTTCCGCGGATCGGTGATGACGCCCGTGAGGGCCGACGCCGCCGCGACGGCGGGCGACGAGAGGTAGACCTCCGCGCCCGGGTTTCCCATCCGTCCCTTGAAGTTCCGGTTCGTGGTCGAGATCGCCGTCTCGCCGTCGCCGAGCGCGCCCTCGTGGACGCCGAGGCACGGGCCGCAGCCCGCGTTCATGACGACGGCGCCCGCGGCCATGAAGTCGGAGAGATAGCCGAGCCTCAGCGCCTCGGCCCAGATCCTCCCCGAAGCGGGAAACACGAGCATTCGCGTCCCGGCCGCCACGTGCTTGCCCCGGACGATCGCCGCGGCCTCGGCGAGGTCGTCCAGGCGGCCGTTCGTGCACGACCCGATCACGACCTGCTGGACGGGCTTCCCGGCAACCGCGGACACGGGCTTGACGTTGTCGACCGTGTGCGGGCACGCGACGAGGGGTTCGAGCTTCGAGACGTCGACCTTGATGGTCTTCTCATACGCCGCGTCCGGATCGCTCGTGACGAGATCGAGCGGCTCGGTGACGCCGGCCTCTTCGCGCAGATACCGCACGGTCTCGGCGTCGCCCGGCACGATGCCGGCCGTCGCGCCCGCCTCGACCGACATGTTGCAAAGGACGAGGCGCCCGGACGTCGAGAGGTTCGCGATCGTCTCGCCCGTGAACTCGAGGACGCGGAAGTTCGCGCCCTGCGCCGTGAGGACCCCGATGAGGTGGAGGATGAGGTCCTTCGGGCCGACGTGCTTCTGGAAGGAGCCGGAGACGGCGACACGGATCGTCGCCGGGACTTCGATGTTCAGGGCGACGCCGAGCGCCCACGCGCTCGCCATCTCCGTGGCCCCGATCCCGAACGCGAACGCGCCGAGCGCGCCGTGGCTCGTCGTGTGGGAGTCCGTCCCGACGACGACCATCCCGGGCCGCACGTAGCCGCGCTCGGGGAGGATCTGGTGGCAGATGCCGCCGACGTCGCCGCGGACATCGTGGAACTTCGCGATCCCGTGCTCGGCGACGAACGCGCGAACCCTCTTCTGGTTCGTCGCCGTCTTGGCCGACTCGGCCGGGACGCGGTGATCGAAGATGATCGCGATCCGCGAGGGGTCCCACGGCTTCGCTGGAAGGCCCGTGCCCTCGTAGATCTCCTTGAACTGGTTGATGACGAGCGCGGCGTTCTCGTGCGACATCGCGAGGTCGACGCGCGGCTCGACGACGTCGCCCGCCTTGACGGAAGAATTTCCAGAGGCTCGGGCGAGGATCTTCTCGACGGCGGTGAAACCCACGTCAGGCCTCCTTCGGCAGAGCGCGGGCGACGGCCTCGCCCATCTCGGAGCAGGTGGCGGATCCGCCCATGTCGTAGGTGCGAATCTTGCCGTCGGCAAGGACCTTCGCGACCGCCGCCTCCACGGCGCGGCCCTTCGCGCCCTCTCCGAGCCAGTCCAGCATCATCTTGGCGGCGAGGATCGTCGCGATCGGGTTGACCTTGTTCATTCCCGTGTACTTCGGCGCCGAGCCGTGAGACGGCTCGAACACTCCGAGCTTCAGGCCGATGTTCCCCGAGCAGCCGAAGCCGAGGCCGCCGACCATCTGGGCGCAGAGGTCGGAGATGACGTCGCCGTAAAGGTTCGGGGCGACGAGGACGTCGTAGCTCTTCGGGTTCTTCAGGAGCCACATGCAGATCGCGTCCACGTTCGCCTCGTCCATTTCGATCTCGGGGAACGCCTTCGCGACCTTGCGCGCTTCCTCGAGGAAGACGCCGTCCGACGCGCGGACGACGTTCGCTTTGTGGACGACCGTGACCTTCTTTCGCTTGTGGGTCCGGGCAAACTCGAACGCGGCGCGCACGATGCGCTCGGACCCCTTGCGCGTGTTGATCTTGCACGAGATCGCGTAGTCGTCCGGCCGGAGGTCCTTGAAGGGCGCAAAGGACGGCGACAGCTTCGCGAGCGTCTGCGACAGCTCCGGCGGCACCGGCGAGAATTCGACGCCCGCGTAGAGGTCCTCGGTGTTCTCGCGAAAAATGACGAGGTCGAGGCCTTCCTTGTAGTTGAGCGGGTTTCCGGCGTACCCCTTGCAGGGCCGGAGGCACACGTAGAGGTCGAAGAGCTGCCGCATCCGGACGATCGGCGAGCGGTA
>JBDTTJ010000385.1:0-2773 GCA_039930645.1 Acidobacteriota bacterium
CCGATTGCCCATCCACATGTTCATTCTAAGAAAATCTTCTCTTCGCCTTCTCTTTCTCTCTTCCCCCTCTAGAATCCCCGCGTCTTGAAGAACCCGACACTGAGCCTCCCGCACGGGCTGCGGACGCCTGCCGCCATCCAGCGTTTCCTCGACGAGGAGATCCGCTACAACAAGGAGCCGGACGGCGAGACCGCGCTGTCCCCCCGGCGCGTCCTTTCCGAGCGGCGCGCGCACTGCTTCGAAGGTGCGCTCCTCGCGGCGGCGGCCCTCCGGCGCCTCGGGCACGCGCCGCTCGTCGTCCAGCTGCGCGCGGTGCGCGACGACGACCACGTCCTCGCGCTCTTCCGGGCGGGGCCCGGCGCAGGGTGCTGGGGCGCAGTCGCGAAGTCGAACTACTCCGGGCTGCGCTTCCGGTCGCCCGTCTACCGCTCGCTCCGCGAGCTCGTCATGAGCTACTTCGACTGCTACTTCAACCTCGAAGGCGAGAAGAGCCTCCGGAGCTTCGGCCGTCCGGTCGACCTCGCGCGCTTCGACACCCGCGGCTGGGAAACGGCATCGGAAGACCTCTGGGACGTGAGTACATACGTCGCGACGCGGCGCTTCACGCCGCTCGTGGGCCCCGCGCAGGCCCGTCGCCTGCCTCCGATGGACCGGCGCCTCTTCGACGCCGGCCTCGTCGGCACGCTCGGCGTCACGCCCTCGGGGCGCCGCTGATCGCGTTCGCGTAGTACTTGAGGAGCGGCAGCTCCGCGGGGACGGGCCGGAAGAGACCGCCGTCCGCGAGGACGACGTGCCGGAGCATGAGCATCCTCAGGCCGACCGACACGGCGTAGTCCTGGTCGCCCCGCGGCACGTGGACGTAGGCGCCTCCCGCTTCGAGCGCACGCCAGCGCGCGAGGACTTCGGACTTGAGCTCGAGCTCGCTCCACGCCCGCTCCGGCGCGTCCACGAGGACGCTCGCGACGAGCGAGACGGGCAGGACGGGAATCACGCGCGCGATCCGCGCCATGAGGTCCTCTGCGAGGTCCTCGACGGCCGCGAAGCGCGCCTCGCGCGGAGCGCTCGCGAGGTCGAGGCCCTTCCCTGCGAGCCACTCCCGCGTCGAGAGCGGAGATCCGAAGCTCACGCAGGCGTAGCCGAAGCGGTGCCACTCGTTCGCGATGACGAGGCGCGCGTTGCGCCACACGAAGCGCAGCGTCTCGGCGAGGGTGTCGGCCGGCGAGGCCTTTCCCTGGGCCGGGGAGCGGTCGAGGAGAAGCGTGCGGTCCTCGAGAACGCGGTCGTAGTTGACGCCGACGGGGATGAAGACGAGATCGCGCGAGCCCTTCGGGTCGAAGCCGCGGAGCATGTAGTCGAGGAGGCCGAGCTTCGGGGGGCGGAGCGCGCCGTCCCTCGAGAGGCCGCCCTCGGGGTAGACCGCCTGCGGGACGCCGTTCGCGGTCGCCATCGCGACCCAGCGCTCGAGGACGCGCCGGTAGAGCGGGTCCTTCGAGTCGCGCCGCACGAAGTACGCGCCGGTGGCCCGCAGGAACCCCTGGATGGGCCAGATCCGCGCCCACTCGCCGACCGCGTAGCTGAGAGCGGTCTTTTCGGCCGCGAGGTACGAGAGAAGGAAGTAGTCCATGTTGCTTCGGTGGTTCATCACGAAGACCACCGTCGAGCCGTCGGGGATCGCGCGGAGGCCGGCGTCGTCCGCCGTGCCGAGGCGTACGCGGTAGAGGGAGCGTGCGACCGCGCGGGCGATCGCGTATCCCGCGCGGAAGTAGATCCACGCGTTGAAGGCCGGGACGATCTCCCGCGCGTCCCGGTCGACGCGTTTCTGCACTTCGTCGCGGGAGAGCCCCGACTCCTTCGCGAACGCGTCGGCGGTCTCGAGAACCTTGAGATCGAAGCGCAGCTGGTCCACGAGGACCTCGCGCTTCGTCATTTTGAAGGGGGGGAGGCGCACGGGCAGGCGCGCGTTCAGCTCGTCGATGACGCGGTTCGCGCGCCGCCGCATCACGGCCCGCGCCGCGGGCCGCAGCATCCGGTCGAGGATCGACCAGCCCGCGAGGAACGCGAGCAGGACGAACGCCCAGAGCGGGACCGCGACGGGTGTGTTCATGGCGGGGAGCGGCGGCGATTCTGTCACCGCGGGCGAATCGGGGTCTAATCCCACTCATGAGAATCCTCCCGGCGCTTCTCCTCGCCCTTGCGGTCCTCCCGGCCCGCGCGCAGGTCGTGCCGGTCGAACCCGTCCCGGATCAGGCCATCCTCAGGGACTTCCGGTTCTCTTCCGGCGAGACGCTGCCGGAGCTGAGGGTCCGCTACGTCACGTACGGCCGCCGCCTCGACGACGGCCGCGGGAAGACCGCGAACGCGATCCTCGTCCTGCACGGGACGGGCGGCTCCTCGGCGCAGTTCCTGGGGCCGACGTTCGCCGGCGTGCTGTTCGGCCCGGGCCAGCCGCTCGACGCCTCGCGCTACTACGTCGTGATCCCGGACGCGATCGGGCACGGCGGCTCCTCGAAGCCGAGCGACGGGCTGAAGGCGAAGTTCCCGCGCTACACGTACGACGACATGGTCCGCGCGCAGCACCGGCTCCTGACCGAGAGCCTCGGCGTGACGCATCTTCGCCTCGTGATCGGGACGTCGATGGGCGGAATGCACGCGTGGGTGTGGGGCGAGACCCAACCCGACTTCATGGACGCGCTCCTCCCGCTTGCGAGCCTGCCCGCGCCCATCGCGGGGCGCAACCGGATGTGGCGAAAGATGGCGATGGACCTGATCCGCG
>JBDTTJ010000386.1:0-2754 GCA_039930645.1 Acidobacteriota bacterium
GGTGAACACGGAGCACCCGCACGTCCGCCAGTACGCGGACACGCCCCTCGTGATGCTGAATCTCCTCGGCGGTGAGGGCGGGATCACCGACTCCGGTCTCTCGGTCGCGAGGCTGATCCCGATGCCCTCCGAGATTTTCCTCGAGGCGACCGCCCAGCTCTTGCGCGGCACGTCGGAAGGCCTCTTCGAGGCCCAGACCCGCAACGACGTCGAGCCTCTCCTCCACCTCAAGGCTTACAAGGACCTCTCGGAGTCCACGAACCTCGAGCTCGGGGGCTCGTGGACGCGTGGGAGCGGAATCGAAGGACAGGGACTCCACACGACGCTGGCCGGGGTCGACGTCTCGTTCCGCTGGAAGCCTCTCCGGCAGGGGCTGTACCGGTCCCTCCTCGTGCGCGGCGAGTGGATGACGTCCGAGCGCGAGATGGCGGCTGGAACGACGGTCCGCGCGGACGGCTGGTACGCCCTCGCGCAGTACCAGCTCGGCCGCCGCTGGAACGCCGGCTACCGGCACGACGAGTCGGACCACTCGGACGACGCGACGCTCCGCGACCGCGGCGACTCGGCGATCCTGACCTTCTCGCCGTCGGAGTTCTCGCTGATCCGCGCCCAGCTCCGCCGCAACCGCTACGAGCAGACCATGGGCCCGGTGACGGCCACCGAGCTTCTCGTGCAGCTCCAGTTCGTCATTGGCGCGCACGGCGCGCACCCCTTCTGAGGAGACCATGAAAACACGCCTTCCGCTGCTCGCTCTTACCGCCCTCCTCGCGCTCTCGTCGCCCGCCGAAGGTGCGAAGCTGAAGGTCGTCACGACGCTCTCGGATTTCGCCTCTCTGGCCGCGACGGTCGGCGGCGACCGCGTCGAGACGGACGCTCTCGCGAAGGGCTATCAGGACCCGCACTTCGTCGAGCCGAAGCCGTCGTTCGTCCTGAAGCTCCACGGCGCGGACGTCCTCATCGTCGCGGGGCTCGAGCTCGAAATCGGGTACCTCCCGCCGCTCCTCGACCAGGCGCGCAACGAGAAGATCCGGCCGACCGGCGCCGGCTACCTCGACGCCTCGGTCGGCTGCGACATCCTCGACAAGCCGGCGGGGCAGGTCACGCGCGCGATGGGCGACGTCCATCCGTACGGCAATCCGCACTACTGGCTCGACCCGGCGAACGGGCGCGTGATCGCCCGCGCGATCGCGGCGAAGCTCACGACTCTCGACCCGGCCGGCGCGGTCGACTACGCGAAGAACCTCGCGGACTTCGAGACGAAGCTCAAGGCCGGCGAGGTGCGCTGGGCCGCGCGGCTCGCGCCCTGGAAGAACACGAAGATCGTGACGTACCACAGCTCGTGGCCGAACTTCGCGAAGGCGTTCGGCCTCGACGTCGTCGGGTTCCTCGAGCCGAAGCCCGGCATCCCGCCGTCGCCCCAGCACAAGCTCGAGATCATCAACCTGATGAACGCGCGCAAGGTGCCGATCATCCTCATGGAGGTCTACTTCGACAGGAAGGACCCGGACTTCGTCGCGTCGAAAACGGGCTCGACCGTCGTCGTGATCCCGCCCTCCGTCGGCGGCGAACCGGCCGCGAAGGACTACATTTCTCTCTTCGACGTCGACGTCGAGAAGATCGGCTCGGCGCTGGAAAAGAGCGCCCTGGAGAAGAAGAAGTGACCGTCTTCGAGATCCTGCTTCCCGCGTTCGTCGCGAGTCTGATCCTCACGGGGATCCACTCGTACCTCGGGATCCACGTCGTGGAGCGGGGGGTCATCTTCGTGGACCTTTCGCTCGCCCAGATCGCGGCGTTCGGGGGCACGGTCGGGTACCTCGCCGGGCACGAGATGCACTCGACGGGCTCGTACGTCTATTCGCTGGTCTTCACGCTTCTCGGAGCCGGGATCTTCGCCCTCACGAAATCGCACGGCAAGACGCGCATCCCGCAGGAGGCGATCATCGGAATCGTCTACGCGGTCTCGGCGGCGTGTGCGGTCCTCGTCATGTCGAAGGCGACGCGCGAGACCGAGCATCTCAAGGAGATGCTCGTCGGAAACATCCTGTCCACGTCCTGGTCCGACCTTGCGAAGACGGCGATCCTCTACGCGCTCGTCGGAGCCTTTCACTTCGTCTTCCGCGAGCGGTTTCTCCTGATCTCGCGCAACGAGGCCGAGGCCGTGCGCCGGGGCTGGAACGTGAAGTTCTGGGACTTTCTCTTCTACGCGTCGTTCGGGTTCGTCGTGACGAGCTCGGTTGCCATCGCGGGCGTGCTTCTCGTCTTCTCGTTCCTGATCGTGCCGTCCGTCGCCGCGATGCTGTTCTCCGAGCGCATCGGGGTGCGCCTCGCGATCGGCTGGACGATGGGCGTCATCGTGTCGGCCGTCGGGGTCTGGCTCTCGTTCACGCTCGACCTGCCAACCGGCGCGGCGATCGTCGCGACGTTCGGGGCCGCGCTCCTGATCCTCGCAGCCGTCCGCCGGTTCGTTCCCGGACCCTGGAGAACCGCCTCGGCCTAGAATCCGGACCATGTCGACAAGCAGACGCGCGTTTCTCGAAGAAGTCTCGTTCGCATCCCTCATCGCCGGGTTCCCGCTTTCCGCGCAGGCCGCTCTCCAGAAGTACGCCGAGAAACCGCCGGAGCCGGTCTTCCCGAAGGCCCTCCAGCCGGGGATGACCGTCGCCATCGTGACTCCGTCGTCCGCCGGGGGAGGCCTCGCGGACACCGACTTCGGCGTGGAGATCGTGAAGGCCCTCGGCTTCAAGCCGAAGGTCT
>JBDTTJ010000387.1:0-2737 GCA_039930645.1 Acidobacteriota bacterium
TCGTCCTTCGCGAGCTTCTCGATCGCCACCTGCTGGGAATGCGAGAGGTCGAGGCCGGGTTTCGCCGCCGATTCCGCCGTCATGAGGCTCTCCTTGTCCGGGAGTGTGCCGGGGATCTTAGCGTTTCTTCGCGAGTCGCGTGGCCTGCGCGCGGGGGGCCTGCGGCCGCTTCGGGTCCGGCCGGCGGCGGGACGGCTTCCGGCCCATGCCGGCGAGCTCGCGCAGGAGGTCGAGCGTCGTGACGATCCCGACGACATGGCCCTGGCGCGTGACGAGGAGCCGGTGGATGCGGCCGGCGACCATCGTCCGCGCGATCTTGGGCAGCGGGGTCGTGTGCGGAATCGTGAAGAACGTGGGCGTCATGATCTCGGCGACGAGTCGTCCGCCGTCCTCGATCGCGAGCCCCCGGAGGTCCTCCGGGTTGAAACGCTTCTCCCAGGCGCGGGAGGGGCGCGCGTCGGGCTCGCGGTCGCGCGTCACCTGGTCGACGATGTCTGTGAGGCTCACGACGCCGGTGAGGCGTCCGGCCGCGTCGAGCACGGGAGCGCCCGAGATGCCCTTCTCGGTGAAGAACGTGGCGAGCTCGTGGACCGTCCAGCTCTCGTGGACCGCCAGGACGGGGTGAATCATGACGTCGCGGGCGGTTTTCAATCTCGTCGTTCCGAACGCGAGCTTCCCGCGCCCCCGTCGCGCGCGACATAGCGCAGCTGAATCATCCCTGACCCGAGGGCTGCTAGGATCTCCGCGATGGCGCGCCGCATCCTCGTCTGCGACGACGAAGCCGACATTCGCGAGTCCCTCCGCACGCTCCTGACGGAGGAGGGGTACGAGGTCACGGCCGTTTCCTCCGGCGTGAACGCGGTGGCCGAAGCGCCGGACCACGACGCCGTCCTTCTCGACATCAAGATGCCCGGGCAGGACGGCCTCGACACGCTCGCGAAGCTGCGCGCCCGCGGCGTCGCGACGCCCGTCGTCATGATCTCGGGCCACGGCGACGTTCGGACGGCGATGGAAGCGGTCCGTGCCGGTGCGGACGACTTCCTCGAGAAGCCGCTCTCCTCCGAGCACGTCCTGAATGCGCTGCGGAGGGTCCTCGACTCGCGCCGGCTCGTGCGCGAGAACCTCGAGCTGAAGGGCCGCCTCGGGATCGGCCGCATCGTCGGGTCCAGCGAGCCGATGAAAAAGCTCCTCGCGGACGTCGGGAAGGCGGCGCCCACGCCGGCGACGGTCCTCGTCGTCGGGCCGAGCGGAACGGGTAAGGAGCTCGTCGCGCGCGCGATCCACGACTCCTCGCTCGTGAAGGCCGGCCCCTTCGTGCAGGTCAACTGCGCCGCGATCCCGGATACGCTCATCGAGTCCGAGCTCTTCGGGCACGAGCGCGGCTCGTTCACGGGAGCCGACCGCAAGCAGACGGGCAAGTTCGTCGAGGCGGACGGCGGCACGATCTTTCTCGACGAGGTCGGCGACATGTCGGCTTCCGCCCAGGCGAAGGTGCTCCGCGTCCTGCAGGAGGGCGAGGTCGAGCCGGTCGGGAGCCCGCGCGTCGTCAAGGTGAAGGTTCGCGTCGTCGCGGCTACGAACCGCGACCTCACGACGTTGATTGCGCAGGGGAAGTTCCGGGAAGACCTGTACTACCGTCTCAACGTTCTCGTGCTGAGGACGCCGGCTCTCGGCGAGCGGCGCGAGGACGTCCCCGTGCTCGTGACGTTCTTCGCGGAGCAGTTCGCGAGGACGAACAACTACCGGCCGAAGCGGTTCACCGACGCGGCGCTCGAGGCCCTCGCTGCGCGCGCGTGGCCCGGGAACGTCCGCGAGCTGAAGAATCACGTGGAGCGGCTCATGATCATGTCGGACGCGGACGTCCTCGACGCCGCCGACGTGGACGGCGCCGCCACCGCGCCCGAGGCGGAGCCCGGCCCGGTCACCGTGCGCGGCGGCAAAGTCGTGGACCCCGCGGTGGCGGGAGTTTGGGAGCGGCTCGTGGAAACCGGCACGCTCCAGGAGTTCCAGGACGAGACGGAGAAGCTCTACCTCGTCGCGAAGCTCGCCGAGAACGGAGGCAACGTGACGCGCACCGCCGAGGCGATCGACACGCCTCGCTCGAACCTCTACAAGAAGATCGACCGCTACGGTCTGCGCCGGGACCGGGAAGGGGGTGAGCCGTGACTCCCGAGGCCGTGCGTCGCCACTTCGAGGAGACGGGCGCGCTCCTCTCGGGCCACTTCAAGCTCTCGTCGGGTCTCCACGCGGACCGCTACCTCCAGTGCGCGAAGGTTCTCCAGCACCCGGATCGCGCCGGCGTCCTCGGAGCCGCGCTCGGGGCGCTCCTTGCGCCGGAGAGGCCGGGAGTCGTCGTGTCGCCCGCGATGGGCGGCGTCATCATCGGCCACGAGGTCGGGCGCGGCCTCGGGGTGCGCGCGATCTTCACGGAACGTGCGGACGGCCTCTTCTCCCTTCGGCGCGGGTTTGCCCTGGAACCGGGCGAGCGCGTTGCCGTGATCGAGGACGTCGTGACGACCGGGAAGTCGACGAAGGAGGTCCTCGACGTCCTCCGGCAGGCGGGCGCCGTGCCGGTCGCGTGCGGGTCGATCGTGGACCGACGCGCTGCCGCGGAGAAGACTCCGGCCGTCGACGGGATCCCGTATCGCGCGCTTCTGCCGCTCGAGGTCCCGGCGTGGGAGCCGGCGTCGTGCCCGCTCTGCGCGCGCGGCGAGCCCGTGGTCGCCCCCGGGTCGCG
>JBDTTJ010000388.1:0-2719 GCA_039930645.1 Acidobacteriota bacterium
GTCCGGTCGCTCGTGAACTCGCTCCGGACCGCCTCACCGCGGAGCGTGAGGTTCGACGTCGGCTCGAGGAGAAGGTCGGCCGAGAAGGAGAGGAGCTGGCCCTTCTTCGGCGCCGAGCCGTAGAACGCGGGCTGTGTCTGGGCCGTGCCCGCCGCTCCGGCTTCGCCGTACGGCGGGGAGAGAGCCGGCGGCGTGACGAAGAGCGGGTCCTTTTCGTCCTCGACGTACTGGTAAAGGACGCGGACCTTGAGGCGGTCCGTGCCGAGCTTCGGCATGACGGCGACGCCGTAGAGCGTCTGGCGGAACTCGTTGACGCCCGTCGAGGCCGGGAGCCCGTCCTCGAAGTTGCCAAAGGCGCGCATCGAGACGAGCTTCGTGTCGAGACCGAGCTCGATGCCGCGGCGCGTCGACACCGTCTGAAGAAGCGGCGACGGCGCAAACGTCTCGGCCGGGCCGTTGCCGAGCGCGCCCGATACGGCCCCGGCCTTCGCGGTCACGACGACCGCGGGCGGCGTCACGTGCTGCGGCAGGGCGTTCGGGTCGACGTTTTGCGCCAGCGTCCCGTTGAACGCGGTCTGGACACCCGAGACGTTGTCGGTGACGGAGCCTTCGAGATGCGGGACGCCCGTGATCGCCGTCGCGTTCGTCGTCGGACCCTCGCGGCCGACGGGCTCTCCGTGCGAGCGCGCGACCTCGGCTCCGAACGACCAGCCGAAGGCGGACTCGGGGTGCGGCGGCGGCGCCGAAGTCTGGAAGGTCCAGGCGACCGCCGAAGAGACTCCGTGCGACGTGTAGACGACGTCCACGGTGTGCGCACCTCCCGAGATCTCGACGAAGGGCTCGAAGCGCCAGATGCCTCCGTTTGCCGAGACGAGCTGCGTCACGATCACTCCGTCGAGTGTCATCTGGACGAGCGCGAAGTCCGACGCCGCGGGCCGGAACGTGATGACGGGCCGGACGGCTGTGACCTCGCCGAGCGGCTCGACGAGGACGAAGCCCGGCGGCGGGGCGTCCGTGGCGGCGGCGGAAGGAGGCGCCTCCGGCGGCGCCGCCGGCGACGCGGCGGTCGCCGCGGACGCCGCGACCGGCGAAGCGCCCATCGGCGACACCTGCGCGGACGCGGCTCCCGCGAGGGCCGCGAGCGCCGCGGCGAGCGCGGAGGCGCGGGCGGCGCGCCTCACCGCGCACCTCCCGCGACAGGAACGGGCGCGGCGGCCGTGGTGCCGAGCGCTCGCCCGTCCTTGTCGAGCGCGGAGACCCGCCACAGGAAGGGGCCGCCACGCGGCAGAGCGGCGGATGGAATCAGGAGCAACGGCTTGTTCAGGAGCTCGGTCCTGACGCGCTTGAGGCCGTCCGGCGCCCGCTCGTAGAGCGTGTGGACGTAGAGCGCGCCGGTGAGCTCGTCCCAGACGAACCGCACGCCCGCCGTTTCGGCGGTGGCGCGGCCGTGGAGGTCCTGCAAAGCGGCCTCCGAGCCGCCGATCGAGAACCGGCCCTGAGCGGACGAGACCGTCCAGCCCTCGGCCATGTCGAGAGTGCCCTCGCTCGTGGGCGGCGCGGACGCACCGCCGCTCTGCGAGTCAAGAAAGGCGCGGCCGGTGTTCGTGAAGCCGCGCACTCCCCACTCGTACTCGCCCTCGGAGAGCGAGGTCCAGAGCGAGGCGGGCGGGCTCCATCGCGTGTCGGTCGTGTAGGACCAGCGCCACGGCGCGCCCGGAGCGCGCCGCCTCAGGCCGACGCCGTACCGGGCGATGCCCGGCGCCGGGATCCACGCGAAGGTCGGCGCCCCGAACGCCGGAGAGAGGACCGCGCCCGCCGTCGGAGAGACGAGCCGCAGCGTCTGCTGCCCTTCCTCGACGTAGATCTGGACCGGCGGCGACGAGAGCGTGTTCGGAGCAAGGACCGAGAGGGCGATCTCGTGGTTTCCCGCGATCAGCGTCGGAAGGGTGATCGCGTTCGACACGGACGTCGGCGTGCCGTTCTGAAGCGGCACGGTCGCCGTCTCGACGAGGATGCCGTCGAAGAACCAGCCGACGAGCAGGTTCCCCGTGCCGCTGCCGATGACGAGCCCCTGGGCGCGCAGCGAGTTGCCGCGCCCGACGAGCGTGCCGGACGGCGGATAAACGATCGAAATGCGCGTGGCCGACGCCGTCGAGAGAAGCGAGTTCGCGGCGGTGGCCGTAACCGTCGCCGTCGCGTTCGGAACGTAACCCGTCGCGTCGGGCGTCGCGCGGAACGTGCGGTCCGCGAGGACGACCGGCGGGGAGCCGGCCTTCCCGAACTGCTCCCCCGTCACGAGGACCGTGTTCGAGACGATCACGGTGCCGCGCGGCGGGAGCACCAGGGAGAGCGGCTCGACGACGGAGCCGAGGACGGCGCCGGAGCGGTCGCGCAGCAGGTAGGTGTCGCCCGTGATCGTGAGCGGGGCGTCCGAGAGGCTGCGGAGCTCGTACCGGACGGCGACGGCCTGATCCGGCGACACGAGGACTGTCGTCGGCGAGACCGTGACCGTGAAACCGCCGGAGGCCGCCAGGACCGTGAGCGGGACGTTGAGCGTCTTCGAGATGAGGAGCGGCCGGCGCCGCACGTTCGGCGACGGGACCTCGTCCGCGCGGAAGACCAGCGTGTACGCGCCGGGCGGGAGGCCGCGGGGAATCGCGAGCGTCGCGGCCTGCGGGACGTTGGGCGTGAGAGAGGGCTGCGGCGGCGTGAGCGTCAC
>JBDTTJ010000389.1:0-2712 GCA_039930645.1 Acidobacteriota bacterium
CCGAGCTCGACGGAGAGCCGGATGAGGCGGCCGGTTTTCAGCGCGTGGATTCTCTTGAGACGCTGGGGGCGCTCCTCGGGAGGCACGGGCTTTCCCGTCGCCGCGAGGTCGAGCGCCTGCCCGCCCGCCATCCCCTCGACGCCGATCGCCCGCGCCGCCATCGCGACCGCCCGCGCGCGCCGCGCGGCCCACTCCTCCCCCGCGGGGCGAGTCGCGAGGATCTCCACGCCCAGCGTCTGGAGCGCGTCGCCGGCGAGGAGCGCGGTTGCCTCGCCGAACTTCACGTGACAGGTCGGCTGGCCGCGGCGCAGGTCGTCGTCGTCCATGCAGGGCAGGTCGTCGTGAACGAGAGAGTACGTGTGGAGAAGTTCGAGCGCCGCCGCGGCATCCACCGCGTCCTCCGGCAGGCGCTCCGGCCCCGCCTCGCCGCCCGCGAAAAAGAGCAGCGGCCGGAAGCGTTTTCCGCCGCCGAGGACGCTGTACCTCATTGCGGCGACGAGGTCCCGGGGCTCGGAGTGCTCACGGGGCAGCACGCTCGAGAGAGCCGCCTCGATTCCCCTCCTGCGGGCCTCGAGCGCGGCCGGAAGCGCCCGCGCGGGGCGCACCGCCGTCATCGGGCCGCGTCCTCGTCGTCGTCATCCTCGTCCTCGAGCTCCTCGTCCAGGGGGCCCGTGGCGAGCCCCTCGGGTGTTTCCTTCAGGACGACGTCGACGCGCTTCTGGATCTCGTCGATCCGGGAGCGGCAGAATCGCGACAGGGCGACGCCTTCCTCGAACAGCTCGAGGCTCGCTTCGAGGCCCTTCTCGGGGTCCTCGAGCCCGGCCACGATCTCCTGGAGGCGTTCGAGAGCCTTCTCGAACGAGAGGTTCTTCGGCAGGGCTTTCGTCTTGTTCATTCGGTCTCCGTCGAGAGGATGCGGGCGGCGGCGCGCCCACGGGCCAGCCGCAGGCGGACGCCGTCGCCGGGAGCGAGGGCCGCGGCGTCCGTCACCGGCGACGCCTCCCCTTCCTTCGTAACGATCGCATAACCGCGGGCGAGGACGCGCAGCGGGCTGAGAGCCTCGATCTGCGCGACGGCGACGCCCAGGCTCTCGTTCGCGGAGGCCACGCGCGCCGCCATCCGGTCGGCGGCCGCGCGGCGCTCTGCGGCGACGCGTCCGAGGAGAAGCGGAAACGCCGCGCGGTCGACCCACGCGGCGACGCTCCGCTCGAGACGGGAGACGAGGGAGAGAAGAGAAGAGGGGATTCTTTGAAAGGAGGAAAACAGAGAGCGCGACGAGGTGCGGGTCTCCGCCCGCGCCTCGCGGACCGCAGCGGGGAACCTCGCGAGCGCCGCCGCCGATGCGAGCCGGGACAGCCGGAGCGCCGCCCGCTCCATTCTTCCTTTCAAAGAAATCTTCAGATCTCGTTCCCCGCGCGCGAGCCGTTCCTCGAACCGGTCCAGCCTTTCGACGACGAGCTCCGCGGCCTGCGAGGGCGTGGCCGCCCGGACGTCCGCGGCGAGGTCGGTGAGCGTCACGTCGATCTCGTGTCCCACCGCGGATACGACGGGAACCCTCGACGCCGCGACGGCCCGGACTACGGACTCGTCGTTGAACGCGGCGAGGTCCTCCTTCGAGCCGCCCCCGCGCGCGACGATGACGACGTCGGCCGCGCCCTCGACGCGCGAAAACGCGCGCAGGGCGCGGACAATCTCCCCCGGGGCCGCAGCGCCCTGGACGGCGGCCGGATACAGGGTCACGTGCGCGTTCGGAAAGCGCGCGTCGAGGACCTTCAGGATGTCGCGCAGAGCGGCTCCGTGCCGGGACGTGACGACGCCGATGCGCCGCGGCAGGAGCGGGAGCGGGCGCTTCTTCAGGGCGTCGAAGAGCCCCTCCGCCGCGAGCCGGGCCTTGAGCTGCTCGAACGCGAGCTGGAGCGCGCCAATGCCGGAAGGCTGAATCTCGACGATGCGAAGAGAAAGCTCTCCGCGCTCCGGGTAAACGTCCGGCGTTCCGCGGGCGAGGACGAGAAGACCTTCTTCGAGTGTAAAGGGAATACGGCGGTAGTCGCTCGCGAAGACCTTCACGCGCAAGGTGGCGCCGCCTGATTCGTCCTTCAAGGAAAAAAAGCAGTGCCCGGAGGCGGCCGGCCCCCGGAAGCCCGAGACCTCCCCCCGCACCCACACGTTAGGCAACCCCGTCCGGAGCATTCCGTTGATCTCGGCGACGACCTGCGCCACCGTCATCGCGGTCGCTTCGGGTCCGGCGTCCCCCAACGAGAGCTGCCTCTCGGCGACGCGGCGCGGCGCTCCGCCCCGGAGGGGGTACACGCGCCCGGGGAAGCGGCTCGACATCGGCCGATTCTAGTCGGCGGGGCGGGCGGAGCGGGCGGCGGCGAACGGCAGCGTCGCGACGACGAGCGTCGCCATGAGGACCTCGACGTCGCCGAAGTTGTACTCGAACATCCCGGCGGCGAAGAGGGCCGCCATCGCGCCGACCGCCCCGAGCGTGACGCCCCGCGCGGGATCACCGCGCGGCGTGCGGCGCAGGATCCGGAGCGCCCCGAGGAAGAACGCGCCCACGAACGCAAGGTATGCGAGCAGGGAGGGAATCCCGGTCTCCGCCGCGATCATGACGAGGTTGTTGTGGAGGTGGCCCGGGATCGGGTTGACGAAGCCGGGCACGCGGTACGAGGGATAAAGCGCCTTGACGCGTCCGGGCCCGACGCCCGT
>JBDTTJ010000390.1:0-2711 GCA_039930645.1 Acidobacteriota bacterium
AAGCAGCGGCGCGATCTCGGCGAAGGGCTCCGGGCGCTTCACGGCGCCCATCCTAACCGCTTAGAGAAGGCCCTTGTCCTGGAGTTCCTGGCAGTCCAGGCAGTGGCGCGCCCAGGGCACGGCCTCGAGCCGCTTTTCCTGGACGGGCTGGCCGCAGTTCACGCACGTGCCGTACGTGCCCGCGTCGAGCCGGCCGAGGGACTCGTCGATCAGGAGCAGGACTTTACGATCGCTCTCGGAGAGCGAGTACGCGAACTCCTTCGTGTACGCGGAGGTGGCGCGGTCGGCCATGTCCTGGGCGGACTCGTCGACCGTCTCGTCGGAGACCGCGCGGTTCTTGGCGAGGTCGGCAAGGAGCTCGTCGCGCTTGGCGTGGAGGCGCTTTTTGACCTTCTCGCCGGATTCCTTCTTCGAAAACTTCGCGGGGGCAAGAGCCGACTTGGGAGACATGTTGGTGTTCCTTCGGGATCACTTGGAATACGCGACGCCGGAGAGCGTCGCGGTCGCCCGGTAGACCTGCTCCGCCAGGAGCAACCGTGCCATCTGGTGGGGCAGGGTCATCCGGGAAAGCGAGAGGATAGCACGCGCGCGCGGGGTCAAAGAGGGGTCGAGACCGAACGCTCCCCCCACCGCGAACGCGACCGCCGACGGCCCGGAATCGAGCCATCCGCGGAAGTCCCGGGCGAACTCGGCGCTCGTCCGCTCCTTCCCCCGCTCGTCGCAGAGGACGAGGAGATCACGGGGCTTGAGGGCCGCGAGGAGGCGCTCGCCTTCCTTCGACTTCACGCGCTCCGAATCCGCCTTCGAGCCGGGCTTCTCCTCCTTCACGACGACGACGTCGCACGGCGAAAAGCGCGCGATCCGCCCGACGTAACGCTCGACGCCGCGCGCGTACTCGGCCTCGTCGCTCTTTCCGACGAAGAGAAAGCGGATGCGCATTCCGTCTCAGCCCCGCCGTTCGTAGAGCGTCTTGCGCGCGATCCCCAGGCGGCGCGCCGCCTCCGCGACGTTTCCCCCGGAGTCGTCGAGAACGAGCCGGATGTAAGCGTCCGTCAGGTGCCGGAGCGACCAGCCCGCGTGCGCAGCCGCCGACAGAAGCGCCGTCGGGTCGGACGGGCCCGACAGCTCGAGGTGCGCCGCGTCGATGGCGGCGGCCTTCGCCGCCGCCGCAGCAGCCGCCGCGCGGCGCACGACGTTCTCGAGCTCGCGGAAGTTGCCGCGCCACGCGTGCGCCTGAAGGAGCGCTCGGGCCGCCGGCGTGAATGCGCCGGGACCGCCCGCCTCGCGGGCGACGGCGCGCGCGGCGGCGAGGAGATCCTCGCGCCGTTCGGCGAGCGGCGGGAGCGTCACGGTCACGACCGCGAGGCGGTAGAAGAGGTCCTCGCGGAACTCGCCGCTCCGCGCGCGGCGCGGGAGGTCGGGCCCCGCCGACGCGACGAGGCGCGCCTTGAGGACCGTCTGCCGCGTGCCGCCCACGCGGCGGACGAGCCGTTCCTCCACGACGCGCAGGAGCTTTCCCTGCGCCCGCAAGGAGAGCGCGTCGATGCGGTCGAGATACAAGGTCCCGCCGCCCGCGCCCTCGAGGAGGCCCGGCTTCGGGGAGACGGCCCCCGTGAAGGCGCCGCGCTCGTGCCCGAAGAGCTCGCTCTCGAAGAGATCGTCCGCGACCGCCGCGAGGTCCACGCGCACGAACGGCTCGGCGGCGCGCCGCGAGCGCTCGTGGAGGAGGCGCGCGAGGCGGTCCTTGCCCGTGCCCGGCGCCCCGAGGAGGAGGACCGTGTTCGCGGAGTCGGCGGCGCGGGCGAGGCGGCGGAGCTGTTCTCTCAGGCCGCGGTGGCGCGTGGCGAAGAGGGGCGGGGCCGGGGCGGCCGCGCGCGCGCGGGTGGCGGCCACCACGCGCGTCAGCGAAACGACGCGGTCGCGTCCGGCGCGTCGCCCCAGAGGCGTTCGAGCCCGTAGAAGCGGCGCGCCTCGTCGTGGAAGATGTGGAAGACGACGTCCCCGTAGTCCACGAGGATCCACGGCGAGGAGTAGCCCTCGATCGAGAGGGGCCGCCGACCCTCGGCCTTGAGGGAGGCCTCGACGGCGTCCGCGAGCGCCTGCGCCTGCCGGTCGCTCGAAGCCGTCGCGAGGACGAAGTAATCGGCCATCGAGGTGAGTCCCTGGAGGTTCAGAACGACGAGCTTCTCGGCCTTCTTGTCGAGGAGCGCGGCCACGCCCCTCTTGAGATGCGCCGTGAGCCGCGCGTCGAGCTCGGCGTCCGCGGGCCGCTCGCGCCGCTCGGCGGCCGGCCCGCCCGCGCGCGCGAGCGTCGCGGCGATGAGGTCGTCCACGTCTCCGATCGGGGGGACGGGGTGTTTTACGGGAGCCGGTAGAGGCCGTGCTTTCGAAGGTACGCGGCCACGTTCTCCGGGAGACTTCCGCTCAGGTTTTCTCCCGCGGGGATCGCGCGCCTTAACCACGTGGATGAAATTGTAACCGGAGCGTTGCCTCCCCAGTAGATGGAGTGCTCCGGGACCTCCCCTCCGGGGCGGGAGCCCTCCGGGGCGAACCGGGCGGCGACGTCCGGCGGGAGCGACCGGCTCAGAGCCTCACGCGAGAATCCCTCGCGCCCGACGACCGCCAGCCGGAACTCCGCGAGGAGCTCGCGGAAGGAGCGCCACGTCTCGATCTGCGCGAGCGAGTCCGACCCGAGGACGAGCAGGATCTCG
>JBDTTJ010000391.1:0-2701 GCA_039930645.1 Acidobacteriota bacterium
ATCGCGTGGCCGAGGAAGCCCGGCACCGCGCCGACGACGACGTCCGCGCCCGCGACCGCCTGCGCGAGAGCGGAAGCGCTGGAGAGATCCGCGCGCTTCGTCACGAGGCGCGGGATTCCCGCGAGCGCCCCGAGCGCGGCCTCGCTGAAGTCGAGGGCGGTCACGTCGAACCCGTCCTCCGCGAGCGTCCGCGCCACGAAACCCCCGACGAGCCCGGCTCCGAGAACGGCGACGTTCTTCATGGCGTGTCTACTTTCGTCCCACGAGGAACATGCCGGCGACGATCAGGAGCGTGCCGAGCCAGCGGTTCGCGCCCACCGATTCGCCGAGCACGAGGGCCGACGCGGCCAGCAGGAACACGAACGTGAGGCCCGCCATAACCGGCGAGGCGAAGCTGATCTCGAAACGCGAGAGCGCGGTGAGCCACACGAGGTTCGTCAGTCCGCCGAGGACGTAGCCCAGGAGGATCAGCGGCGTCGTGAAGATACGGCGGATCAGGACCCCGAGCCCCTCGACGCTGACGCTGATCGGGCCGCCCTGCGAGACTCCGGCCTTCAGGAGCAGCTGGTTCGCGCAGCTCATCGCGGCGGCCACCGCGAGCAGCAGGACGTGAGGCCCGTAGCGAGAGAACACGTCGCCGTATGACTTCACCGCTCTCCTCCTGCGCCCGCCGTTCGCGGGCCGACGCCATCTTGCCACGGCGCGAGGGCTATCATTTGCTCGCTCATGCTGGGAACGACGAGGGCGCGGCCACGGCGGGCCGAGCGGGACCGTTCGCTCGAGCCCGCGTCTCCGCGCTCGTGGGAGGAGACTTTCCTCTGGTTCCGGAGCCAGCCGGAGAACGCGCAGCTCTCGACAGACAGCTACTTCGACGACCCCGTCGAGGGCGCGGCGGCCCGCTTCCTCGCCAGCTCGGAGTGGAAGGCCACGCGGCTCCTCCTCCCCCCGGGCCCCGGACGCGCTCTCGACGTCGGGAGCGGCCGTGGAATCGTCGCGTGGGCGCTGGCGGCAGACGGCTGGATGGTCGACGCGGTCGAGCCGGACTCGAGTCGGATCGTCGGGGCGCACGCGATCCGGGACCTGAGTCACAGGACGGGCGCCGCGATCCGGATCCGCCAGGCGGTGGGGGAAGCGCTTCCCTTCCGCGAACGCACATTCGACCTGGTGTTCGGTCGCCAGGTCCTTCACCACATGGCGGAGCCGGAGGCGTTCTGCCGAGAGGCGGCTCGAGTCCTCCGGCCCGGCGGCGTGCTCGTCCTCTCTCGCGAGCACGTCGTGACGTTCCCAGGCGACCTCCAGCGCTTTCTGAAACGGCACGACACGCACTTCATGAGCGGAGGCGAGTACGCCTATCGAGTCCGTGCCTACAGGCGCTTCCTGGAGGCTGCGGGCCTCGAGGTCACACGGGTCCTCAGCACGATCGGCTCCGAGATCAACCTGTTCCCGCACACACGGGACGGCCTGAGGACGCTACTCGCGAAGAAGCTGTTCCTTCCCGCAGGGACTCGCGTGCCGGACTGGACCCTGTCGGTCCTCGACCTCGTCTACAAGGCGCCCGGCCGCCCCTACACGTTCGTCGCCGTCAAGCCGGTGTGACGAAACCTCCGGGGCTCACGGGGCCCCCGACTTCGTGAGGAGGAGATTCGCCCAGGATTGCCTGCGGCCTTCGCAGGCCGCAACGATCTCCGCCGGCCTCAGAAACGGTCGTTCCCCTTCCGCCGTTCCGATGTTCTGAAACCGGAACCCGAGATCCTCGAGGTCGGCGAGCAGCCGCCCGGCGTCGGCGCGCGCCCGCGCCAGCCCCTCGGGCCAGATCTCCATGACGGCAGCGACGCGTGACCGCGCGAGAAGCCGTCGCCCCCCCTGGACGATGAGCGCCTCGGCCCCCTGTGCGTCGACTTTCACGAGGACGCCCGCCGGGAACCCGCTCGCTTCGTCGACGTAATCGTCGAGGCGGACCGCACGGACCTCCACCGAGCGGCCCGAGCGCGTGCGGACCGACAGCGCCTCCAGTGAGTGAGCGCCGAAGTTGGCGTCGTCGAGGTGGAGCCTCACGGTGCCCGCCTCGCTCGAGACGGCCGCAGGGACGAGCCGGACGTTCGTGGCTCCGTTCTCCGCGACGTTCCGCGTCAGGAGGTCGAAGTTGCGGGGTTCGGGCTCGAACGCATACACGCGGCCCGAGGGGCCGACCGTGCGCGCCGCCAGGAGCGTGTAGTACCCGATGTTCGCGCCGACATCGAAGACGCACATCCCTTCCCGCAGCTGCGCAAGGAAGGCGGACGTCTCGGACGGCTCCCACTCGCCCACCCCGATGAGCTGCGTCGCGATGACGCGATCCCGCGTGTCGACCCACATCGGCATTCCATGGACCTCAACGCGCCGCTCACCGCCCGGGAAGACGACGCGGTGCACCAATCCGTACAGCGCCCTTGCCCCGGGGAAGCGCTCGAGGCCGGCGCCCGAGAGCGCGACACGCAGCTGCGCCAGGAGTCGCTGGGCGGCGTTCGCCCCGCTCACACCGCGCGAGTGCGGGCGGCCCGTGTGCACCATCGCCGGCATCCTAGCCCGGGCCAGACCCTTGACGGACAATTGGCGGGGATGAGCGCCGCCGCCGTGTCCCAAGATTCGTCCCGCTCCGACGGAGCGCTTCAGTTCTGCGTCGTGGAGACGTTCGCTCTCGGAGACCTCGTCTATCTCACGG
>JBDTTJ010000392.1:0-2686 GCA_039930645.1 Acidobacteriota bacterium
AAGGTGGACGCGTTCGACGTGGACGGGCGCGCGACGACGTCCTTCCGCCGCCTGCTCGACCTCGTCGCGTCCCTCCTCGACCAGGACCCCGCGCTGACGCGCGCCATCCAGACGCAGAACCCGGATGCGCCGTGGGCCGCCGAGGTGCTCGCCGAGGAAGTGGAGGCCTTCCGCCTCGACCTCTTCGCGCCCGACCCCGGCCCGCTCGTGGCGCGCATCGGCGCGCTCCGCCGCGCCCTCGGCCGCGGATGACGCCCGCCCTCAAGCGCGGGGGCGCGGCCCTCCTCGCGGCGACGGTCCTCCTCGTCCTCGCGTTGCGCTCGTGGGAGGCCGTCGCGCCGCTCAACGCCTCGCTCTCCGTGATGGGGAAGTTCTGGCGCGCGTCGACACCGGGGCGGCTCCTGAACTCCCGCCTCTTCCGGCGCGAACCGAACTTCGGCGTCGCGCTCCTTGGGCGCGACCGGTCGCTGCCGCTCGGCGCGGATGTCGTCCTCACCGTGCCGCCGGCGCTGCCGGACGCGGCCGCCGAGGAGATGCGCCGCAAGGCGGCGTTCGTCCTCGCGCCGCGGCGCGTGACGCTCGCCCGCGCAGTGACGGGCCGCGAAGGCTTCGCTCTCGCGGCGGCCCCGCCCGGGGGCGCGCCGTGAGCCGCTCCGCGTCCCGCCTCGTCGGCGCGGCCGCTCTCATCCTGCTCGTCCTCGGCGTCTTCACGGCGGGCGTCTTCGCGATGCGCGAGCCGTTTGCCCTGAACGACTACACGGCGATCTGGGGCCTCAAGGCGCGCGCGCTTCATCGGTCGGGCTCGCTCGCATCGCTCTTCCGGGTGGATCCCGCCGGCGCGTTCTCTCATCCCGAGTACCCGCCGCTCTGGCCGCTCCTCCTCACGGTGGCGACCCGGGCGCGCCTTCCGTACGACGACCTCGTCGCGACGCCGATGTGGCCGCTGCTCGCGCTCGCCGCCTCGCTTCTCGCGGTGCGTGCGGCGTTGAAACGGAACGTCGCGCCGCCGTTCGCACTGCTTGCCGGCGCCGCCGTGTCGCTCCTCCCGTACTGGCGGACGTACCCGGGCTACGCCGAGGGGCTGCTGCTCGTCTTCGTCCTCGCGGCCGCTGGCGAGGCCGGGCGCGCCGGGGAGGACGCTGCCGCCACCGCGCGTCTCTCGATCTTCCTCACGCTCGCGGCGTGGACGAAGCCCGAGGGTCTCGTCGCGGCGCTGGCCGCGGCCGCCGTCCTCGCCCTCGCGCGCCGCTTTCGCGCGGCGCTCCTCGTCGGGCTCTCGGTGCTTCTCTTTGCCGCTCTTCCCTGGGCGCTCGTCGTCCGGTGGCTCGCACCGCAGCCGCTGCCGACGGCGTTCGCGCTCTCGGCGTTCTCGTTCGAGAAGGCCGCGGCGGCTCTCGCCGCGCTCGCTGCGGAGGCGGCGCCCGCCGCAGGCCTCGCTCTCGCGGCGGCAGGGCTTCTCGCGCTGGCGCCCCGGACGCTTCGGCGGCGGCGGGCGGTTCTCGCGTGGGCCGCGCTTTACTCGGCGGTTCTCCTCGGCTCGTTCACGTTCAGCCGCTTCGATTCCGCGTGGCATTTGAGGTGGTCGTGGGACCGTATCCTCATCGTGCCGCTCGCGGTGCTCATCCCGGTGCTGGCCGAGGCTCTCGCGGAATGCGCGACGGGTCGAAACGAAGAGCGGCTTCCCGGGGCGACTCCGCCGGCTCCTGCCCCAGCGCGCTGAGCGCGAAGACGAACGCGGCGCGGACGCGTGTCTCGTCGAGCGTCCCGAGCGCAAGCGCGCCGTCCCTCTTGCCGAGCTTCTTCCCGTCCGGCCCGACGACGAGCGGCAGATGCGCGTACGAGGGCGTCGCGAGGTCGAGCGCGCGCTGGAGCGCGATCTGCCGCGCCGTCGAATCGAGGAGGTCCGCGCCGCGGACGACTTCCGTGACGCGCTGCGCCGCGTCGTCCACGACGACCGCGAGCTGGTAGGCATACGGCCCGTCAGCGCGCTTCACGACGAAATCGCCGACGGAGACTTCGAGAGTTTCGGAGACCGGACCGACGAGAAGATCTTTGAAGGTGAAGAGGTCTGGGGGGACGCGGAAGCGGAAGGCGCGGGCCGCCCTGCCGGGCGCCAGTCCCGAGCGACACGTGCCCGGGTAGACACCGGGCGGCAGCGGATCGGCGCGATCGGGCGCAGAGGCGGCGCGGAGTAGGTCGGCCCGTGAGCACGCGCAGGCGTAGATTTCTTTCTTTCCAAGAAGATCTTCAAACGCCGTGTCATAAAGCGCGATCCGCGAGGATTGAGCGACCACGTCGCCGTCCCACGTCAGGCCGAAGCGCTCGAGCGTCCGAAGGATGTCGTCGGCGGCCCCGGGGACGACGCGCGGCGTGTCGAGGTCTTCCATCCGCACGAGCCAGCGCCCGCCTTTCGCGCGCGCGAAGAGCCACGACCCGAGCGCCGCGACGAGGCTGCCGAGGTGCAGCGGCCCCGTGGGGGAGGGCGCGAAGCGCCCGGTGTGGGAGGGGCCCGGAACGTCCGTCACCGGAAGAGGTTAACCCGCTGGATCCCGGCTTGACGCAGGCAGGCGCGGACCGTACGATGCGCGGCCTTCGTGCGGCTCACGCCGCGCGGAGTCCCCAGGTTCTTTCACATTCCGCAGTAGCTCAATGGTAGAGCACCCGGCTGTTAACCGGGATGTTGTAA
>JBDTTJ010000393.1:0-2659 GCA_039930645.1 Acidobacteriota bacterium
GCCTGAATGCCCTTGAGGCCGTTCGGCGCGAACGGGTGGTAGTTCGCGGGCTTCACGTAGAAGGCCCCGATCGCGATGACGCCGAGCAGGAGGACGATCTTCACGACGACGATCACGTTGTTGAAGCGCGTGGACTCCTTGATCCCCCACGCGCAGAGCGCCGTGATGAGGATCGTGATGAGCATCGCGAGGATGTTCATCCCCACCGGGAAGCCGCCCACGAGCGGGGCGCCCTGGACCGTCGTCCAGTTCGCGAAGACGTCGACGCCCGCGAGCGCCCCCGCCTTCGCCTGCGCGAGGTACCCGAGGCGCGCGGAGATGCTGGAGGCGTCCGGGTGCGCCTTCAGGAAGTCGGCCGTCACCTGCAGCATCGTCCGGCTGTCCATCGCGAGCCAGCCCGGCAGGTTGATTCCCATCCCGAGGAGGAGATTGTTCGCGTAGCTGCCCCACGAGATCGCAATCGCGACGTTCGAGATCGCGTACTCGAGGAGGAGGTCCCAGCCGATGATCCACGCCATGAGCTCGCCGAGCGTCGCGTACGCGTACGTGTATGCCGAGCCGGAGACCGGGATCATCGAGGCCATCTCCGCATAGCAGAAGCCCGTAAACCCGCACGCCACGGCGGTGAGGAGGAAACTCACGACGAGCGCCGGCCCCGCCGCGGGCCGCGTGACGCCGTAGGACGAATCGAAGCCGCCCGCGAGGCCGGTTCCGAGGCTCGACAGAATGCCGGCGCCGATGATCGCGCCGACGCCGAGGAGGGTGAGGTCCCACGCCGAGAGCGTGCGCTTGAGGTGGCCGTGGCCGGGCTCGTCCACGCTCGCCTTGAGCTGCTCGATGGTCTTCGTCCGAAACAGCTGATTCAGCAAGGGGCCTCCCTCTCGTTCCTTTCGTTTCGCGACGGGGTCGCAGGAGTCTAACGGGCGAGGATGCGGCGAGGCACCTCGTCGAGGGAGGAAATCGCCTCGACGCCCTCCCGCGCCCGCCCGCGGCGGTCGAGGAGGAGGGACGAGAGGCCTGCGTCCCTCGCGCCGTCGTAGTCGTCCGTGAGCGAGTCCCCGACGTGCAGCGCCTCGGCGTGGGTGACGCCTGCGCGGCGCACCGCCTCGTCGAAGATGCCGCGCGCGGGCTTGCTCACCCCCACGAGGGCCGAGACGACGACATCGTCCACCGCGGCCGCGAGGCCGAGGCGCTCGAGGAGCGAGGGGAGCGTCGAGTCCCAGTTCGAGACGATGACGAGGCGGAGGCCCGCCGCCCGAAGGGTCGCCAGGACGGCGTGCGTTTCGGGGTACACGGCCCAGTGCCGCTCGGCGCCGAAATGCGCGATGAGCTCGCCGAGGAGCGGGCCGGGCATCGCGCCGCCGCCAACGCGCGCGTACACGGTCCCGACGAATCGCCGCCAGAAGCCCGCCTCGCCGTCGACTCCGCCCCAGCGCTCCTCGCCGCGCTCGCGCGCGAGGTCCACGTCGCGCCACGTCGCATGGACGGCGCCGTGGACGTCCTCCGCGTTCGCGGTGACGCCGTGGCGCGCGAAGGCCTCACGGTAGACGTCCTCGACCGGAGGGTCGGCCCTCAGGAGCGTGTCGCCCGCGTCGAAGAAGACGGCCCGGATGAGCCTCAGGGCATCACCTGACCACCGTCGATCACGATGGCCTGACCCGTGACGTTCCGCGCGTCCGGCGACGCGAGGTAGACGACGAGGCCGCCGACCTCGTCCGGCGTGAGCACCTCGCCGAGCGGCGCCATTCTCCCCGCGTACGCGAACGTCTCGTCGAAGCTCTTTCCCATCCCCTTGGCCATCCGCGCGATGCCCGACCGGCCCATCTCCGTGTCGACCCAGCCCGGGCAGATCGCGTTCACGGTGATCTTCCGCGGCGCGAGCTCGAGGGCGAGCGCGCGCGTGAGGCCGATGACGCCGTGCTTGGAAGTCGTGTACGCCGCCATCCCCGCGACGCCGAAACGCCCGGTGACGGAGGAGAGGTTCACGACGCGCCCGCCCGCCGCGAGGAACGGGTTCGCCGCGCGCAGGACGCGCCAGACGCCCGTGAGGTTCACCTCGAGGATCGCGCGCCACGCCTCGTCCGAGCGCGCGTCGCCGTCGAGGGGCGACGGGCCGCCCAGTCCGGCGTTGTTCACGAGAATGTCGATGCGCCGGTCCGGCCGCGCGGCCCGCTCGACGCCGGTCGCGACGGACGCCGGGTCCGTCACATCGAGGACGACGGCGTGGGCCTCGCCGCCGGCCTTCGCGATCTCGGCGGCGACGGCCTCGGCCTCGGCTTCCTTTCGGGAGGCGACCGCGACGCGCGCGCCCTCGGCCGCGAGCCGCAGCGCGATGGCCCTGCCCATGCCCTTGTTCGCGCCCGTGATGAGAGCGTTCTTTCCGGCGAGACGTCCGATGACCATGGCTCCTCCGAGCCCGCGATTCTAGGCGCGGCTTCGCGGGGGCCCGGCTAAGATTCGCCCGTGAAGGTCGACGTTCTCCTCTTCGCGTCCCTGAAGGACGAGCTCGGGCCGCAGGTCAGCGTCGAAGTCGACGAGCCGGCCACGGTCGCGTCGCTGCGCCGCGCGCTCGAGGCCGCCTACCCCGCCCTCGCGCTCTTCGGCGGCAAGGCGAAGGCCGCGGTGAACGAAACGTGGGCGCGCGAGACCGACGCCGTGA
>JBDTTJ010000394.1:0-2659 GCA_039930645.1 Acidobacteriota bacterium
GCCGTCGGAGCCGGAGGCGCGGGGGCCGGGGCCGGCGGCTTCGGCGGCTCGCCGTTCGGGTACGCCTCGGTCGCGCACCAATAGCACTTGATCTTCGGCTGCGCGACGTCGTCGAGCACCCAGTACCAGAACTTCTTGCCGCATTTGGCGCAGGTGAAGAGCTTCCGATCGCCGTTCATGGCGCCGATCCTACCCGTTCGGCAGCCGGTTCGCGCTGCGCCGGATCAGGAACGCGAGGGCGGCGGCCAGCGCGGCCGTGAGCACGAGCGACCCTTCCGGCCCGAACGCGCCACCGGAGAGCAGCGGACGCCCCGCCCCGGCGAAGCCGGTCGCGACGAGCGGCGTCGCGAGCGACAGCCCGCTGACGGGCAGTCCGAGAGCCGAGAGCGAGAAGTTCCAGAGCGCGTGGAAGGCCCACGCGCCCGCAAGGCCGCCGCCGGACCAGTAGAGCCAGCCGAGGATCGCGCCGGCGAGGCCGATGTTCACGAGCGCGAGCGGCGTCACGTGCGGGTTGCCGGTGTGCAGCACGGCGAAGCCGGCGGCCTGCACCGCGTTCGCGGCGAGGCCCGCGGCGAGCCAGCGCCGCCCGAAGCGGGGAAGGCCGGCGGCGTCGCCACGGCCCGGGAGCGCGCCGCGCGCAAGGCGCATGGCGCCGAGGACGAGCGCCGCGAGAAGGGTCATCAACACTCCGCGAAAGAGGAGCTCCTCGACGAGGGACTGGACGGCGAAGAAGGCGACCGATGCGGGAGCGGCAGCCGGGTTCGCGGGCGGCGGCGTCGGCGCGAACGCCGACCAGCCCGGTGTTCCGGGCCGGAACGCCCCGGCCGCGAGCGGCGGCAGGAGCGCGGCCGCGAGCAGGACGAGCGCGACGGCGGTCCCGGCCGCGGCGCGGCGCCAAGCGGGGCGCGCCGGCTCGGGCAGGGCGCGCCCAGGACCGCGGAGCAGACCGAGGCGCAGCGCGAGAAGCCCCGCGAGGCCGAGGGGCAGCGCAAAGTAGAGGTCCCGCGACGCGAGGACGGCGGCGTCCGGGAGAAGCGGGACGGGCGAGAAAAGCGTCAACCCGCGCGCGCTACTTCTTGTCGGCGGGCTTTTCGGCTGGCTTCGCCGCGGCCTTCGCCTGCCTTTCGGCGGTCCACGGCGGGACGATGCCGTTCATCCGGGCATACGCGATGGACTGGCCGAGGTGCTCGTGTTCGTGGTTCGCGACGACGAGGTAGAGGCCGCCCACCGTCGAGTCCATTCCGAAGAACTTGAGGGGCTTGGCGAGGTCGACGTCGGGCGTCGCCGCGATCGCCGCCCTGAGGTGCGCGAACGACTTCTTGAGCGCGTCGATCACGGCGGCTTTCTGGGTGACCGTCTTCTCCATGTCCCGCGTGATGCCGTCGGGGACGTTCACGCCCGCGAAGCTCGGCAGCATGTAGTTGGCGCCGACGAGGTGCATGTAGACCTCGCTGACCGAGCGCACCCCTTCGGCGGGCCGCCACGCGAACTTGTCCGCCGGGGTCGCCTCCGCGAGGCCGAGGATCTCCTTTTCGACGCCGGCCTGCTGGAACAGGAAGTCCCCGCGGAAGCCGGTCGGGGGCGCCTGCGCCGTGGCGGCGGAGGCGGAGAGGACGAGGACCGCGAGAACGAGGATCGACGCGATTCGCTTCATGGTTCGTCTCCTTATGAGACGGGATCTTATCCACACGCGTAGAATTCGCGGACTCGAGGCATTCCGCCCGAAAACGAACAGTGGAGGACACACCAATGTCGAAAATCCGGCTTTCCGCCGCCGCCCTCGCCCTGGCGGCCGCCCCGGCGCTCGCGCAGCTCGCGACGCCGCTCCCCAGCCCGAGCGCATCCGTCTCCCAGACGATCGGCATCACGAAGGCCGAAGTCGTCTACAGCCGCCCGTCCGTCAAGGGCCGCACGATCTGGGGCGACCTCGTCCCGTACGACAAGGTCTGGCGCACCGGCGCCAACGCGGTGACGAAGATCTCGTTCGACACGGACGTCACGGTCGAGGGCCAGAAGCTCGCGGCCGGCGCGTACGGCCTCTTCACGATCCCCGGCAAGGCCGAGTGGACCGTCATCTTCAACAAGCAGTCCACGGGCTCGCCGGCAGACTACGCGGCCGACAAGGACGTTCTGCGCGTCAAGGTGAAGCCTGCCGCGCTTGCCGAGAACAAGGAGTTCTTCACGATCTCCTTCCCGGCCGCCACGTCGGCCGGCGCGACGCTCGCGATCGCGTGGGAAAAGCTCAAGCTCACTCTCGCGATCGGCGTCGACACGAACGCCGCCTTCCTCCACAAAGCGAAGATGGCCGTGGCGGACGCGAAGGTGGACGACTGGCGCACGTCGCTGACCGCCGCCCGCGGCCTTTACGACATGAAATACGCCCCCGAAGACGCCGCGAAGTTCCTCGAGCGGTCGATCTCGACGAAGGAGACGTTCGGGAACCTCTCGCTGAGGGCGAACGTCCTCGCCGGGCAGGGCGACAAGAAGGGCGCGATCGCTGCGGCCGAGAAGGCGCTCGCCGCCGGCAAGGCCGCCGAGCAGAAGCCCTCGCCCGAGGCGGTCGCCGAGCTCGAGAAGTCGATCGCGTCCTGGAAAAAATAGGGAGCTAGCTGTAAAGGCTCAGGAGGTTGTTCACCCGGGTTAACCGGTGGAATGCTGT
>JBDTTJ010000395.1:0-2563 GCA_039930645.1 Acidobacteriota bacterium
TTTCCGTCGAGCTTGATGTAGTTGAGGCCGAACTTCGAGGCCTCGACCTCGAGCGGATCCTCCTCGTCGAGATCGCGGTACTCGCGAATCGCCGTGTGGCGGAAGAGCGCGTTGTCGTCGAAGTTCATCTTCGCGTCGAGCGCGAAGACGTCGCCCGTCCCCGTGATGAGGAGCGGGTTGATCTCGGCGAGCGAGGCGTCCGTCGCGACGTAAGCCTTCGCGAGCGCGATCAGGAAGCCGACGGCCTTCTTGTGCGTCTCGCCCGTAAGGCCGAGCGCGTCGGCGAGCTTCCTCGCCTGGTAGGGCTGGAGGCCCCACGACGGCTCGAACGCCTCCTTGACGATCGCGGCGGGGTCCTTGGCGGCGACGACCTCGATCTCCATGCCGCCCTGCTTCGACACCATCATGACGGGCTTGCCGATCGAGCGGTCGAGCGTGATCCCGAGGTAGAGCTCCTGCGCGATGTCGAGGGCCTCCTCGACGAGGACCTTTTTGACCTTCTGGCCGCTCGGACCCGTCTGGTGCGTCACGAGCTGCATCCCGATGATCTTGCGAGCGAGGGCCTCGGCCTCTTCGGGACTCTTCGCGACCTTGACGCCGCCGCCCTTGCCGCGGCCTCCCGCGTGGACCTGCGCCTTGACGACGGCGCGCCCGCCGAACTCTTTCGCGATCCGTCCCGCCTCTTCCGGCGAGTCCGTCACGCGCCCGCGGGGGGTGGCGACCCCGAACCCGCGGAGAACTTCTTTCGCTTGGTATTCGTGAATTTTCATAGCGGTCGCGGACAGTATCAGAAGGAATCGGGGGCGCTCCATGAGTAAACTGATTCATGCGCTTCGCCCTCCTCCTGTGCTTCCTCGCCGCCGCTCCTTCCGCCTTCGCGCAGGCCTCCGGGCGCGGCGGCAGGCCGGAGGACGTTTCGGTCCTCCCGGCGGCGGCCGCGGCCGACATCGCGCGGCAAGTCGCCGCGGAGCTCAAACTGGACGACTTCGCCGCCCTCGAGTCGCGTTTCGACGAGAGGCTGAAGGCGGCGCTGCCCGACGCGGCCCTACGCGTCTTCTGGGCCGACACGCTGAAGCGCGCGGGCGCCCTGCGCGGCTGCGCCGAGGCCCGGACGTCGTTCGCGGGGGAGTTCACGCTCGCGTTCGCGGCCTGCACGTTCGAGAAGCAGAAGGCCGAGCTGCGGCTCACGATCCGCCCCGACGGGCGCCTCGCGGGGATGTTCCTCGCTCCGGAGTCCGGCGCGAGAGCCGAGTGGAAGGCGCCGGACTACGTGACGCCCGCGGCGTTCACCGAGCGCGAGACCTCCGTCGCCGCGGGGCTCGTGACGCTGCAGGCGACGCTGTCGATGCCGAAGGGCAAAGGGCCGTTCCCGGGCGTCGTCCTCGTCCACGGCTCGGGGCCGCACGACCGCGACGAAACCGTCGGCGGGACGCGCGTGTTTCAGGACCTCGCGCAGGGCCTCGCGTCGCGCGGGATCGCCGTCCTCCGCTACGAGAAGCGGACGAATGCGTTCGCGAAGGAGCTCGCGGGCACGCGCGACATGACGCTCAAGGACGAGGTCCTCGACGACGCGGTCGCCGCCCTCGGGGTTTTGCGCGCGACGCCGGGCGTCGACGCGGCGAAAGTCTTCCTGCTGGGCCACAGCCTCGGCGGGCTCCTCGCGCCGCGGATCGCGCTTCTCGACGACCGGACGGCCGGCGTCATCCTCCTCGCGGCGCCGTCGCGCCCGATGTCGCAGGTCGTGCACGACCAGGTCGAGGCCCTTTCGGGTCCGCACGCGAGCGACGCGCAGAAAGCGACGGCCCCGGCGCTCCGCCGCGAGGCCGACGCTCTCGCGGAACTCTACGCCGGCCGCCCGATTGCGCCGGGAACGACCACGATCTTCGGCGCCCCGCCGTCCTACTGGCTCGAGTTGAAGTCCCAGACACCGGCGCTCACGCTGTCCGGGCTCGGCATTCCCGTCCTGGTCCTGCAGGGCGGACGCGACTATCAGGTGAGCATGAAGGACTTCGCCGGCTGGCAGCGCGCGCTGAAGGACGTGTCGCGAACGGCGTTCCGGTCGTACCCGAAGCTGAACCACCTGTTCGTGGCGGGCGAGGGGCCGAGCGCACCCGCCGAGTACGGGAAGCCCGGGCACGTGGACCGCGATGTCGTCGAGGACGTCGCGTATTTCGTGGACCGTGGCGCGCTGCGCCCGGCGGCGAAGAAGAAGAAGGGCTGAGCGGCTACGCGCGCGCGACGAGCGCGCCCACGAAGAACTTCGGGAAGCGCGCGGCGACGGCGTCGACGTCCGGCAGGACCTCCACGCCGTGGAAGCCCGCGGCGGCGAAGGACGCGCGCCACGCGGCCGGCGACAGGAAGCCGTGGTTCGGGCGCAGCACGGGGTCCGTCCTCACGTCCGTGAAACTCGCGAGAAAGTCGAAGACGAAGTCGACGTAGGACGGCGGCGGGTGCGCACCCGGCTTCACGCACTCCGACACCACGACGACGCCTCCCGGCTTCAGAGCCGCCTTCGCCTCGGCGAGGACGAAGCCGAGGTCGGGCGCGACGTGGAAGCAGTTCA
>JBDTTJ010000396.1:0-2557 GCA_039930645.1 Acidobacteriota bacterium
GGGATCTTTCACTTCGTCGTCGTCGCGGGGTACCTCCTCGAGTACCACCGGTCGGGCGGCGTGACGTTCCTCCTCACGACGAAGTCGATCGCGGTCGTCTTCCTCCTGACGATGACGGCGGTCGACGGCGGCCCGTGGATGGTTCCCGTCTCGGCGGCCGGCGACGCACTCATGGGCGCCGTCGTGTGGGCCCTGCACCGCCGGGCGGTCGCCGAACGGGCGGAGCCGGCGGCGTCAGCGGCCCGAGCCTGAAGCGGCGTCGCCAGCCGCGGCGGCGCGGATGCGCCGCGCGTCGGCCGCCGCAAGGGTCTCGTACGTCTCCTGAATGCGGTCTACGCCCCACTTGAGCGGCGTCGAGATGTCGTCGTGGATCTCGGCGGCGAGCGCCGTCGCGTCGGAGTCGCGCGCGAGGACACTCGTGCAGACGCCGTTCAGCGCGGCGATCGCCCGGCAGAGGTCCTCTTCCCGGAAGCCCTTCCGGTAGCGGCGCTCGGCGAGGTCGCCGCAGTACGCGACGAGGACGTGGCGGTCCTGCGTCCGGACGGCGTTCATCATCTGGCGGAGGATCATCTTGTGGTGCCACTCGTGGTCCTCGGGGCTCACGTTCGCGTAGGAGGGGAGGCGCGCTTCGTCGAGCGCCTTCGAGTACGCCTCGACGAGCTCGGGCTGGTGCCGCTCGAGGAGCTGGTAGAGCCTCAGATTCTGCGGCACGTGAACCGTCTTCATCGCGGCGCGGTTCAGGCGATGCCAGTCGAGCGGGTACGTCCGGCGGTTCTCGAGCAGGAACGGGAGGCGACGGATCACCTCGAGGCGGTCCCGCGGCGCCCAGCCCGTGCGCGCCCGCGTCTTGCTGGCATCGATCGCCATGACCGTGTCGATGTAGTCGGCCATCCACGGTCGCTCGAACGGGCGGGCGCCCAGGAGGCGTCCCGCGATGTCGCGCGCCCACATTCCGGGCCCGCACAGGATCTTCGGCATCCGGATCGGCGGGGCCGGGGCCGGGCTCTCGTGGGCCATCGTCGCCGCGAAGAGCTCGTTGTGGCTCGTCGCGCCATCGGGGCTCGCGATGAGGACTTCCCTTGGCTCCCACTCGCGCCGCCGCTCGAGGAGGCGCGCGAGGAACGCGACCGCGTCCGACACATGGAGGTACGGGATCGCGCTCTCGCCCTTCCCGCCGAGGACGTGCCGGTTCCACGCGTCCGAGAGCCACGTCTCGAAGAACATGTAGAGCGGCGGGTATTCGCAGTGGTCGGAGAACATCGCCGCGAAACGTACGATCACGGGCGTGAAGCGGTCCTTGTAGCCGCCCACCATCGTTTCGCCGATGCGCTTCGTCTGGGCGTAAATGTGGCGGCCGTCGGGCGGGCTCGTCTCGTCGAGCGTTTCCCCGGGTGGCGGCAGCTCGCAGGCCGCGACGGAGCTCGAGAAAAAGAACTGCTTCACGCCGACGTCGACGGAGAGGTCGAGCGTATTTCTGAGACCGTCGACGTTCGTGCGGAAGTACTCGGGATGCTCCTCCCCCGTGAAGTCGTAGTGCGCGGCGAGGTGCAGAACGACGTCCGCACCGCCCTCGGCCTTGATCCTTCCGAAGACGCCCGCAAGCGCCTCGCGGTCGCCGATGTCCACCTGGAACCACGTGAGGTTGGGGTGCACCGGCGCGCCGCAGCGCGCCTGCGAGCGGCGGGCGATCCCGTAGACGGTCCAGTCGTCGCAGATCGCCTCGAGGAGATGGCGTCCCACGAAGCCGGACGCTCCCGTGAGAATGAGTCGCGGCAGTGTCATGTGTGCGCGAGCTCCGCGCCGTTTCTCAGTCTAGCGCGGGCCGCCGCGCGGGCGCGCCGCCCCGTGGCATGATCCTGAGGATGACCCGCGAAGAGATGGCCCTCGTGCGAGAGAGCTTCGAAAGCCTCCGTCCCATTCCGAGGGGCGTCGGGCGCTCGTTTTACGAGAGGCTGTTCGACCTGGACCCGTCGCTGAGAGCGCTCTTCAAGGGCGACCTCGACGCGCAGGGGGCGATGTTCGTGAGCGCTCTCGGCCTCGCCGTGGCGGGCCTCGAGGACGCTCACTCGGGCGAGCGGCCGCTGCGCGACCTCGGACAGCGGCACGCGGCGTACGGCGTCACGGACGCGCACTTCGCAACGTTCCGCGAGGCGCTCGTGGGGACCCTGCGCGACCAGATCGGCGCGGGCTTCACCGAGGCGCACGCGGCCGCGTGGCGCGCCGCGTTCGACCGGATCGGCGTCGTGATGCGCGACGCGGTTTCCGGCCGGGCCTGACGGCGTCTTCAACCCTCAGTCGCCGTGGCGGACGTGCGCTTCCTTCTGCGCGGGCGTCGCGGCGTGACGGAACGCCTTCTTGAAGGCCGCCGAGGCCAGGAGCGCGAAGCCGATGACGGGGAGGAAGACGACGAAGGCCGCGCCGAGCACGGGAGCTCCGGCGAGCATCGCCACGGCGGGGACCCTCAGGTAGTCGGCCTTCGCGTCGCCGGGCAGCACGCCGCCCTTCTTGCCGCTGACCGTCACGATCTCCCAGTTGGCCTTGTTGAAGTAGAAGCCGG
>JBDTTJ010000397.1:0-2539 GCA_039930645.1 Acidobacteriota bacterium
AGCAGCTCCGGGTCTCGGGCAAGAAGAAGGACGACCTGCAGGCCGTGATCGCCCTCCTCCGGGGTGCTGATTTCGGCATTCCGCTTCAGTTCACGAATTTCCGGGGCTAGAGCATCCTGCCCCCTCCACCGGGCGTAGACCCATCGGAAGGGGCGGTAAGATGCGGCCCGCGCGTATGAGCCAGACCTCTCTCAAGGACCGCCTTCTCGTCGCGACGCTCCCGGCCGAGGAGCGCGAGACGGGCCGCCGCCTCCTCCGGGCGCTCGCCCCCATCGAGGCGAAGCTCAAGGAGGTCGAGACGGTTCTCATCGACCGGACCCGGTCCGGAATCCCGACGATCGCCCTGATCGGCGACTACCTCGTCGAGGGCGGCGGCAAGCGCATCCGCCCGGCGCTCCTTCTCCTGGGCGCGCACATGCTCGGGTACGAAGGCGACCGTGACGTGCGCTACGGCGCCATGATCGAGTTCATCCACACGGCGACGCTCGTCCACGACGACATCATCGACGACGCCGAGACCCGCCGCGGGCGGACCAGCGTGAACCGCCGCTGGGGCAACGAGCTGACCGTCCTGTTCGGCGACTTCCTGTACATGAAGTCCATGGAGATCGCTCTGGAAGAGGGCGATCTGCGCGTCCTGCGCGTTCTCTCGGACGTGACGCTGCGCATGACGGAGGGCGAGATCATCGGAGCCGAGCGGCGCGGGCTTCTCGACCTCACGCTCGAGGGCTACCTGGACATCGTGCGGCGCAAGACGGCCCTCCTCTTCGCCGGCGCCTGCAAGATCCCGTCGTACCTCGTCCCCGATGCATTCGGGCAGAGCAGCGAGGCGTGGGGGAAGCGCCTCTGGGAGTACGGCCTCTCGCTCGGAATCGCGTTCCAGCTGCAGGACGATCTGCTCGACTACACGGCGAATGAAGCCGACCTCGGCAAGCCCGTCCTGTCCGACCTCAAGGAAGGAAAACTCACGCTCCCGTTGATCCTCTGCCTGCCGCAGGCGACGCGCGCCGAACGAAAGCTCATCGAGACCGTCGTGAAAGAAGAGGGCTTCGATGCCGTGCGGCCCGGGCAGATCCTCGAGATCGTCCACCGTCTCGGCGCGCTCGACCGGGCGCACGGGATGGCCGAAGACCACGCCGAGCGGGCCCGCGAGATCGCGGCCTCCTTCCCGGAGACGGCCTCGCGCGAAGGGTTTCTCCTGGCCGCCGAATACGCCGCAAATAGACGTAAATAATTAATAGATATAGATTTAACCTCCTTCGAATGAAAGAAGGCGGAGGGTGAAGTCTGCCTAACGCGAGCCCGGCAACGGCCATATGTGCTCATAGCACCCGAAATAAATAAGGCGTCTTCTAAGAAATTCCTTCTTTCTTACGGTTTCTCCCTTGATTTCGGTTCTCGACAGTCGTACCTTAACCACAACCTATCGTGGTTATGAACAGAGCACCCCACAGCTTCGGGGACGATCAGGAGACTCAATGATCGAAAAGCTGTTCCGTTCGTTCCGTACGCCGTTCGGCGCTTCGGGACGCGAGGACTTCACTCTCGAAGAGGAAGTGGCGCTTTACCGCCACAGGGCGGAAGTCGCCCTCGAGGAGGAGCGCCACTCGGACGCGCTCGTCTTCCTCGCGAAGATCCTCCGGCTCAACCCCTACGACCTGCAGGCCCGGATGACCGTGGCCCACACGTACCACTACGCGCTGAAGGAGCCCACGAAGGCCCTCCTCACGTACGAGAAGGTCATCGCGGCCTCCGGTTACGACGATTCCAACTCCTACTCCGTCGCGGCCCGCGAAGGGATCCAGGAGCTGTCCGGCGCCGTCGACACGTCGCCGCTCCCCCTTCACGACCTCGTGGAGGAGGAGGCCGAGGAAGCCGAGAACACCGCCGGCCGACGCAACGCGGCCGGATAGAAGCCCCCCGAATCCCGTTTTTCTCTCCTCGCGTCGTCACCGACCCTCCCGGGCCGGTGACGACTTCCCGTTTCGGGGCCGGAGTTCGTTGACGGGGTCGCACACGCCGAGTTAGGATCGAACGTGCACCGGACGGCGGACTCCTCCCCCCTCAACGCCGCCGCCGTCATCCCCTCCCGCTACGGAGCGGAGCGCTTCCCGGGCAAACCCCTCCACCCGATCGCCGGCATCCCGATGGTCGTCCGCGTGCTCGAACAGGCGCAGAAGGCCCGCCGCGTGGACCTCGTCCTCGTCGCGACGGACGACGAGCGGATCGCACGGGCCGTGGAGTCGGCGGGAGGCCGGGCCGTCATGACGGACCCCGCGCTCGCCTCGGGAACCGATCGCGTCTGGGCGGCCGTGAAGGACCTGAACGTCGCGGTCGTGCTGAACGTGCAGGGCGACGAGCCGATGATGGACCCCGAAAACGTCGACCGCGTGGCGGGCTTTCTCCTCGACCACCCCGAGTTCCCGCTCGCGACGGTCGCGCTCCCGATCCACGACGCCGCCGAGATCGCGAACCCGAACAACGTGAAGGTCGTCCGCGCCGACGACGGCCGCGCGCTCTACTTCTCCCGCTCGCCCCT
>JBDTTJ010000398.1:0-2533 GCA_039930645.1 Acidobacteriota bacterium
CGCTCCGACCGTAGCCCCGTCCCCGACCTTGACGTACTGGAGGATCTGCGCACCCGTCCCGACGAGAACGCCCCGGCCCAGCACGACGCCGCCCGAGATGTTCACCGTCGGGTTCAGAACAGCTCCCTCGCCGATGACGGCCTCGTGCCCGATCGTGCACGAGAGGTTCACCATCGAGAATGCCTCGAACTGGACGTTCACGGTCGCGATCGCTCCGGCGCAGAGGAGCACCCCTTCTCCAAGAGTGCATGAGCCACGATCGATCCGCACCGTGGGATGCACGAGCGCGGGCCAGCTTAGGCCCGGCAGCCGCTTCTTCAACGCGGCCCCCAGCTCGAGGCGCACGGCCGGATTTCCGATTCCGACTGCGAGGGCGTCGACCTCGGAAACGTGAGACTCCAGCCAGGAAACGTCGCCCCGAACGCTCTCGCGGTCGTCATGTTCTCCGAGACGCGAAAGGTCCGTGACCACGTAACCAGTGAACCTCCACTCAAGGGCCGCCGCGTTGATCTCGTCGAGCAGCCAGCGTACTTCGCGGGCGAAGCCGCCCGCGCCGAGGATGACGATTCTCTTCATGTCTTCTCCACGGGTGGCGTCCCCGTAAACGCCGGCATCGTCGCGCTCCCCTCGGCGGCAACGCCCCGACCCGTGACCACGGCCAAGACCGTCTTCAGGAGGATCCTCATGTCGAACCTCAACGAATAGTGCGTAACGTACTCCACGTCCAATCGGAACTTCTCCTCCCACGAGAGCGCGTTCCGTCCGTTCACCTGCGCCCAGCCCGTCAGGCCGGGCCGCACCTCGTGCCGGCGCACCTGCTCGGGACTGTAGAGCGGAAGGTACTCCATCAGGAGGGGCCGCGGCCCGACGAGGCTCATGTCGCCCCGGAGCACGTTCCAGAGCTGCGGCAGCTCGTCGAGGCTCGTACGCCGCAAGAAGGCGCCGAACCGCGTCAGCCGCTCCGCGTCGGGAAGGAGCCGGCCGGACGCGTCGCGCGCGTTGCGCATCGTGCGGAACTTCAGCACCTCGAACGGGGCGCCGAATAGGCCCGGCCGCGTCTGGCGGAAGAGGACCGAAGGGCCCATTCCGAGACGGACGGCGGCCGCAGCGATCAGGAGCACCGGCGACAGGACAACGAGGCCGGTGGCCGCGACGAAAACGTCGATGCACCTCTTTCCGGAGGCACGATAGAGCGTTGTCATACGAGCGCCTTTTGCACGAGGTCGAGCAGCCGCGGCACGCAGACCTCGACCGAAAACTCGCTCTCCGCTGCCCGGCGCGCGTTCGCGCGCAGAAGCGCCAGGCGCGGCGCATTCGTCACGAGATCCCGCAGTGCCGCCACCGCCGCCTCTCGGTTGGCGGGGTCGGCGTTGACGCCGCATTCGAATGCCTCGATTACGCGCGCGACGTCGCTCCCGGGTCGGCTCAGGCCGAAGATCGCGCTGCCGGCCGCCATCGAGTAGTACGTCTTGCTGGGCATCGACACGCCCTCCGCGCCGCGCGCGAGGGCGACGAGGGCTACGTCCCCTGTCGCGAGGAGCATCGGCAGTTCGGCTTCCGGTTGTGGTGGGAGCCAGGAGACGTTCGTAAGCCCGCGGCGCGCGATCTCCGCCTCCAGCTCAGAACGGCCTGCACCCTCGCCCACGATCAGAAACCGGATTCGCGGGTCGTCACGAAGGGATTCCGCGAGGTCCGGCAATAGGGACAAGTCGTGCACGGCTCCGAGGTTGCCGGCGTAAAGAACGGTCACGTGGTCTACTTGACCGTGCCGCGCCGCGAACGGGTTTTCGCTCTTCGGAAGGGGTCGCACGCGCGAGGTGTTCACCCACGTCGGCACCACATCGACGCGGCGCGGGCCGCGACCCGGCGCGAGGTAACGCTCGACTTCGCTAGCTAGATCTGCGGAAATTGTTACGACGGCCTCGGCGCGAGCTACCGCAGCGCGGTTTATTGCGTGCCACAACTTCACGACCGGCGAGCGCGGGCTCACCGAGGTCAGGGCCGTCAGGGCGCGCGGGTAGACGTCGAAGAAGAGCAGCACGTACCGGCTCCCCCAAATCGCATGCGCGAGAAGACCGAGCAGCGGGGAAAGAGGCGGGTTCGTCACGAGAAGGATCCGTTTTGGGCTCCCTGGGGCAAGAACGCGACCGCCGACACGCGCGAGGAAGGACCCCCACGACAGCGCCTTCCGCGGTAGAGAAGAAGAACGTAGCGGCACAGATGAATGCAGTGTGACCCCCTGACCGACCGGCGCCGGGTCGGAGGTGTCGTAATCCACGCGACCGAACACAGCAGGCGCCATGTTCACGAAATCACGGAACATCGGCCCGCCCCCTTGGTTGACTATTCGCAAGCCAAGGCGGAGGAGATCGTGCGTGGCTGGACTACTTGGGTCGCGCATCATGTCGGTCGGGCGAGGGGGGGTCCTAGTGGCCCCGCGACGATACCGCCTCAGCCCCGGCCGTCGCCGTTTGCATTGTCCAACAGATCGCCGAAAGCATCGGCTGCATATGGCGCCACGGCGTCCATCCTG
>JBDTTJ010000399.1:0-2521 GCA_039930645.1 Acidobacteriota bacterium
GGGATCACCGTCGCCCCGTCGCTCTTGGCGTCGAACGTCCCGGCCGGGACGGGCTGGTCGCCCACGAACGCCCACAGCTCGTAGCTCTTCTCGAGCGGCAGGGGAGGCAGGCCGGACACCCAGAGGATTCCCTGCTTCGTCCCGGGATTCCAGAGGAGCTTGGCGCGGGCGGCCGGGTTTCCCTCGAGCCCCTTCAGGAGCGCGACCTGCACGCGCGGGTCCTTCAGCCAGGAAATTTCCTGCGACGTCAGCGAGATCTGCCGGTCACGTTCCTTGACCATCGTCTCGAGGCGCGAGACGTTCTCGCGCGTCGCCGCGAGGTCCGCGCGCGTCGCGTACCAGAGGGCCCCGAACGCCGCCGCGAGCATGAACGACGCGGCGACACCGAGCGCCCAGATCATCGTGGCGAGGCCCCGGTCCGGCCCGGCCTCGGCGATCGCGTGAGCGGCGGCTTCGGCGCCGGGACCGCGGATCTCCCACAGGACGCGGTCCCGGACCTCGGCGGGCGGCTCGATCCTCGCGCCCGTGTCGAGCGCGTCGAGCTCGGCCTCGAGGGCCTCGGCCCAAAAGGCGGCCTCTTCCGCAGTGCGGAGCGCGCGCGTGCGCTCGTCAGCCACGGCTGATCTCCTTCTGCGCGTTCGCCGCGATCGTGCGCATCTTCAAGAGGCCCGAGCGCGTCCGGCTCTTCACGGTCCCGAGCGGCTCGGCGAGGCGCGCGGCGATCTCTTCCTGCGTCAGACCTTCGAAGTAGGCGAGGCGGAGGACCGCCTGCTCGTTCTCGTTCAGCTGGGCGAGCGCGCGCTCGACGAAGTCGCGCACGCCGGCTGCCTCGGTCTCGTCGGCGGCGCCGGCGACCTGCTCGAGGATGGGTGTGTCCGCCGCCGTGATCCTCTTTTCGAACGACCGGCGGCTCCGCCAGCGATCGAGCGCCCGGCTGCGCGCGATCGTGAACAGCCACCCCCGAACGGACGCGCGAGCGCCGTCGAAGCGGCGCGCGTCGCGCCAGGCCTGGACGAATGTCTCCTGCAGCACGTCTTCGGCGTCCCTCGCGTCCTTCAGGATACGGACGCAGAAGCCGAAAAGGACCGGTGCGTGGAGGTCGTAGAACGCGCCGAACGCCTCGCGGTCGCCCGCGACGATACGCGCGAAGAGGTCGTCAGCCGCCGCGTCCACGCCCGGGCAGCCTGACCCGGCCGCCGGGGGCTGTCAAGCGGGGCGGGAGCCGGCGTGCATTTGACGCCCTCGCCGCGCCCCGCTACCTTGCCCACCGCGGCGCGCTGAGCGCGCCCGGAGCACGCATGACACGCAAGCAATCCGCCGCTTCCGGCGGCCAGCCGCCCCTGCCGTTCGACGCGGAGGTCGCCCTTCCGGAGGAAGCCCGTCGCCGGTACCTGAACTACGCCCTGTCCGTCATCACCTCGCGCGCGCTGCCCGACGTCCGCGACGGCCTGAAGCCCGTCCAGCGCCGGATCCTCTTTGCGATGTTCCAGAACCTCCACCTGATGCCCGACGCGAAGTTCAAGAAGTCCGCGTCGGTCGTCGGCGACGTGATCGGCAAGTACCACCCTCACGGCGACGTCGCGATCTACGACGCGATGGTCCGGATGGCGCAGCCCTTCTCGCTCCGCGCACCGCTCGTCGACGGCCACGGGAACTTCGGCTCCCTGGACGGCGACTCGGCCGCCGCGTACCGGTACACGGAAGCGCGGCTCAGGCCCCTCGCCATCGAGCTCCTCTCGGAGATCCGCAAGAAGACGGTCGACTGGCGCCCGAACTTCGACGGCGTCCACTTCGAACCGGTGGTCCTCCCGGCGCGCTTCCCGAACCTCCTCGTGAACGGGGCGAGCGGCATCGCCGTCGGCATGGCGACGTCCATTCCGCCGCACAACCCCGTCGAGGTCCTCGACGCGGCGATCGCGGCCGTCGACGACCCCGACGCGGACCCGCTGAAGCACATCAAGGGCCCGGACTTCCCGACGGGCGGCCTCCTCCTCGGGGGCAAGCGCGAGATGCGCGCGCTCTACGAGACGGGCCAGGGCACGCTCAAGCTGCGGGCCGAGTGGGAAGTCGAGGAGGGAGCGCGCGGCGCACAGACGATCGTCGTCACGTCGATCCCGTACGCGCTGGAGAAGGCCTCGCTCGTCTCGAAGATCGCGGACGTGATCATCGAACGGCGGCTTCCGGTCCTCGTGGACGTGCGTGACGAGTCGACGGACGACGTCAGGATCGTCCTCGAGATCAAGCGCGACACGGACCCGGCACTCGTCATGACGTATCTCTACAAGCACACGCCGCTCGAGACGACGGTCCCGATCAACCTCACGTGCCTCGTCCCGGGCCCGAACCCGGACGTAGGCGAGCCCGCGCGCCTCTCGCTCAAGGCGATGCTGCGCCACTTCCTCGACTTCCGTTTCGAGACGGTGCGCCGCCGCTTCACGTTCGACCTCGAGGAGCTGCGCCGCCGCATCCACCTCCTCGAGGGCTTCGTGATCATCTACGACGCGCTCGACGAGGCGATCCG
>JBDTTJ010000400.1:0-2521 GCA_039930645.1 Acidobacteriota bacterium
ACGCACCAGATCCGCATCCACTTCGCGAACGCGGGGCACGTCCTCGTGGGCGACTCCGTCTACCGCGACCGCAAGGCCAAGCCGTTCCCCGTCCCCTTCCCGCGCCAGGCGCTCCACGCCGGGCACCTCGGGTGGAAGACGGAGGAAGGAAAGGCGGTCTCGCTGGACGCGGACCCCCCGGGCGACTTCCTCAAGCTGCTGGACGAGCTGAGGAAGAAGAGAAGGAAGAAGATTTCTTAGAAGGGTGAGCGGGGCCGCGACGCCGGGATAACCCCCGCAGTGACAAGAGCGCCTCTCGCCAACACACCCTTCCAAGAGAATCCGGGTGTCCTCTCCTACTCGAGGACGACGACGACGACGCGGCGGTTCTTCGACCGGCCGAGGGCCGTCTTGTTCGTCTCGACCGCGAGCGTGTCGCCGTAGGAGATCGTCGACATGCGGCCGAGCGGAAGGTGGTGCTGGCGGGCGAGGTAGCGGCGGACCGCCTCGGCACGCTGCTGGCCGAGCTGGTCGTTGAAGTCGGCGCCGCCCGTGTCGTCCGTGTGGCCCTGGATCTCGAGGTAGACGCCCTTGTCGAGCGCCTTGACCTTAACGGCGAACTCGTCGAGCGCCGCCTTCGCGTCCTTCGTCAGTTCGTAGGACGCCGTCTTGAAGCGGACGCGGTCCTCGGCGAACGACTGCTGGAAGACGATCTTGCCCTTCGCGAGGACGCCGGCTTCCTGGGCGCGGGCGAGCGCGTCCTTGGCCGATTGCCCGAGCTGCTCGATCTGCTTGCTCTGCTCGTCGAGCTTGCCGGAAGTCGCCTTCTGGCCGTCCTGCAGCTGCTCGACCTGCGTCTCGACCGACTCGATCTTCTTGTCGGTCTTCGACTGGGACTCCGCGATCTTCTTGTCGACGTCGCTCGTCGTCGCGCAACCGACGAGGGACAGGCCGAGAGCGGCCGCGAAAACTGTGACGGGTACCTTCATGAGTCCTCCTTGTTCCGTGGTTCAGCCGCCCTTGATGGGCGGCAAGGTGCCCCGGTAGCCCGCCCGGACGCGGACGGGTCGTGCGGGGCCTGAAAGTCGCAGCGAGATTCGGCGGTACCGGACGGGGCCCGCGCCCGTGGGCGTGAAGCCCATCAGGTACTGCGTGCGCAGGTCCTTCTCGACGCGCCCGATCGCGGCCGGCAGCTGGGCGGCGTCATCGACGATCGAGAGGAGCCCTCCGGACAGGCGCGCGACGTGCGCGAGGATGTCGAGGTTCAGCATCGCCTCCGGCGTCACGCCGGGGGGCGGCACGAGCGGCGCGCCGGGCGAGCGCAGGCCGATCGGGTAGACCGGGACGTCCACGCCTTCCAGCAGCGCGGCCAGGTCGTCGCGCGTCAGCTCGGACGCGTTGTCGATCCCGTCCGTCAAGAGGATGATCGCGCGCGACCCGTTCCGCCCGAGCAGCGTGCGGTCGGGCATCCGGGCGAGCGCGTCGTAGAACGCGGTCCGCCCCTGCGGCGTCACGGCGTCGACCGCCGCAAGGAGCTTCGCCGGGTCGGGCGTGAAGGGCACGACCTCGCGGACCGCGCCCGATGAGAAGACGTAGAGCGAGAAGTCGTCGCCCGGGAGCTGCTGCTGGACGAGGGATCGCACGGCGGCCCGGGCGCCGTCCATCTTTCCGACGAGCCCCATCGAGCCCGATCCGTCGAGGAGGATCGTGAACGAGACAGGCGCGTCGTCACTGCGCGAGAAGAGGTCCGTCAGGACGGGTTGGCCGTCCACGAGGAGCGTGACGTCCTTCTCCCTGAGGTCCGCGACCGGCTTTCCCTTCAGATCCGTGAGGACGAAAGGCACCATTACGTAACCGACGGACACCGAACCGGTCGCTTTCGCCGGCTTGGAGACCTGCGCAGAGAGCCCCGCCGCCAGCGTCAAGGCCGGCGCGAGGAGTAGTGCGAGGAGCGGAAGTCTCTGTTTGAGCATGAGTTACGGTAGGGCGCGACGGGCCTTTCCCGAGGGAAGTGTCGGCGCCTTTCTACATTCAAAAGCAAAGAGGCCGCCAGAGGCGGCCCCGAAGCGGCAAATGTGTGACGCGCGCTACAACACGCGGGACTAAAGGAGATCGATGGCCGGGAAGAAGAACGTCACCTCGCGGGCGGCGTCGGCGGAATTCGCCGAGCCGTGCACCGCGTTGCGCTCGATCGACTGGCCGAACTCCTTGCGGATCGTGCCGGCGTCGGCCTTGCCCGGGTCCGTCGCACCCATCGTCGAGCGCCAGTGGGCGACGCCGTTGTCGCGCTCGAGGACGGCGACGTAGACGGGCCCCGACGTCATGTAGGCGACGAGGGAGGAGAAGAAGCCCTTGGCCGCGTGCTCTCCGTAGAACGACTCGGCTTCGGTCTTCGTGATGCGGTGGCGTTTGAAGGCGACGACCCGGAAGCCCTCGGCTTCGATGCGCGCGAGGATCTTCCCGGCGCTCTTCGACTCGACGGCGTCCGGCTTGAGGATGGCGAATGTTTTTTCCATGCGGCCGCGGAGTATACGCGGGCGGC